>NC_012526.1:1186666-1512500 GCF_000020685.1 Deinococcus deserti VCD115 | reverse complement strand
GAGACCCCCTTTTGGAAGCCGAATACATACGGAGACTGGCGCTAGGAATTCTGAGCACCCTGGAGCATAAGGGTCTGCTCAGTACCACCGAAGTGAACGCCATTCTGCGGGCTGCGCAACAGGCGGCTGTTGCAGCGACTCCGGCTCAGGCATCGGCTCCGGGGGGAGCCCCACAGCCTCCAGCGATTCTGGGCACGAAATGGGTCAAACCTGGGCAGCCTTATCAACCCATCGACGAAAGCACGCCTATCGTGCCGCCGAAAGTCCCTCAGACCGACGCTGGTTCAGCTGTACAGATGTCACCATTGGCAGTTCAGGAATCCATCTCACAGCCTTCAGCCGACGACGCCGGTGACAAGACACCTGTCCCAGTGTTTGATATCAAAATGGATTGACGAGTATATAAGAAGCGCATCGGGTATGTCTTATCCCCGATGCGCTTAATTTTTTGAGGTGTTATTCCAAAATAGATAGGTAGCTACTGCTCTGGCCCGTGTACTCTGAAGTCAGTACACTGAGGCCGCCGTTCTCCATCGTAACGGCACCTGAGATATCGCCAGTGAGCCTAATCTTGGTTGCGGAAAGAGCTGATGTGTCGACTTTGACAATTCCGTTGTAGTTCCGGGCCCAGAGTATGTGCGAAGTGCCTTTGTCGAAACCGATAAGCTGCTGACCGCCATCAAGGGTAAGGCTGGTAAATGTCGTGACGCTGCCATCAGCATTGAGTCGCTTCAAATGGTTGTAGTCCGTCATCCAGATGGTACCTACCTTGTCGATAGCAAAGCTGTCGGTGGCACCTAGATCAAGTGTACTCATAGTGCTGTCGGTGGCATTGATCTTGACGACTTTGTTCGCGCTGCCTGAATAGGACGGGACGAAAAGTAGGGTTGCGCCGTCGGGGCTAACAACGAACTTCCCACTCTGGGAGTATCCATAGTTTGTCGCCGTGTCCACTTGAACGACGGTGCTGGTGGCTGGGTCCCAGTGGGCCAGAGCGGTGGTCATGCCGCCGATGCCTGTGTAGGCCCGCTGAACGAACCAGATTCGCCCCTTAACGTCCGGAAAACCAGCGACTGTATCGTTACTGGTGAACGGGTGTGTGGTGGCGGTGGCGTTACCGGCGGAACTGATGGAGAAAGCTTGAGTACCGCTGTAATAACCTATAGCCAACACGCTGCCGTCTGTTTTTGGCAGCAGTCGTGGCGAAGACATGTCCGTCAGGATTGCGCTTGCGGACAGCTTGCCGGCAACGTACCGGCTCACAGTGGTATCTGTCTTGTTTGTGCTTTGGTTGTACGTGCTTCCTGTAACCAGCCACACACCACTACCGGAAGGCGTCAGGCTGGAGGCAGAGCTTCCAATCAGAACGCGCTTAGGCATGATGCTCAGCTGGAACGACACATTGTGACTATTCGTTGCGAGATCAGGAGTAGTTACCTTGACAGTGTATGTCCCGAGATTCGCACTCGCAGCAGCCGTGACCGGTATCTTGACGGTGGTACTGGTCGTGGGGGTGACCTTTGCGGTAACAGGCATAGCAGTGACGCCGGCAGGAAGGTCTGTAAGGGTTAAAGTGGTTGTCCCATCAAACCCGTGCACGCTGGAAACGTTAACCGAAATGCTTGCCTCACCCTCGCGGGAAATGTCGGCGGCGTAGGTACCCACGCTGACGTTAACGCTGGGCTCTGGGATAACCAAGTCCACCTTCGTTGATGCGCTCCGGCCCCCCCCATTAGCCGTTAGGGTAATCGGGTAAGTGCCAGGCGCTGCAGAAGCATTACTTGTCAGCGTGAGTTCGGTGTAGGCAGAGCCAGAAAGTTTCACAGTGGTGGGGGTGACAGTAACTCCAGCTGGAAGTCCTGTGGCACTTAATGTGACCTCGCCTGTGAAGTTCTGTGTTGCATTTAACGTGACTGGAAATTTTAGGGAGTTGCTTCGAGGAAGCAGAAGGTTATAACCGGACGCGTAAAGCGTAAAGCCAGGACGAGTGACTTCAAGCCTACCTTCTCCACTACCAACCTGCTTATTTGCCCCATCTTTAACGATTATGTTAAACGGTGAAGTCAGGTTATCGTTGCCGCTGTACTTGAAAGTGAGCTTGGTTGTGACCTGCTGAGGTTTCAGGCCCGACCTGCTATGCCGCTCCAAGGTGACCTCATCCGGTACCGCCTGACCCTGCAAGGTTGGCGGGCTGGGTAATGTAATGGTGGCAGGTTCTACGGATAGTCCAGGGATATCTGTAGAAAGGTGAACAGTACCGGTGTAACCACCAACTTGGACGATATCGGCATTGATAGTGACTGGACTGTCTGTCGTGAACTGCACTGTCTCGGACTCGAGCAATACCGCAACACCTGGAGCCGCGCTTTCGAATGCCATCTGAATGCGGTCATCCGCACTGGCGTTGCGAAGGTCCAGCGTGTTTCCGTTCACAGTGGATACTAATGCGTTCCAGCCTTTCGAAACGGAGATCTCCACGGATTCCTTGAAAGAACTGCCATCCGCCAGCTTGTGTGTGCAGCTTCCCGTGAAGGTGAAAGCACGGTCTGAGTAAAGTCGCACGATGATCGGGCTTGATTTGGTGGCGTCCGCCCCGGCAATAACCTTCTCAACTACAGTGCCCAGAAGATCCCCCTGCACGCCGTAGACGTTAATACTAGAGTTGTACAACGTACGAGCTGCGGGCTCACTGTTTGCGCCGGTGCAACCTTCTGTATAGAGGTTGCCCCTTAGGTCCTCAGCAGTGGGAACCAGAGCACTCAGGTCAAAATTCATAGCGTTATTTTTTAATTGGATCTTTCCAAAGAACACGCTGCGGGGGCTGCCGATGTAGGCGCTGCCCAATGCAAGATCGGTGCCCGTAATGAGGCCGGTCATCATGGACGCGTTGAGCGCGGTTCCGGCCAATTGCTGATAGGCCAGTGTGACAGTCTTGTCCGCATTCAAAGTAACGGTTTGCGTGGAAGGAGTAGTGTAATTGTTGACTGCTCCCCCTTCGACGCTAAGGACACTCCCCGCTTTGAGGCCATTGAAAGTCTTGCTGCCCGCGAGCGTGTCGTTGAAGACTGTGGCACCAGTCGAAGTATTGATAACTTTGACGGGGGCACTGGCAGCGCCCGAGAGCGTAACAGTGAGCGAGTGGGTCATCTCCGTGGGCGGCGTGGGGCCAGGACATGCAGTAAGAAGAACGGTCAGACCCAGCATTGAGGCAGAAAGAGGCAGTTTCTTCATAAATCCTCAGCATTCTAATTTCCCATGTTTAACGATGCGAGCGAATATGACCACCGTGGCAACAGGGGTCTACGACCACCCGTCTACACGTCCCGCTTCCGGCCTGAATTCATACGCCTACACTGCCGTCATGTTCGACGTGCCAATACAGAACAAGGAAGCCCAAGCGGGCCTTCTTCTTCGCTGGGGGCGTTGAGCGCTGACCCCGCGTTCTGCACGTGCCCCCGAAGCCCAGAGGTTTCGGGGGCGCTTTCCTGAACGCCCCGCTCGCCAAATAAAGGAAGGTCACCAGTATGGGAATGACGATTGCAGAAAAAATCCTGGCAGCTCACAGCGGGCACGATCAGGTTGTTCCTGGACAGCTGATCGAATGTGCCACCGACTGGGTGCTGTGCCACGAGATCACCACGCCCGCTGCACTCCGGATGCTCGAGGAACGCGGTATGGATCAGGTCTTCAACCCGGACCAGATCGTGGCCGTGCCCGACCACAGCGTGCCTGCCATGAACATCAAGGCCGCCAAGATGTACCAGAAGCTCAAGTCCTGGGTCCAGGAAAAAGGCATCAAGCACTTCTATGATGTGGGGCGCGGCGGAATCGCTCACGTGGTGCTGGAAAACACGGGCCTTGTTCGCCCTGGCCAGACCCTGGTCAGTGGTGACAGCCACACCTGCAATGCGGGGGCCCTGGGCATGTTCGCTACCGGGGTCGGCAGCACCGACCTGGCAGGAGCCATCTACGCCGGCAAGGTCTGGTTCAAGGTGCCTGAGACCATGCTGATCCGGGTCAGCGGTCAGACTCAGCCCGGAGTCACGCCCAAGGACATCGTCCTCGAAGTGATCAAGCGCATCGGAGCGGACGGCGCGAACTACCTGGTCATGGAATGGGTCGGGGACTACATCGACCAGCTGGATATGGAAGGGCGCTTTACCCTGACCAACATGGCCATTGAGGCCGGTGGGAAGACCGGAATCGTCGCCGTGGATGACACCACCCGCGCCTACCTGCAGCAGCGGGGAGTGCAGCCCGGAGAGTACACCGAGTACGTGAGTGACGCGGACGCACAGTACAAGGTCGTTATTGACGTGGACGCTTCCGCGGTCGAGCCCACCGTGGCCTACCCACACATTCCCAGCAATGGCCGGGTGGCAGGCACTGACCGGATCGCTGTAACTCACGCCTATGTCGGGAGCTGCACCAACGGCCGGATTGGTGACCTGCGTGAAGTAGCCCGGATTCTCAAGGGACGCAAGGTCGCCGACGGCGTGCAGATGATCGTGGTTCCCGCTACCCAGGCCATCTGGAAGCAGGCCGCGCAGGAAGGCCTCATGGAAATCTTCGTGGATGCCGGGGCCAGCGTGAGCTACCCCAGCTGCGGCGCCTGCCTGGGCATGCACAGCGGGGTTCTGGGGCCGGACGACGTATGCATCTCCAGCTCGAACCGCAATTTCGTGGGTCGCATGGGAGACCCCACGGCGCAGATCTATCTCGCCAGCCCCGCGACAGTGGCGGCCAGTGCGGTGGCTGGTTTCATCAGTGACCCGCGTGAGTACAACAGCGTGGCCGCCGACTGAGGCCGGTACCGTTGCGGACTCTGGGATACTGACCGTATGGGTGAAGCCAAACGCCGCAAACAACTGGGCCTGATGCCTGACGTGCACGCTTTCGAGGCGCACATGGACGCTGAAGGTACAGTGACCTTTAGCCGCGCACCTGAGGACGCCGCTCTGCGCGAACTGATCGAAGGTGCCCTGAAGGCCTCACAGCCTTACGGGGCCGCCTGGGACAGTGAGTACCGGACGTCCTATGTGATGGCCGGTCGGCCAGACCGCTTTCTGGAGACTGCCGAGGATGTGCAGAGTATTCCCGTGCCGCCTCTGCGGCGTTTCAGCGGTGATCTGGTGCTAGGAAAGACGGCGACCGAGGGCGCTGGCATGTCCTTCCAGGTTGAGGGAGGCAGCATCCGCCTGCGCGAACAGCGGCATTCTTTCGATGGTCAGCGGTGGGACAGCTTCCCGGCCCATACCGATCCACGCCGGGCACTGGAATACCTGTTGCAGCACCCGGCCCTGAACCTGCAGGGAGAACTCGTGGCCACGTTCCTGATCGAGCAGTGGGGCGAGGGGCGGATCGACGTGACTCCGGAGCCGCCCGATGACCTGCTCGAAGCGCTGGAAGGCGTGGCGCGCGAATTCCATGGAGACACGCCGGAGTTGTGGGCAAGTACGCACCACGATCTGCTCCAGCAGGACGAGGAAGGCCCGGTTCCGGTGGCGCGTCGCCTCGTGCTGGATCTGCGCCGGCCTGCGCCGCTGCACTCGCCGCTCAGCCTTGCCTTTGCTACCCACGGGAATGTCGAGTTCCATCCCAACATCGAAAAGTCGACCTTCTCGCTCGACGGTGAGCTGTGGCACCCCTACGGTGATCCGGACGCCGAGGCTCAGGAAGATGCACTTCACCCGGAGCTGGCTCAGTTCTTCGATGTGGAAACCGCCTCGGTCACGGTGCACGCCGATGGACGTGTGGAATGGGAGGACGGCGTCATTCCCGAGGAGCATGCCGAGCACCTGCGCACCGACCTGCGTGAATCTACCGGAGCAGGAAACCAGGACGCCTGGGCCGCCTGGACGGGTGAGCTGCTGCGCTCCACGTTCGACCACGAACTCGCTATTCCCCAGGACGCTGAGCTGCCGGTGCCGCAGGCCGTGCGCCTGGATATTCCTCTGGACGCCCTGAGTGATCCAGACCCGCTGGCCCAGACTTTTATGGAATCGGAAGTCACTTTCGACGGCTCGCACTGGCGCGACCTGTACGACGAGGAAGTTCCCGAAGAACTCCAGCCCTTCGCAGCTGGAAATACCACCAACTGAAATCTTTAAGGAGTCCCATGCCCAGAGTGCACGTGTTTGCCCGCGACCACATCAACACCGACGAGATCATTCCTGCGCGTCACCTGACCACCGATATAGAAGCCGAACTGGCTCCCTACGCCATGGAGGATTACGACCGCGACTTCGCCAAACGCGTTCAGCCCGGCGACATCATCGTGGCCGGGGCGGACTTCGGTTGTGGGTCCAGCCGGGAGCACGCCGTATGGGCGCTGCGCGGCGCAGGTGTGGGCGCGGTCATCGCCCCGAACTTCGCAAGAATCTATTACCGCAACTCCATCAACAACGGCTTTCTGGCGCTGGAATGCGACGGTATCGTGGAGGCCTTTCAGGACGGTGACGAGGCCAACCTCGACCTGAAAGGTGGGACCATTACCAACCTGCGCACCGGGCAGACCCTGACCTTCGTTCCGGTGCCACAGTTTGCCCTGGACGTGCAGAAAGCCGGTGGCTGGCTGGAGTACATGCGCGCCCAGGTTCCTGCGGAGGCCGATGACTCCTCCTCGGCTCAACCCCACCCCGGAAAGGAGAATGCCCATGCCTAAGATCGTGACCTTGCCCGGAGACGGAATTGGCCCTGAAGTGACCAGCGCGGCAGTAGAAGTCCTGCGTGAGGTGGCTCCAGATATCACTATTGAGGAGCACGCCATTGGCGGCGGCGCCTACGACGCATACGGCGATCCGTTACCGCAGCGGACCCGCGACGCCTTGCAGGACGCAGACGCTGTGCTGCTGGGCACTGTAGGCGGGGCACACACCAGCCCCTGGAACAACCTGCCCCGTCATCTGCGCCCCGAGTCCGGTTTGCTGGCCCTGCGTAAGGCGCTGGGCTGTTATGCCAACCTGCGCCCAGTCCGGGTTCAGCCGGGACTGGAGCACCTGAGCCCGCTCAAGCCTGAGCTGGCCCGTGGCGTGGACATTCTGATCGTGCGGGAACTCCTGGGAGGCATTTACTTCGACGGAGACCGCAAGATTGAAGGCGACACTGCCTACAACACCATGCGCTACACCACCGCCGAGGTAGAGCGCGTGGCCAAGGTGGCCTTCTGGGCAGCTGAGCAGCGCAAGGGACGGGTCACCAGCGTGGATAAGGCCAACGTGCTGGAAGTTTCGGAGCTGTGGCGCCGTGACGTCCAGGCCCTGCGTGACCGCGAGTACCGCAGCATTCACCTGAACCATGAATACGTGGACAGCGTGGCCATGCTGATTGTTTCTGATCCGGCCCGCTACGATGTGATCGTCACGGAAAACCTGTTCGGAGACATCCTGTCGGACCTTGCAGCTGTCATTCCCGGCAGCCTCGGCCTGATGCCCAGTGCTTCGCTGGGTGATGGACCAGGGCTGTTCGAGCCGATTCACGGCAGTGCTCCTGACATCGCTGGCCAGGGCATCGCCAATCCGGCAGCGGCCATTATGAGTGTGGGCATGATGCTGCGGCACAGCCTGCAGCGCAGCGACGCCGCGAACGTCGTGGACCGGGCGGTAGCTCTGGCCCTGCGCGAGCATCCGACCCGTGACCTGGGTGGCCGAGCCGATACCCGCACCTTTACGCGGGCCGTGCTGGAGGCCATGGGCACACCTGCAGTAGGCTGAACTGCTGACGGTAGTGGGCGGATTCTATGGCGGAATCCGCCCTTCTTATCACCGAGTCAAGCGTGCTGCTGCTCGGCTCCTCATTGCCTTTGCGCGTCGGTGCGCCATGCTGTTGATATGTCGACTCCTGCAGTAACCTTCCGCGGTCCAAGTCGCATTCCCTATCCCGGAGGCTGTGTGCTTGAGCCGGGCCCCTATGCACTCGACTACCTCCTGAGATGGACAGCCGACGTGACCATCAATGGACAGCTGCATGCAGATGTGCCGGTGTTTCCACTGATCCGCCAACTGCTTTCTGACCCCGCCTTGTACAGCCTGTCGCCCGGGCAGGCTCAGGAAGCGCGTGACCTGTACCTGCGGCTGGCTGGCGAGGCTCTCAGACAGGAGGGTGGGAACCCGGCATGGCTGGAGCGCGAGTTCGAACGCTGAGCGTTCCCGACCTGTTGCCTGAACAACTGGGGGAGACCCTGCACGCCCGGGTCGCCCGCACGCTTCGTCTGGCGGTCACCCAGGGCTACTGGCCGGAAGGCAGCCGTCTGCCTGGCCACCGCGTGTTGGCAGCGCAGCTTGGCGTGTCACGCAACACCCTGGTGGACGCCCTGGAACAGCTGCAGACGGAAGGTTACGTCACGGCCCAGGGGCGCAGCGGAACGCGGGTAAGCGCACCCTTGCAGTCTGCTGGTCCGGAACCACACAGTGCTCCACTGCCCCTGAGTGCCTGGGCCGCACGGGCCCTGGCGGGTCAGGAGCAGGACGTGGGAGGCGACTTCGCGGTGGACTTCCGGGTGGGTCAACCGGTCCCCGAGCTGTATCCGGAAGCTGCCTGGATGCAGGCGCTGGCCCGTCGTGCCGGGCGCAGCAGCGCCGAATCACACGTGTTGCGCGATCCCCTGGGCCCACTGGAAACGCGCCGTGCGCTGGCGGCCTATCTGAATGCCGAGCGGGGTGCGCGGGTGACCCCCGGCATGGTCATGCTGACTGGAGGTACCCAGTCAGCCCTGGACGCCCTGGCCCGGGTGTTCCTGGAGCCGGGCCGGACTGCCGCTATCGAGGCGCCGACCTATCCCGGTGCCTGGGCAGCTCTGGCGGCAACGGGCGCCCAGGTCGTGGATGTGCCGGTGGACCCCCTGGGGCTGGATCCCGCCGCGTTGCCTGAACGGGCCACGCTGCTCTACATCACCCCCGGGTGCCAGTACCCCACCACCGTGACCCTTCCGTTTGCCCGCCAGCGGGCGCTGATCGACTGGGCTGAGCACAGCGGTGCATTTATTCTGGAAGACGACTACGCTGCTGATCTGCACCACACAGGCCGCCCGCCTGCCGTGATGCAGGGGCTTGCACCGCACCGGGTGCTCCTGCTGGGCAGCTTCAGCAAGAGTCTGGCACCGGTGACCCGAAGTGGTTTTCTGGTGGCGCCGGAATCTGTGACACGTGTGCTGGCAGGCACGCGTCCTCTAACTGACCGCGTGCCAGGAGTACTTGACGCGCTGGCCCTGGGAGACATCCTTGCTTCTGGCGCCTACGGGCGTCACCTGCGCCGGGCCCGGCAGACGTTGCGTCACCGGCATGAGGTGCTTATCGATGCCCTTGGCGCGGCGTTACCTGAGTGGCACGCCACCCCTGCTCGTGCCGGACTCCATGTGTATGTCAGTCTGCCGGGTAAAATGACATCTGCTGAGGCAGTGGCTTATGCCGCGGGTCGGGGCGTCGCACTGTCACCTGCAGGGACTACCGTCCGCTCGCACGCCGTGCTTATGGCCTTCGGACATCTTGAGCCTCATCTGATCAGAGAGGGGGTGGCTCGCCTGCTATGAAAGCCTGGGCGGCTGAACAAAGTGCCTTGTCTTTCGCTCCGGATTGTGCCTTACGGTACACTGATGGCGATGCGCCTTCTCGTGCTTGTCCTGATTGCCGTTGTGGCCGCAGTGTATTTCACTGCCGGATTGCGCTTCGGCTACGTCACTCTTACCCCCACCTATATGTGGAACGCCACCGGCCAGAATTCCTACACATTCAGGACAATCGAGGCAGATCAGTCGGTGGGGGTAAAAGGCTCGTGTCAGGTGCGCAGCGGGCAGGCTGTCGTGCGCCTCTATGACCCTAAAGGGGGACAGATTGCCGGCCAGTCCTGTCCGAAGGGCAAGTGGGCTCTGAACATCATGGGATCGGGCGCAGCCGGAACTTACCGCCTTGTGGTGGACCTGGACAAGTTCAGTGGAACCCTGGATCTGGAAGAAGTCAGAGGTGGACGGGCCCCCTGAGTATCTGGAACAGGAAGAGGCGGAGAAACCTATACGGTTTCTCCGCCTCTTCCTGAAACGATTTCAGCTCTGCTGGGCAGCCTTGACGCGGTTGATGGCCTTGGCCAGACGGCTCTTCTTACGGGCTGCAGCGTTCTTGTGCAGGGTGCTGCCCTTGGCGGCCTTGTCGATCAGGCTTTCGGCCTTGCTCTGGGCAGCAGCCAGGTTCTCACCGGTGGTCGCAGCAGCGACGGCCTGCTTGGTGAAGGTCTTGATGGTGCTCTTGCGGCTGCGGTTGAGCATGCGGCGCTTGAGGCTCTGGCGGTGACGTTTCTGGGCGGATTTGTGACGAAGGGCCATGCTGTTTCTCCTTGTTCTCCCGGCTCACACGACTTGCCGTCGTGGTCGGGGCGGTTCCGGCGCCGGTCTGGCGGGGAACTCGATGCGTCCGCTGAGGTATGCGCGGCGCGCCGGTACTTTCTATCTGTTCAGCAGTAGATGCACCGGATTGTCCACCCGTGGGGGATAGACAACCTCGTAACTATACTGGCAGTCCATGCCATGTGCAAGCGGCATACTGAGGCCATGTATCGTGCACGCCGCCGTGCCCGCACGCCTGGAGAAGGTGAGGCTCCAGGTACAGACACTGGACACCCCGTCCGCCCAGAGCGCCGCACCCCACCAACCCCGGACGAGGCCCGTGAGGCTCTGATGGCCTACGCCCTCAGGGCACTGGCCGCCAGGGCTATGACAGCATCGGAACTGCGTGCCAAGTTAGAGCGGCGCAGCGAGGACGAAGCGCTTGTGACCGCAGTCCTGGAACGTGTGCGTGAGCTGGGATATCAGGATGACACACAGGTGGCCCGCGCAGAAAACAGCCGGCGTGGTATCGGCGCCTTCCGCGTCAGGCAGACCCTCAAGCGGCGTGGTGTAGAGGAGACCTTGATTGAAGATACGGTGGCTGCGCGCGATCCTCAGGCGGAAGCCCAGGAGATCCGCAACCTGCTGGAGCGCCGCTGGTCTTCGTTTGCCCGAAAAAAGGACGCTGCGGCCAGTGCCTACGCCTTTCTGGCCCGGAGGGGATATTCCGGTGCACTGATCTGGCCGGCAATTCGGGAGCAGCAGGCGCAGGCCGGCCTGGACGTGTCTGACGTGCCTGAGGAGGAAAGCTAGCGACGGTGCCGCTTTGCTTGACACTGTCCGGAAGGGGCGCGTAAACTACCCGTCGCGCCAATCCATAGCTGTTTTCCGGTCGTGATTGGTTCGTGGTTCGGCGGGGCGTAGCGCAGCCTGGTAGCGCACTTCGTTCGGGACGAAGGGGTCGGAGGTTCGAATCCTCTCGCCCCGACCACGATAAAAGGCCTCCCTTCGCGGGAGGCTTTTGCCTGTTCCCGTTTCCGCTCTGGAGTTCTATGCGTGTCTATGCCATTGCTGACCTACATCTGGCCACTGTGACACCCAAGCCCATGACGGTGTTCGGGCCGCAGTGGGCCGGTCACCCGGACGCCATCTTTACCCAGTGGCGCGAGATGGTGCGGCCTGAGGATCTGGTTCTTCTTCCAGGAGACCTTTCCTGGGCCATGCGGCTGCCGGATGCCATGACAGACCTCGCGCCGGTGGCAGCACTGCCCGGAACCAAGGTGTTGCTCCGGGGCAACCATGACTACTGGTGGCCGACCGCCTCTAAGCTGCGTGCCGCGCTCCCAGCTGGCATGCTGGCCGTACACAACGATGCAGTGCGCATCGGGCGGGTGGTGGTCTGTGGGTCGCGGGGGTGGACTACGCCCGGATATGAGCCGCTGGGCGAGGAGGATGACCGTCTCCTGCGCCGTGAAGCTGAACGCCTGGCCCTGAGTGTCGAAGCAGCGCGCCGCATACGTCAGCCCGGTGACCGCCTGATCCTGATGCTGCACTACCCGCCCGCATCACCCCCATACCCGCCCAACCCGCTGACGCAGGTCATCGAGGCAGCCGGGCCGGATCTCGTGGTGTACGGGCATCTGCATGGGGTGTCTCCAGAGCGGGCCATGCGGCATGTCGGAGGCATCCCGGCTTATCTGGTCGCTGCCGACGGGCTGCGGTTCCGTCCCCGGCTGCTGCTGGACACCGGCATGGGGTAGTGAGGCCTCTGGCTACAGATACAGACCGAGTGGCGCTCTGAACCAGCCTGACAGCAGAAATGCAAGTGCCCCCGACAGTGCGGGGGCACTTGCATTGGCAACTCAGGCGTCGGGATTGGGCATGCTGGCGGTGACGGCCGGGTCCACGCCTTCCTCAAACCGCTTGAAGTTCTCCCGGAACATCCGGGCAAGCTTGCGCGCGGTCTCGTCGTAGGCGGCCTTGTCTGCCCAGGCCTCGCGTGGGTTCAGGACCTCGGCGGGAACCCCGGGAACCTCGGTGGGGATTTCCAGGTGGAAGAAAGGCTCTCGTTCAAAGGCAACACTATCAAGCTCGCCATTGAGCGCTGCGTTGATCATGGCGCGGGTGTGTTTGAGGCTCATGCGCTTGCCCTGGCCATACATGCCGCCGCTCCATCCGGTGTTGACCAGCCAGACTTTCGCGCCGCTCGCCTCGACCTTCTGCGCCAGGAGCCGGGCATATTCGCCGGGGTGCCGTGGCATAAAGGGGGCGCCGAAACAGGTGCTGAAGGTCGGGCTGGGCTCGGTAACGCCGTCTTCCGTGCCGGGGATCTTGGCTGTGAAGCCGCTGATGAACTGGTACATCATCTGTTCCGGACTCAGGCGGCTGATGGGAGGCAGCACGCCGTAAGCGTCAGCAGTCAGAAAGACGATGTTCCTGGGAATACCCCCCATTCCGTCCGGCTGGCGGTTGTCGATCTGATCGATAGGGTAGGCACTGCGGGTGTTCTCGGTCAGGGAGCCGTCATCGAGGTCGGGTGTGCCGTCCTGGCGCAACACGACGTTTTCCAGCACGGTGCCGTAGGTTTCGGTGGTGCGGTAGATCGCCGGCTCGGCTTCCGGGTTCAGGTTGATGACCTTGGCATAGCAGCCGCCCTCGAAGTTGAAGACGCCGGTGTCGGTCCAGCCGTGCTCATCGTCGCCAATCAGGCGGCGGGTGGGGTCAGCCGACAGGGTGGTTTTACCGGTACCACTCAGGCCGAAGAACAGGGCCGTGTCACCATCTGCCCCAATATTGGCCGAGCAGTGCATGGGCATGACACCCCGTTCGGGGAGCAGGAAGTTCAGCACGCCGAAAATGCCTTTCTTGTTTTCGCCGGCATACTGGGTACCGCCAGCAATAATCATCTTTTTGGTGAAATTGACAATGATAAAGGTGTCGCTACGTACGCCGTCCGTCGCTGGATCGGCCTTGAAACTGGGGATATTGAGCACCGTCCAGTCGGCTTGGAAGTCTTCCAGCTCCTGAGGGCTGGGACGAACAAACATATTGCGGATGAACAGGCTGTGGTACGCCATTTCGGTGACCATTCGTACGGCGATACGGTGCTTCGGGTCGGTGCCGGCGTAGACCTGTTGAACGAACAGCTCCTTCCCCTCCGCGTGGGCGACCATTTTGGTCAGCAGGCGGTCAAAAATGTCCGGCGAGATGGGAGTGTTAAAGCCTCCCCACCACACCGTGTCGCGGGTGAGGTCATCTTCCACGATAAACCGGTCTTTGGGGCTACGGCCGGTTTTGTTTGTTTTCACCGCCAGCGGACCAGTCGCGGCCCGCACTCCCTCGCCCAGACGGATGGCATCGGCATACAGCTGATCGACGCCAGGGTTCAGATGAATACGTACATTTTTGAGACCGAGATCGGCTAAAGGAGCATTAAGTGTAGTCATCGATTACCTCCGGACAGCGCTGGGCTGACTCTGGACAGGACTTGGTGTGAATTCAAACTCAGATATTGTCGCTCGTGAAGCGGTTCCACGCCAACTTTTGTGTTGTCACGTGTCTGGGAACAACGATTTGGAACCCCTTGTCCCAGGTGTCTGGACAAACGGCAACTGAGCAATGCAAATTTCTTGTCAGTGGAAAATCAAAAAAGGCGAGCATATCGGCTCGCCTCCGGGTATTCAGGTGCTTAATTGTTCTGTTTTTCGTTCTTCCCAGCTTGTTCCCCTGTGCCTGCGGCGCTGGCTTTGGTATCGCCGGTGCTCTCCTGCCGCTGCTCTGCTTGAGTTCGGGCAGCAGCTGGTGAACCAGGCTCGACCGCTGCCCCCCAGGTGCCGCCCGTCGTGGCCGCCTGAGTAGGAGCTGCCGCACCCGGTGCCGGCGTCTGCTTATTTTCTTCGATGCTGTCAAGCCACGCGGATCCGATCACGTCGCGTGCATTGCGGCTGATCCGACGTAACGACTGGGCTGCTTCCGGGTTCACGCCCTCCACCGCACGCAGGATGCTCTGGCGTACCGTCGGAACCCGGGCCAGCACAACGATTCCGGTTCCGATCAGGGCAGCTGTCGTCAGCACGCTGCCCAGGCCGCCATGCCCGGAAGTGGCCTTGTAACGCTTCATGGCCTGCTTATCCAGCTGAGCAAGTTCCCGGCGGGTCTGTTTGTGTAATGGTGCAATTCGCTTGTTCACGGCACGCTCCAGTTTTGCCTGCTTCCAGTTCTTTCCGCCTTGACGCAGCTCATATTCGGCTTCGCGCCGTGCCTGGGCCAGCCGCCGCTCGACCCGCTTGCGCCCCGCCGCCACGTCGTCTCCGGCATCATGGAACAGGTGCTGTATACCTTCCTGGACCCCTGTAAGAATTCCCAGCCCGGTTTTCTGGACACTATGCAGAGTTTCTCCCAGGTCCTTGCTGGTGGCCTTCAATACGCGTCCAGCCTGCTGGCGCCGCTGATCGGCCGTGTGACCTGCCTCTTCTGTCAGATTTCCGGCACGCTCCTGCACGGTTTCTGCGAGGCTTCCTGCTGCTTCAATGGCTGTGTGCAGCATGGCCTGAGCGCGGCCCGGCACTTCTTCCCGGATGGTACCCAGGGTGCTGGCGCTGCGTTGAGCGGCCACCTGCGCCAGTTCGTGTGCCTGAGTGGCGGCCGTGCCCAGCGCGGGTTTAATGGTTTCATCTAGGGCCACGTGAGCCCCCTCAAACGCATTGCGGGTCCCGCCTGCCAGACGGGTGCGGGCGTCACGGTTCATGGTCAGTGCCGCCAGGGCGCCCAGCAGCAGCAGGCTGCGGTTACTGACGCCAGTGTTCATATCATTGTTCATCTGCCTCTCCTTTCTCGCCTGAGGCCGGCAATTCCCGGTCAGGCAGATCCGCTCCATTGTGGGCAGCGGGTTGCCAGCGCAACGTGGGGAGAATGTAACGAGAAATTCATGTTCCGGCTCAGTGTGGTGCTGGTGGCATACCCCAGCCCAAACAACAGTCGTGTACCGTACCCAGGCTTTACACTCGGGAGCGTGACCCGTAAGGCCCGTTCTCCCCGCGCTGCAACCGTGACAAGCCCGCCGCCGGTGGCAGAATCTGCCCCCGTGGGTCCGGCCCTGGCGCGGCTGGAAGTCCGGAATCTGGCGACCATCGAATCGCTGGACCTGGACTTTGCTCCTGGCTTCAGTGTCTTTACCGGTGAAACTGGTGCCGGGAAAAGCATCATCGTAGACGCCCTGGGGCTGCTGCTGGGCGCGCGTGCGAACACGGACCTGATCCGGACTGGCGAGGACGGGCTACTCGTCAGCGGCTTCTGGCAGGACGAAGACATCGCCAGCCGGCGGGTGACCATCCAGGGGCGCAGCACCGCACGTCTGGATGGCGAGGTGGTCAGCCTCCGCGAGCTGCAGGACTGGGCCCAGCGGCGCCTGACCATTCACTGGCAGCACAGCGCCGTGAGCCTGCTGTCTGCGGCCAACCAGCGTGCGCTGCTTGACCGTCAGGTTACGGGGGAAATGCAGGCCTATCAGGCGGCCTACCGCGCCTGGCAGGAGGCCAGAGAGCGGCTTGAAACCCTGCGCACCACCGAGCGCGAGCGAGCACGGCAACTGGACCTGTTGACCTTTCAGGCCCAGGAGATTTCCCAGGTTGCTCCGCAGGTCGGTGAGGAAGAGCCCCTGCAGGCCGATCTGATGCGGCTGTCCAATCTGGAGACCATTGCTCAGGGAGCAGCCGGTGCGCTGGAACTGCTCAGCGAGGCCGAAGAAAACGCGACCGGGTACCTTGCGGAAGCCGTCCGCGCCCTGAATGCCAGTGCCCGGTACGATGAGACCAGCGCCCAGCTGCAGCTTGAGCTGCGAACGGCGCTTGAAAGCGTGCAGGCCATCGTGGGGGAACTGCGCAGTGTGGCTGAAAGCAGCGCTCCGGACCCCGAGGAGCTGGCCCGCGTCGAGGGACGCCTCGGGACCCTGAGCAAGCTGCGCGCCAAGTACGGCCCGACCATGAACGATGTGCTGGAGTTTCACGCTGGTGTGGAGCAGGAACTGGCTCTCCTGACCCGTGACGAGCAGGACGCAGGAACACTGGACGCCGAGGTCAGCCATCTGCGCACGGTCGTTGAGCAGGCCGGCCGCTGCCTGGACGAGGCACGTTCTCTCCGGGCTGGTCCGCTGGCCTCAGAGCTGGTCGATGTCATCCGGCAGCTGGGCATGCCACATGCGCGCCTGGAGTTTTTGCTGACGCCGCATGGCGAGCCCACTGCACACGGTCTGAGTGATGTAGCGCTCCGCTTCACCGCCAATCCCGGCGAGGACCTTGCTGCGCTTTCGGACGTCGCTTCAGGCGGTGAGCTCTCACGGGTGATGCTGGCCATCAGCACCGTTCTGGGGGCTGACACGCCGGCTGTGGTATTCGACGAGGTGGATGCCGGCATCGGGGGAGGGGCAGCTCTGGCTGTGGCCGCCCAGCTCGGCCGGCTGGCCCGGGAACGGCAGGTTTTCGTGGTGACGCACCTGGCGCAGATTGCTGCCCGTGCCGATCATCATTACAAGGTGGAAAAGGCGGTAGAGGGCGGGCGCACCGTCAGCCGTGTCCGGCGCCTGACGCCTGATGAGCGTCTCGAGGAAATTGCCCGGATGCTCAGTGGCAACACCTCGGACGCAGCACTCAAGCATGCCCGTGAACTGCTGGAAGTGCCGCAGACCTCCTAGCGGTCATTGGGCCCGGGCTGATGTGCATTTCCTCAAGGTGCCCTTCAGTCGGCCATCAGAACCCCTGCATAAGCTGGGCCTCATGAACAGGTCTCTTCTCCTGGCGCTCGGCGTCAGTTCCGGTCTTCTTTCCGCATGCAGCATGACCGGCCCCAGCAATCTGCGCATACATGAGGTCCTGCTCTACGGCGGTACCCAGGAGCGCATCACCTGGGTTTACGGGAATGTCAGTGGGGGGCCGGGCAGCCTGAAAATTGGAGGTGCTGTCACAGAGGTGCGGGCCCAGGTTCAGGATCCTCTGGCTCTCCCCGGCACGCTCAGTGTCAACGGCAATGCTACCTACCGCACGCCGACCACCCGCATGGAGACCAGTTTAAGCGTGGTCCGTGGGTCTGATGGTCTGTTCACCGTCGTGCAGAACATGGCTGTTCCGGTGCAAGCGGTGTTTTACACCGATGGGCGCAGCTGGCAGAAGCTTTCGGGAACCACAGGTGTCGTGCGAGCTCAGGCAGTGCAGGGGCTGCGTGGTGCCGGGCGGCTGACGGATGCTGAGGCCACGGCGTTGGGATCTGCGCTGCAGAACCAGGGACCCCTGGCAGTCGCTGTTCTGGACGAAACCCGTGTTCCCGACGCAGCACTGGCGGTGGAGCCTCGCCCGACCGAATACCTGCGCACAGCGCTTTACATCCTTCCCGGTGTCGTGACAGTTCCCCCCAATCCATCTGGCGCTTCCCCAGTTCGGCCTGCGCCGACTCCACCTCCCAGCAGCCCCCCCAGCACAGGAGCACGCGTGAATATCACTGAACTGGCGCAGGGCAACAACGCAGCCGTAACTTCATTTAGCGTCCAGGTGGCGACGACTCAGGCGGCAGCCAGTGCGCTGTATGCCCAGGCCTACGGACGCCAGACCAGTCCCCCTTCAGCGCCGGGCGTGTCAGGCGCAACCCTGGTCGGCGTTTTCCTGGGACAGCGCTCCACCGGGGGGTACGCCGTCCGCGTGACCGGAGCCAGCGCCAGCGGAGGGACTCTGACACTTACGGTCCGTGTGACGGCTCCAGGACCTGACAGCATCACGACACAGGCCATCACCAGCCCCTGGACCATCGTCCGGGTGCCTGGAACCTATACGCAGGTCAATGTGGTGGATGAACAGGGACGCCCCCTGTCAGAAGGGTCGGGCGGCGGACAGACACGCTGAGCATCAGACCTGCAAAGGAGCCGGCATGAATGCACGGCTCCTTTTTCTGTGCAGTTTCTGTGCAGGGACAGCGGCGAGGCACGTGTCCCCAGGCCCCGGCAACGTACAGAAGAAGCACTCAGTCCACCTATGCGGGAGAACACCATGAAAAAGGAGCGCTCCAGTTCAGGAGCGCTCCAGCTGAAAAGACTCGATCTTACTTGCTGGGAACCTTGATGGCGCCCTTGATGATGCGGGCCTTGATGGACTCGAGCTTGACGACCTGAGCATTGGTGATCAGGTTGCGGTTGTACTGGTCCACGGCGTATCCCACGCCGTTTTCCTTGAGGCCGAAGCGGCGCTCGCCACCCTTGAAGCGGTTGGATTTGACGTCGCTGATCAGCGAGTAGACGGCATTGTCCACGCGCTTGAGCATGCTGGTCAGGCCGTGGTTGAGGGTCGCGGGGTTCTTGTCGAAGTCGCCCAGGTAGTTCTGGTTGCTGTCCACGCCGATGAAGAACATTGGACGCGTATTGCCAGCGCAGGCCTTCTGGTAGGCCGCGCTCTTGGGCACCTTGGCAAAGTTGTTGCTGGAGAACTTCACGGCGCCGCTTGCCTTGACGCACTGGGTCTGCTTGATGTAGTCGATCACACCGTTACCGCTGCCACCGGCTGCGGCGAAGATGATGTCGGCACCCTTGGCTCGCATGCTGGCTGCGATTTCCTTGGCCTTGCCGGGGTTGTTCCAGGCGTCAGGAGTGGTGCCGACGTACTGGGCAATGACCCGCGCCTTGGGGTTAGCGGCCTTGACGCCTGCGGTGTAACCAGCCTCGAACTTGTGGATCAGGGGGATGTCCATGCCGCCGACGAAGCCGACCACGCCGGTCGCGCTGTTCATACCGGCCAGGTAGCCCACCAGGTAGCTGCCTTCCTGCTCGGCAAAGACCAGGCTGGCGACGTTCTTCTGGGGGGAGACATCGTCGATCAGGCCGAAGTACAGGTCGGGGTTTTCCTTGGCAACCTGGGTGATGCTGGCGTTGTTGGCAAAGCCCACGCCGATGGTCAGGTCAAAGCCTTCGTTGGCGAACGAGCGGATGCCCTGGATGATCTGGCTGGGGTCGCTGGGTTCGAAGTCGTTAACCTTCACGCCCAGGTTCTTGGTCGCCTTCAGGCTGCCTTCGTAGGCGCTCTGGTTGAAGCTCTTGTCGAACTTGCCGCCAGCGTCGTATGCCATGCCAACGCGCAGGGTCTGGGCGGAAGCGATGGTCGTCGTCAGGGCAAGGGCCAGGGTCAGAAATTTCTTCATGGTGCTCCTTAAGAGTTGAGGGAAAATCGTGTACAGAGTATACGAAATGAGTGTGTTGTACAGACTAGATAAATATCATGCCGGCCTGACAGCGCGCTGACAGGGAAATAAAGGGACAGAGGGGATCACCTCAAAGTTCCGCTGAGGCACGAACGAGGGGCCAGTGATACGCTTCCCAAATGGATCAGGCCGCCTCGCCCGATGACCACGCCCGTTACCTTGCTTTGCGTGCCGAGGTTGCCCGCCACAACCGCGCCTATTACGAACAGGATGCGCCAGAAATTTCCGACGACGAATACGATGCCCTGGCCCGCGCTCTGCGCGACATGGAAGCCCGGCACCCCGAATGGGTCGAGGATGACAGCCCGGTTCAGACCATAGGCGGGGCGCCGAGTGCGGCCTTTGAGCCTGTGGCGCATCTCACCCCCATGACCAGCCTGGATAACGTGTTTGATGCAGACGAACTGCGTGAGTGGCAGGAAAAACTGGCGCGCTCCCTGAACCTGCCGCCAGAGTCGGATGACTTCACCTTTACAGGTGAGATCAAGATTGATGGCCTGAGCGTCAACCTGTACTACCTGGACGGCACCCTGCAGTGGGCGGCCACCCGTGGAAATGGCCGCGTGGGGGAGATGGTAACGGCCCAGGTGCTGACCATCCCAGGGATTCCCCAACACCTCGATGGCTTGAAAGGTCAGCTCGAAGTTCGCGGCGAGGTCTACCTGAGCCGGGCAGACTTTGCAGCTTTCAATGCGCAGGCTGAGGAACTGGGCACGCCTCTGCTCAAAAACCCCCGGAACGGTGCCGCTGGGGCCTTGCGCCAGAAGGACCCGGAAGTCACCCGCACCCGCAATCTGAAGGCAATTTTTTATAGCCTTGGCAGACGCGACGGTGTAGAAGCCCGCACCCAGAGCGAAGTTCTTCAGTGGCTGGCAGGCCGTGGTTTTCCGGTCAGCCATTACAGCGAAACGTTCCGTGGGTATGTCGCCGCGGCTGACTACCACCGCCGGATGACCGAGGCGCGGTCGAACTTCGAGTTTGACGCCGACGGCACTGTGATCAAGCTTGACCCTCTGGCACTTCAGGAAGAAGCCGGGTTTACCAGCCGCGCTCCGCGCTGGGCGATTGCCTTCAAATTTCCGGTGGAACAGGTGGAAACGGTCCTCGAATCAATCACCGTCAACGTGGGCCGCACCGGAAAGCTCGCGCCGCTGGCTCATCTTGCCCCACGTCTGATTGAAGGCAGCACCGTCAGTAAAGCCACCCTGCACAACGAGGACTACATTCGGCAGATGGACCTGCGCGTCGGCGACACAGTCGTGGTGCGTAAGTCGGGCGGGGTCATTCCGCAGATTATGCGAGTGGTGACCGAGAAGCGTCCGGAAAAAACCACGCCATTCGTGTTTCCCACCTACTGCCCGGAATGCGGCCATGAGGTCACCCGCGCCGAAGGGGACGCCAACACGTATTGCCCCAACCCTGCCTGCCCCGCCCAGCGGTTCGAGCGGATCCGCTATTTCGTGTCGCGGGGTGCGATGGATGTCCGAGGCATCGGAGAAAAGCTGGTCATACAGGTGATCGAGACCGGTCTGGTCCGGGACGCTGCAGACCTCTACCTGCTGACCGCTGAGCAGCTCGCCGGCCTGGAGCGCGGAGGGGAAAAGAAGGCGCAGAATGTCCTGGCCCAGCTTGAAGCCAGTAAGACGCGCCCCCTGTGGCGGCTGATCAATGCCCTGGGCATGACCCACGTCGGAGAGCGCAATGCCCAGGCGCTGGCCCGTGCATTTGGCAGCCTCGACGCGCTGCTGCGAGCCACCCCCGAACAGATCGAGGCTGTCCCAGGGATGGGTAAAGTGACTGCCGTGAGCGTCAGTGCTGCGCTGGCTGACCCCACCATGCGGAACCTGATTGAGCGGCTGCGCGCTGCTGGCATGAGTCCAGAAGAGACGCAGACAGTTCGCGGTGAGCAGCTGGCTGGCCTGAACTTCGTGATCACCGGGTCGCTGTCTCAGCCGCGAGATGAACTCAAGGCTCTTCTGGAGGCTGCAGGTGCGCGGGTTACCGGAAGCGTGACCAGGAAAACCAGCTACCTTATCGCCGGGCAGGACGCCGGTAGCAAGCTCGACCGCGCGCGTGAACTGGCCGTCCCGGTGCTTGATGAGGCTGCGCTGGGCACGCTGTTGCACCAGCGTGGCGTGCAGCTTCCTGGCGTTCAGGCGTCCGCAGCGTCCACCGTCTAAACTGAGAAGAACCGCGCAGCCTATTCCCGCTGCGCCCGGAGGCACCACACCATGAGCACCAGTGAAGTCGAAATCAGCAAGAGTGTCCTGTTGGACATTGCCGCCACCACCCTTGAGGGCATTGAAGGCACAGAGATCTCCAGCGCACCGATCAAGGTCGGAGAAGTTCTGCGCAACCAGCAGGGCGCCCGCAAACCCCGCGCCCTGAAAGTGACCCGTGAAGGGAACGACGTAACGGTCGATGTCGGCCTCAACGTGGACTATGGACGCAATCTGGTGGCTGTGTCCCAGCAGGCACAGCGCGCTGTATGCGAGAACATCGAACTGATGACCGGTCTTAAGGTCCGGGCCGTGAATATCACCGTACAGGGTGTGTGCCTGCCGAAGGGAAGTGCCGCTTGACACGCCGCCGGGAGAAAGCAGTGCAGCCAGTCGGCACGCGCCGTGCCGCGCGCGAGTTCGTGTTCCGTGTACTTTTTGAGGCAGATCGGGGTGACCTGCCTCTGGACACCGTGTTCACCCGTGCCGAGGGTGCCATGCGGGAAGGCGACGACACGTTTCCGCAGCTGAGTGCCGACGCCCTGACGTTTGCCAACGAACTGGTCCGTGGTCTGGAGAAGCACCGCGCCGATATTGATACGACGCTGCGCAGGACCATCCGTGGCTGGAGCTTCGATCAGATGGCGCAAACCGACCTGAATGTGCTGCGTCTGGCGACCTTCGAGCTAATCTACACGGCCGAGCCTCATCCCCCTGTGATCGAAAGTGCGGTGCGCATTGCACGTAAGTTCGGTGGAGATGACTCCGGGCGCTTCGTCAACGGGGTGCTGGCTGGTCTGAGCCGCAGCTTGCAGTCGGCCGGAGTGGCCAAGGCTGACGAGCAGGCAGACACCGCTCAGGATTAGCGTGGGGGCCCGCATTCTGGC
Source organism: Deinococcus deserti VCD115 (assembly GCF_000020685.1). Taxonomy (NCBI): domain Bacteria; kingdom Thermotogati; phylum Deinococcota; class Deinococci; order Deinococcales; family Deinococcaceae; genus Deinococcus; species Deinococcus deserti. The sequence goes on along the minus strand of NC_012526.1, from coordinate 1,489,851 downwards.
GGGCGCGCCTGCCGCTCAGGCGATTCTGGCCCAGGCTTCGCAGCGCGCTGTGAAACTGCCTGATCGCCCGCACCTGGTTCTGGTTCGTGCCGGCACCGATCCGGCCAGCCTGAGCTATGTGCGGGGCAAGCAGCGCCACGCAGACATAGCCGGCCTGCGCAGTACTGTACATGCACTGCCTGAATCCGTTACGCTCCCGGAACTGCTGGCGCTGATTGCCACTTTGAATGCCGACAGGGACGTTCACGGCATTCTGATTCAGCTGCCTCTCCCGGCTCACCTGCCGGTTGCTTTACTTCAGGAAGCGGTCGATCCGCGCAAGGATGTGGACGGGTTTCATCCGCTGAACGTGGGGCGTCTATGGACGGGAGGCGGTGGTTCTGACCACCCCCTGCTTGCTCCCTGTACGCCCTTGGGTGTGCTTGCCCTGCTGAGGCATTACGAAATCCCGGTTGCCGGGAGGCGGGCCGTGGTTGTTGGCCGCAGTGACATTGTGGGAAGGCCCATGGCAGCCGTGCTGCTGGGCGCTGATGCCACAGTGACTGTCGCCCACCGACAGACCTCAGACCTTGGGGCGGTCACTCGCGAAGCTGACGTGCTGGTGGTGGCCGCCGGGCAGCCGTGGCTGATGACTCCGGATATGGTTCGGCCCGGAGCGGCCGTGGTGGACGTGGGTATTCACCGCATCCCAGGGGACGGTCATCAGCTTCACCTGACGGGGGACGTACATCCAGAAGTCGCAAATGTCGCCGGAGCCCTGACACCTGTGCCTGGTGGCGTGGGACCCCTGACCGTGGCCCAGCTGATGCTGAATACCGTGATTGCGGCGGAACGGCAGATAGACTGGAGAGCAGTGTGAACGTCCTGCAAGAACTTTTCGGGAATCCGTGGTTGTGGACCGCAGTGCTGGCCTCGACCGGCGCCCAGGTGATCAAAGTGCTTCTGATTCTGCTCCTGGAGCGGCGCTGGCGCCCCGGCGCTTTTATGGAAACCGGCGGCATGCCGAGCAGCCACAGCGCTATGGTGACAGCGCTGGCCACGGGAGTGGGCCTGACTCAGGGCTTCGGAAGTCCACTCTTCGCTGTATCGGCTGGATTTGCGCTGATCGTGATGTACGACGCCACGGGGGTGCGCCACAGTAGTGGTCAGCAGGCCCGGCTTCTCAACGAACTTGTAGGAGAACTGCGGGCCGTCGTGCGCGAGGGATTTGCTCCTTTGCCACTCCGGGTACTGATGGGGCACACGTATCTGGAAGTGCTGGTCGGGTCTTTGCTGGGCATCGTCGTAGGCTGGCTGTCTTTTCACGTGTTCTAGCGGTTGCCCGGGGCATGAGGTTTGGGTCTTGGCGCTGGCACGTAATTTTTCTTGGTCCTCGGAACTTGTTTGACTCTCGTGGTGCGGTGAAGATGCCTGCTCCGAAAATTTGAGGACGTCAAACCTGAACTCCAGCGGCCATCATTCTGGAATTTGGCGCGCCTGGGGCTGGAAGCTGCGTAGTTGTTCGAGTCGCACTGATTGGTCACCTTGGGCGGCCGGGGTAGTTAGCGACAGTCACTGTATACAAGCCAGCGTAATAGTCCTCATTTAGATGGATAGGCTGCTGGGCGCGGGTTATTCGATATGCGTCCCCAATAGCTGCGATGAGTATTTGAAAGATGAACGACTGCTGTGCAGCGCCTATGGGCTGAACGAGGTTCAGTACAACATGCATACTGGTGCCAACGAAAACCTGGAACACACTGCACCTGACAGCGTCTACGGCACGGGTTGTCTGGGCGGCTGACTGTGTTTTCAAAGGAGCTTGGCATGACAAACCCTCGCAGGACCGCCCGCGTTCCCCATACCCTTCTCGGCCTGTTGACCGCTCTAGTATTGGCTGGTTGTGGATCTCCCGCAGTCACGCCGGCCAGCGAGGATCTTCAGCTGGAGGCTACACAGGCTGAGCTAATGGTGGCAGTCACACCGCAGCAGGTAGGGCAGCCCCGGCCATTTGAAGGGAGTCAGGTCATTATGGATCCTGGGGCCAGCGGTGGGAGCGCCGTAATCTTGCTGAGCACTCACCAGACAGTTACGTTCAAGCTTCCCAATAACTTGAAAGCCCAGGAATATACTGTTTCGATAGTAGGACGCGGCGAGCAATACATGGGACCCCCACAAGTATCACTGAGCAGCGTGGACGGACCCGATCGCATTGTGACTCTGGACAACACGCAATACGAAAAGCGGTCGTTTGGGCGCATGCAATTGAGTCCTGGTGGGACCATAACCTTGACTTTCGTAAACGATCTATATAACGAAGCGACAAAGCAGGACCGCAATGCTGTTGTCGATTACCTGCAGATCAATCAGAGTAAAAGCGGCAAATAATTAGGCAGATAATAACGAGGCCACCCATAGGTGGCCTCGTTTCTGGTGCGCCGGTTCGGCGATGCTATCCATGTCCAGGTGCGCGACGACCTGCTACCTCAGGGGCCGATTGTACTGAGGCGCAATTCGTGCCAGAAGATTGGCCCTTCAATCGGACGTGATCCGACAAGTTGGGGCTTTGCTGCGTGCGTTTTGCGCCGTCTTGCTGGATACAAGCGCTCTAAGAGTTCGCTGCGCGGAAGTAAATCCTATTGAAAAGTTTGAAAGCCAAACTTATACCATCACGAAGAGATGTCAACGCGCGCTTAAATTACTCGCTGTTAGACGGCCTGTACGCCCCGCATGGCACTGTCAAGCAAGGTCTGGAGCCGAGCACGGGTAAATGGCCGCTTGCCTTCCAGCAGAACGCCATCCCCCGCATGTAGGTGCCAGTGTTTGCTGGCTCCCATCACGCGCAGGCTGACGGCCTTGAGGTCTGCGTGACGCGGGCTGACTGCTGCCACGATCTGAGGCTGACCGCCTGCGCTCAGGCTGACGCTCATTACGGTCGTCGGCAACTCATAGGGCCGCTCCATGCGGTAGATGTAGTCGGGGAAGTCGGCGACCTTCTCGAAGCTCAGACCGCGTGCGGCTGCCTCCTCCTGAAGCCAACTCAGTAACTCTACCCACTGCGCGTACAACGCCGAGTCCGATGCATGTGACATGTGACACAAGTCTAGTGGAATTCCTGCAGGGTGTGAATGATGCGCCACACAGGTGATGAACAAGACGGTCGGCGGTGGCCGAAGTGGATGAGTCGGCGCATTTCATGTGTGAACCGACTGGCGTTACCAGGACACCGCCGGCTGGCCGCCAGGAATGGCAGCTGGCGTCGTCCTGTCCCCGACCGACGGGAGAGTTCCGTGGCCTGCTTTCACCCCAGGTATCAGGTGCTGACGCGCCAGACTTACTGGGTCATGTACGTCAACTACAGCAAAGGCACGTGACCAGGTGAAGTCACGTGCCTTTGTTGCTATGGCTGCTCGTCTTGGTGCCTGCTGCGCCGTTAGTGCTGCAGGAGGAGCCGGCCGCCTGTGGCATTGAGGATAGCCGCGCCGCCGGCCATGGCCTCGCCGGTCAGCGCGTCGCGCCACTCGCCAGCAGGCAGGGTCAGGCTCACTTCGTGGGCATCTGTGCGCCGGCTGGCTAGGGCGATCACACGTGAAGTCTGCCCGTCGGCTCCCGTAATTTCGCGCAGGAAGGCCAGGGCGTCCGGCTCAGCGTGCAGGAAACGCAGGTTGCCACTGTGCAGCGCCGCAGTCTGTCGCCGCACAGCAATCAGGGCCTTGACCCTGGAATGCAGCTCCAGATCCCACTGACTTTCGTCCCAGGGCATCGGTTCGCGGCACCAGGGCATATTTCCGGGGCGGCTCTGCGACAGTCCGATCTCGGTGCCGTAGTACGTGCAGGGCACGCCCGGGTAGGCGACCAGCAGCGTAAAGGCGGACAGGAAGCGCGTGCGGTCGTTGCCCAGGCGATAGAGTGCCCGGCCGATATCGTGCGATTCCAGCAGGTTGAACATGCTGAGCGCAACCTCAGGAGCCAGTGCGTGATAGGCGTCCCACATGATTTCGGCGACTTCCGGGCCGCTGATCCGGCTCGGTTCCTGGAAATAGGTGGCGCCAGCAAGCCACTGCATGACCGGCAGCCCGAAGCCGTGGTAGTTCATGGTGCCGTCTTCACCCTGGCCGTCCAGGGCGTGCTCCGGGTCGTAGAAGCGTTCGCCGAACACATAGGCATCCGGGCGTTCCTGACGCGCGGCGGTCTTCAGCGCCCGGTGCAGGGGCAGATTGTCGGTGTCGGTGCCTCCAGCGCCGATCATGTGTGCGACGTCCAGGCGCCAGCCAGCTGCGCCCTGCCGGAGCCAGTGGCGCACGACGCTGCTTTCTCCACTGAAGAACTCCTCCACGGCGCTTTCGTTGCGGTAATCGATCTTGGGCAGCGTGGGGACGTCAAAAAATGAATGGTAAGGAGGCTTGCCGGGCTCGTCGCGCCACGTGAACAGCGAGCGCTCCGGGGCGTCCTCGCTTTCCAGCGCGGCGCGGAACAGGGCATTTTCGTTGCCCATGTGGTTAAAGACGCCGTCAAGCACGATACGGATTCCTGCCTGGTCGGCCTCCTGCACCAGTTCATCCCAGGCGTCTTCGCCGCCCAGGTGGGGATCGACGCGCCGGTAATCGGTGATGTCATACCTGTGGTTGCTGGGAGACTCGAAAATGGGCGTCAGCCACAATCCCGTAATGCCCAGGTCCTTCAGATAGGGCAGGGCCTGCGTCACCCCATTGAGGTCACCGCCATAGTGCCCGTGAATATCGCCATGAGCGTCAACCGGATGGTCCCAGGCGACATGTTCTACCGGCCGGCCCTCATAGATGTATTCACCGGTCTGTACGTCGTTGGTGGGGTCACCATTGCGGAAACGGTCTGGAAAAATCTGGTAGAAGACGCTGCGCCAGGCCCATTCGGGCGCCACGTGCCCCGCGAGGTACTGGAACCAGCTGCGAAATCCCCGGCGGCTGCGGTGTAGTCCCAGTGCTGTCAGGTTCAGGTGGTCGTCAGTCAGATTGAGCTGCCAGGCATAACGCACCCGCTGATCATGAAGCGGCAGATGGGCCTCGAACCAGCGTCCTTCACCGGAAAATCCGGCGGGACCGGTGATCTCCTGTGCCGGCAGGGTCTCGATTTCTCCGACCTGAACCACTTTAAGGGCCACATCCGTGACCGGCAGTGTGGTCCGCATCCGGACACGTACTGTCTGGCCCAGCGCTGCACCCAGCTGCTCGGTATATGCCGGGGTGTGATCGTGCTGTGCCTCGAAACCTTGAAAAAGCATGTCCATCCTCCAAAAGAGCCGTCCCGGTACAACTCACCCGTCTCTGTGCGGGAGGTCGTGCCGGGACGGCAAGCGTTGCCTGTGAATTTTCAGAAGTCTGCATGTTCAATCCTGCTCAGGTCAAGCGTCAGTCCAGGCTATATGACGGTTCTTGTGCTGCAGTCGTTTACATGTAATACTTTACGTGTTCCAAATTCTGCTGAGTAATTTCATTTCCTGGCAATAGTCCTGGCAAATGAAAGGAGGTGCACGTGGTGTTTCAGCCGGTGGCCAGCGCCCGTGTGGTGGATGTGGTCCGGGACCGATTGCGTCAGGCCATTCTGGCTGGTGATCTGGCGCCCGGTACGCGCCTCAGCGTGCCGGAACTGGCAAGGCAGTTAGAGGTATCGCGCTCTCCTGTGCGTGAGGCGATTCTGCTGCTGGTTGGTGAAGGTCTGGCGGTCGAGCATTCACGCCGTGGTGTGGAGGTCGCTCAACTTTGCCTGTCCGACGTGCTGGAGCTGTATGAACTGCGTGCCGCCACCGATTCGCTGGCCGCTGCGCTGGCGGCTGACCGAATGAGCGCCACCGAGCTGACTGCCCTGCGTGGCGTTCTCGATGCCCAGGGGGCGGCGGCCCTGCGCGACGCCCGGCAGTTCCGGACCCTGGACAGCCGCTTTCACCTGATCATCGTGCAGTCCAGCGGAAACGCCAGGCTTGCCCGGCATGCAGAACTGCTTTCGCGCGAAATGTGTCTGGCAGGTCCCTGGCTCCTGGGCAGTGAAGCTCACCTGAAACTCAGCCATGAGGAGCACCGCGTCATCGAACGAGCCCTGCGCCAACGCGATGGACCCGGCGCCGAACTGGCCATGCGTGCCCACCTGCGCCGCATAGCGAGTTCTATCCGGGCCCTACATTCGTCCCATCTTTCCTCAGCACTTCATTCCCCTCCAGGAGAAAATCATGCGTAAAGTCATGCTGTTCACTCTGTCCATCGCCCTTGCCGGCAGCGCCGCAGCCCAGGGCACCATCAAGATCGGTGCGATCACCTCAATCACCGGCCGCTTCGCTGAATTCGGCAAAATGCAGCTGGCCGGCTTCAAGGTTGGAGTGGCGGAAGTCAACCGCAAAGGCGGTATCGGTGGCCGCAAGATCGAACTGCTGATCGAGGACAACGCCTCCGACGTCAACAAGGGTCTGGCCGCCGCCGAGCGCCTTGTCAATGCGGGCGTGCCTCTGGTGATCAACGAATACAGCAGCTCGCTGGTCAAGGCCCAGGCGCAGTATCTGGCACGCCAGAAGGTGCCGAACCTCGTCATCACATCCAGCGGCGACGACATCACCAAGCCGGGAAGTGACTATATCTTCCGCCTCAACCAGCCGGCCACCGAATACGCCCGCGTCATTCTGAATATCTTCCGCGACAAGAAGTTCAAGACCATGGCCGTCATCGCTGGTACCGGCGCCTTCGAAAAGAGCGTTGCAGACGCCGCCCAGGTTATTGCCAAGGAATACGGCATCAGCATCGTGGAGGACCAGCGCTACGACAAGGGTCTGACTGACTTCCGCCCGGTGCTCAACCGGATCAAGGCCAAGAACCCCGATGGCCTGCTGATGGTCTCCTACGCCGAGGACAGCGTGGCCCTGATGCGTCAGGCGCGTGAGGTGGGCGTCAAGCCCCGCCTCTTCGCCGGAGGTGCAGCCGGCTTCGCACTGCCCGAGTTCGTCAAGGACAGCGGCAGCGCAGCGGAAAGCGTCATTACGGCGACTGCCTGGATTCCGCAGTTGCGTTACCCCGGTGTGCAGAAGCTCAACGTGGAACTGGTCAAGGCGCTGGGCGGTCACGAGCCGAGTTATCACGCCGCTCAGGCCTACGCCGGAGTGATCGTCGCGGCCGAAGCCATCCGCCGCGCTGGCAATACCGACCGCGAGAAGGTCAAAGAAGCACTGAACAGCGTGAACATGCAGACTGCGTTCGGTCCAATCCAGTTCAAGGACTACGACGGGTTCCGCAACCAGAACCCTCTGGTTATGGTCGCTCAGCAGGTGCAGGGAGGCAAGTTCGTGCCTATCTACCCCAAGAGCGTGGTCCCCAAGGCCATCAAGTTCGAGCGATAAGGCTTCGGGGGCGGCCGCAGTGAGACCTGCGGCCGCCCTTCTGCCGGAAAATGCCGGCCCGCTGCCTCTGCACATGACCCAGGGAACCGGGCATGACAGGCGCAGCGCAATGACGGTCTGTCCGGCGTGATGCCGGGCTGATCACGATCACACCGACGCAGCAGATTTCTCTGCGACCCTTTCTTGTCTTCGCTCTAGGAGCTTGCATGGACCAAGTAGCCGTCACGGCTTTTTTTCAGACCCTGGTGCAGGGCCTGCTGACCGGGGGTCTCTACGCCCTGATCGGCACCGGCCTGAGCCTGATCTTCGGTGTGATGAAAGTCATCAATTTCGCACATGGTGATTTTCTGGCCATCGGAATGTTCATTACCCTGGCGCTGTTCCGGACCCTGAACATCGACCCTTATCTGAGTCTGCTGGTGGCGGCGCCGGTCGGATTTGCACTGGGATACGCGATCCAGCGTTTTGTCCTGACCCGCCTGGGTGACCGGCTGGGTGAGGGCAGCATGCTGGCCACGCTGGGGCTGGGGCTCATTATCAGCAACACGCTGCTGCTGGGCTTTGGAGCCCAGCCGCAGAGCATCAACGTTCCGTACGCCATCAAAACCTTCTCGTTTGCAGGGGTGCAGGTCAGTATTCCGCTGCTGGTCGCTGGTCTGGGCACCCTGGTGGTCATTGCTGGACTCAACCTGCTGCTGTACCGCACTGAACTGGGCCGCGCCATCCGGGCCACCGCCCAGAACCCGCTGGGTGCGGAGTTGCAGGGCGTCCGGACCGCCAATATCCAGGCCATTGTGTTCGGTATGGGCGTCGCGTTTGCTGCGATTGCCGGTGTCTTGCTGATGCCCCTGCTGTATGCCTTTCCCACGGTGGGGGAGAACTACACCACCAAAGCCTTTATCGTGACCGTCCTGGGCGGACTGGGGAACCTGCCGGGCGCGGTGGTGGGCGGGCTGGTCCTGGGGGTCATCGAGTCGCTCGGCGCCTTCTATGTCAGCAACAACTACCGCGACGCTTACGGTCTGATTGCGTTCCTGCTGGTGCTGCTCCTGCGTCCTGAGGGACTCTTCGGGAAGACGGTGAAACGCGTATGACCGCCTCTTCTGTATCGGTGGCGCGACCGCGCGCACTGACCTTTGGCAATGTGTGGCTCAGTGCCGTGATTCTGGCTGTGCTGTTTATCTATCCGTTCGTCTTCGGCAAAACCATGAACTTCGGCATCTCGACACTGCTGTTTGCCGGGCTGGCCATGAGCTGGAACATTCTGGGTGGCTGGGCAGGGCAGACCAGCCTGGGCCACGCTGCCCTGCTGGGGATTGGGGCGTACACCATGACCCTGCTGGCCACGCCTGAACGTGTTCCCGCGCTGTTTGGCGGACCGGTGGCTCCCTGGTGGGGAACGCTGATCGGCATGGCGCTGGCCGTAGCGCTCGCGGCCGTCTGGGGCGCCCTGACCTTCCGGTTGCGCGGCAGCTACTTCACGCTGTCCACCATTGCGGTAGCGCTCGTGATCCGTCTGGTCGCCATCAACAGCGAATGGACCGGTGGCAGCGAAGGCCTGTTTATGCCGGAGTTACCGCGCTTTTTTGGCCTGGATCTGTTTGACCGCCGGGTGGAGTACTGGCTGTCTTTCGCCTTTGTGGTCCTGACCCTGCTGGTCACACACCTGATCCGGCGGTCGCGCCTCGGCTACGCTCTGCAGGCCGTGCGTGAAGACGAAGACGGCGCGCGGGCACTGGGCATTGATCCCACGCGAATGAAGCTGATTGCCTTCATGATCTCGGCGGCGCTGACCGCCTTGGGCGGCGCCCTGTATGCCATCTACCTGCAGGCTTTCGAGCCCCATACGCTGCTGGAACTGCCTATCAGTGTCCAGATCGCACTGATGGCGATTATCGGTGGGCGCACCAGCATTCAGGGGCCGTTGATCGGGGCGGTCCTGCTGGCAACGTTCGGTGAGGTGTTCCGCAACGTGTTCAGCAGCGCCAACCTGCTGATCTACGGCGTGCTGATCCTGCTGGTCACGCTGTATGCGCCGAATGGCATCATGGGCCTGTTCGCGCGTGGCGGGCAGAAACTGGGGACGGCACGATGACCGGCCAGCCTGTTCTGCCGGAACTCACCACCTTTCCTGGTGAAGTGATCCACGCGCCCAAGGGACCACCCCTCCTGGTGGCCGAAGGAGTCACCGTGCGCTTTGGCGGTGTCACGGCCGTCAAGGACATCAGCCTGGCGGTGCGACCCGGAGAGATTCTGGGACTGATCGGCCCGAACGGTGCGGGCAAGACCACTCTGTTCAATGCCCTGACCGGGTTTGTGCGCGCCAGCCAGGGCCGCGTAACCCTCGACGGGCGCGATATTACTCATATGCAGCCGCAGGCCCGGGCGAAACTGGGAATGGCCCGAACCTTTCAGGTCGAGCGTCCCTTCGAGGACCTGAGCGTGCTGGAAAACGTGCTGGTGGCATCGTTCCTGAAGAATCGTGGCCGGGCCGCCGAGGACCACGCCTATGAGGTGCTGGAACGGGTCGGATTGGCTGACCGGGCCACGCAACCTGCCGCACAGCTCAACCTGGCCCGCCGCCGCCGCCTTGAACTGGCCAAGGCCCTGGCCCTGCAGCCCCGCCTTCTGTTTCTGGATGAGAGCATCGCCGGTCTTAACCCCCCGGCCCAGCAGGAGATGGTCGCCCTGATCCGCGAACTGGCCCGCTCGGGGCTGGGCATCGTGATGGTCGAGCACATCATGCACGTGATCATGAGCCTGTCCGACCACGTGATCTGCATGGCCTTCGGTGAATTGTTGGCGGAAGGCGACCCGCGTGAGGTGTCTACCCACCCGGACGTTATCCGCGCCTACCTGGGAGATGACCATGACTGACAAGACTGCGATGCCGGCCCGGCCTGTCTTCGTTCCCGGAGACCGGGTACTGGACGCTACTGACCTGGAAGTCGCCTACGGCGAGGTGCAGGTTGTCTTCGGAGTCTCCCTGCATGTGGATAAGGGCGAACTCGTGGGTCTGGTCGGCGGCAACGGCAGCGGGAAAAGTACCATCCTGCGAGTGCTGTCCGGCATGCTCAAAGCCCGGGCGGGCACTGCGACCTACCGAGGACAGAACCTCAACGGCGTCCCACCTCACCTGATCACTGACATGGGTGTGGCGCACGTGCCGATGGGCCGTCAGCTGTTTGGGCAGATGACGGTGGAAGAAAACCTGTTGATGGGTGCGTATCTGCCCCGCACGAAGGCCAACCGCGCCGCGAATCTGCAGAAGGTCTACGACTTCTTCCCGCGCTTGACAGAAAAGCGCCTGACTCCGGCGGCGGCGCTGTCCGGCGGTGAGCAGCAGATGGTCGCCATTGGCCGCGCACTGATGAGCGAGCCTGAGGTCCTGCTGATGGACGAGCCCAGCCTGGGCCTGGCTCCGCTGGTGGTGACCGAGGTGATGCGGGTGATTGGCAGTCTCCGTGAGCTGGGCCTGACGGTACTGCTGGTTGAACAGAACGTCCGGCAGGTGCTGCGGGTCACTGACCGCACCTACGTCCTGGAACTTGGTCAGCTGGTCAAGGAAGGGCCCAGCCGCGACCTGATGGGCGACCCGGACATCATCAAGGCGTACCTGGGCGTCTAGGAACAGACAGCTGACGGGGCTTCCAGGGTTCGCCCCTGGAAGCCCCGTTCAGTGTTTCTGCAAGGCTTTCTGTTGCAGGCTGGTGCCTGCACTGGTTGCGGCAGAAGTCAGCCGGGCCACCGCTTCTGCGACCACACGGGATACGCGTGACCGGGGATTGCTTCTTTCTGCGGCCTCTACGGCGCGGCGCATGGCCGGTAACGGATTGACCAGGACCGGACCGTGTCCAGCAGCCAGAGACCGCGCCGGCACATCCAGCAGGAGGCGCGCACTCCGCACCGTTTGCACCGGGTCATGGGTGCCCAATGTCGGCAGCGGGAAGACCACGCTCAATTCGCTGGCCACACGCAGGGCCGGCACATTGACGAAGGTGTCTCCGGCATACAGGGCGCCTATGCGCTCGTCGAAGTACGCGACGTGACCGGGAGAATGGCCCGGAGTGGCGATGACGACGAGGGACCCGACGCGGTCGCCGTCCTGGAGGTTCTGTGTGGGCCGCGTCCCGCATCCGCGTTCTGCCAGGAGACTCGTATCTCCCGTGCCAACAAGAACTTCCAGGCGGGGATGGGCCGTTTTAAGTGCGTCCAAGGCGCCAAAATGGTCGTCGTGGCCATGGGTCAATGCGATGCGTTGCAATGGTTTGCCGGTGCGCTGCAGGGTGCGCTGAACCGATCGCTCGAGGCCTGGAAGACCGGCATCAATCAAGGTATAGCCGTCGTCTTCCTCAACCAGATAGGAATTGATCAGGCCGTATTGAGTCAGGCGATGCGGAGCGCCGTTCATCGGGAGTCTCCCGCGCAGTGCAAAGGGGAGCTCTGACGGCCATCAGCGGCGTGTTGCTGCAAAGCCCACTGATCAGGCCCGGGACATTCATAAGGCGGATAGGAGCTGATTGGTGTCCCGGCGCTGCCCCAGGCTCTTTCAGGATTCCAGGAGTCTGGCCCTGGTAACGGTGTGCCGGACGCTTCTCGCTCAATGCGAACAGTGTTCGTCTTCATGGTTAACACCGTAAGTCTTCAGCTTGGACGTGTCAAGGCGTACAGTGAACACTGTGCCGTTTCCAGCTCGACTGTCAGCATCTTCCATCATGGATGCCGCCTGGACCCTCCTGAACGAGGGTGGCCAGAACGCCCTCAACATGCGCGCCCTGGCTGAGGTGCTTGGCGTGCGGCCGGCGAGTCTTTACCGACATGTGGAAAACCGTGAAGCGCTGATTCGCGCATTGGCCGAGCGAGGGGTGCTGGCACTGCAGGACAGCATTGCGCTGGCCGTACAGGGCAGAGCGCCACGCGACGCTCTGAACGCAGCTGCCCACACCTACCTCGACTACGCCCGGATCCACCCACACGCCTACGCCCTGATGCTCTTCTGCGATAACCCCGCCGGAACGACCACGCCGGATCCAAGTCCGGCCAAAGCGTTGTGGAATACGCTCCTGAAACTGGTAGGCAACCTCAGCGGCCACCCTGACGACACCGACCACGCCGTCGCCTTCTGGACCTTCCTGCACGGCGCCGCCATGCTTGAACAGCAGGGCCTGTACGGTGACAGCGGCCCTCGTGGCGGGCTCGCGGTGGGCTTGACCGCCCTGCTCGATCACATGGAGGCGGCGCACATGCCCCGTAACCCGTCTTCCTGACCGTCCCGGCCTGCCCCGCGTAGACTCAGGGCATGATTACCCGCCGTCCGACCGTCACCGTGAACGTAGGAGGTGTGCCCGTGGGATCGGCCCACCCCATCGTGGTGCAGTCCATGACCAACACCGACACGGCCAACGCCGAAGCCACTGCCATTCAGGTGGCACAGCTGGCGCGGGCCGGTTCGGAACTGGTGCGCGTCACGGTCAATACCCGCGAGGCCGCTGCCGCCATTCCTGAAATCATCGCCCGCCTCGAGGAAGTCGGGCTGAATGTGCCTATCGTGGGCGACTTTCACTACAACGGGCACATCCTGCTTCGGGAATATCCCGAAACCGCCCGGCTGCTGGCCAAGTACCGCATCAACCCGGGCAATGTCGGCGCCGGACAGCACCATGACGCAAACTTCGCCACCATGATCGAGGTCGCAAAGGAATTTGATAAACCCGTGCGGGTTGGGGTCAACTGGGGCAGCCTCGACCAGCAGGTCCTGGCTCGCCTTATGGACGAGAACACGGCCCAGGGCAGCCCGAAAAGCGGCACGGACGTCATGATCGACGCCATGGTGATCTCCGCCCTGGAGTCGGCCCAGTACGCCGAAAGCCTGGGGCTGGCACACGACCGCATTCTGATTTCGGTCAAGGTAAGCAGCGCGCCGGAACTGTGGCAGGTCTACCGCAAACTGGCGGCACAGTGCGACTACCCCCTGCACCTGGGCCTGACCGAAGCGGGCATGGGCATGAAGGGCATGGTGGCCTCCAGCGTGGCCCTGGCGCCGCTGCTGACCGAAGGCATCGGCGACACCATCCGGGTCAGCCTTACGCCCGAACCCGGGGCCAGCCGAAAGCTGGAAGTCGAGGTCGCGCAGCAGATCCTGCAGAGCCTGGGGCTGCGGCAATTCCTGCCGCAGGTCACCAGCTGCCCCGGCTGTGGGCGCACCACCAGCTCGTTCTTTCAGGAACTGGCCCAGAAAATTCAGGATTACATCCGCGACGCCATGCCGGACTGGAAGGCCCGTTACCCTGGTGTAGAGGAGATGCAGGTAGCGGTCATGGGCTGCATCGTGAACGGTCCCGGCGAAAGCAAGCATGCCAACATTGGGATCTCGCTGCCCGGCACCGGAGAAGATCCGCGCGCGCCGGTGTATCAGGACGGCAAATTACTGACGACCCTGCGCGGGCCGCGCATTGCTGAAGACTTTCAGGATTTGCTCGAAACCTACGTCGAGCGCCGCTACGGCCTCCAGGAGGTCCGTCAATGAACGTGTGGGGAACCGGACCTTTTGACAACGAAACCGGCGCAGCTTTTGCGCAGGAAGTGCAGCAGGACGGCCCCCTGGCCCTGGCTGAAGCCTTTGAGGTTGCCCTCGACCCGGACACGGATTTCCTGGCGGCGGAAGAAGGCCACCGAGTTCTGGCAGCCGCCCAGATTCTGGTCGCGGTGCTGGAGGGAGAAACCTCCTCGCTTACCGACGCCGGGCTGCGCGCCTGGGTTCAGGGCCATTCGGCCTCAGGAAGAACGCAGATGGCCCAGTGGCGTGATCTGGCGCGCGAGGCCGTGGACCGCACCCTTGGACCAGACAGTGAACTGCCTGATCAATGGGAAGACGGTGCAGACGCGGAAACGTGGCGCATGGAAGTGCAGCGGTTAAGACAACAGCTTGGCTGACGGGGGGGACTTTTGTCGCCGCTGGGCGACAGATTCAGGGCTGGTACGGAGCGAAGACTTCGTACCAGCCCTGCATTCGGTGGCTTTCGGCAAGCCTCGGACCATCGTTCCACATTTGTGGCATGCAACCCCTGAATGGGTGGCTATGGTGAGACAGGAGAAATTATGAAGAGACCCTCAAGTCCAGCCACCCTTCTGCTGTTGCTTCCTCTCACTCTGGCCAGCTGTGGCCTTTTTGAATCAAAGGTACCCGAGGACCGGACCTTTCAGGATCAGAAACTCAACTGGCAGGCCTGCGATCCCACCATCCTGGGGGAAGACGAGACCGAACTGTTCAAGGCCCTGGGCGACCGTCTGGTCTGTGCTGACATGCAAGTCCCAGTGAACTGGGAAGCGCCATCTGCCGGCAAGGCCAGCGTTTCCCTGATCCGCCTCAAGGCTGCCAACGCCGACCAGCGTCAGGGTGCGATTTTCTTCAATCCTGGAGGCCCCGGCGGTGACGGTCTGGGGTTTGCTCCCTGGTTCGGCTTTGCCTGGGGGAAGGCAGATACCAACACCCCGGTGGGCGCCAACCTGAAAAAGATGACTGAACAGTTCGACCTGGTGGGCTTCTCGCCTCGCGGCGTGGGCGCCAGTTCCCGCCTGTACTGCGGCAGCAACGAGCTGGCCCCGGTTGTTCGCTCGCCGGCCAGTGACCGCAGTGAGCAGAACGTGTCGGCCATGATCCGGGTGGGTCAACTGGTAGCCAGCGCATGTCAGAAAAACCCGCTGACCCCGTTCATCAATACGGACGCCACCGCGCGCGACCTGGACCTGGCCCGCGAGCTTCTTGGGGATAAGAAACTCAACTACATCGGGTACTCCTACGGCACATGGCTGGGCTCGTGGTACGCCAAGCGGTTCCCAAAGACCACCGGACGCATGCTGCTGGATGCCAACATGCCTTTCCACGCCACCATGCAGGCCGCGTTCGAAGCTGACCCCATGACCTTCCAGCGTGACTTCCGCGAGGTCGTGGTGCCTTACCTGACGCGTCTCCAAGACCTGTTCGGATTGGGCAAAACCCCTGAGCAGGTGTACGCGAAGTACGCCACTCTTGGTGAACCCATCAAGAACGTACTTGGCAGCACCACCGCCAGCCTGCTGTACAGTCGCGACGAATACCCCACAATCGGTGTGCTGCTCAAAGTCGCCAGCGTAGTGGACCGTCTGATCAAGGCCAGCCCGCATGCGGGGATGGAAGTGTGGCTGGCTCAGGCAGCCCAGGCCACCTACTTCCCGAATCAGGAATTGAACGACCTGTCCCGCTCGCTGGCTGTCCAGCTGCTGTACTACCGCGAAAGCCTGGCCATGCAGACGCCTGCTCCTGTGGTGCTCACAGAGGGCAGCGCCACCAACACGGCAGTGATCTGCAACGACACGGCCTGGAACCAGGATCTGGGCTACTGGCGCAGCGTGGATAACCGCGACGCCGTCGAGTCGCCGCTTATCGGGGGTTCGTTTGTATCGCTTCCCTGCCTGTACTGGAAGGGCGGACCTACTGTGAAGAAGCCCGAGGTGCCGGCAGATATGCCTCCTGTCCTGCTGCTGCAAAACGAGTACGACCCGGCCACCCCGAAAGAAGGTGCTCTGGCGGCCCTCAAGGCCACCCCGAACGCCCGCATGATCATGATCGACGACGAGCCGCAGCATGCTGCTTTCCCATATGACACGGACTGTGTGGACCTGCCGGTCACCCGCTACTTCCTCACCGGAGAGCTGCCTGGCGCTGAGCTCACCGCCTGCTCGGCCAAGCCGCTGCCGTACGAAGCCCAGGTCTATCCTGTGGGTGAGAAATTCACCACCGGCAGCCTGAGCAAGCAGTCCCTCCGGGCACAGGCTGTGAAAGATGCTCAGGGCCTGCAGGCCCTGGCGCGCAACCGTCAGACCATTGCGCAGCAGAGTGCCGCCCTGCACGGCGTCAGCAGTACGCTGGACCTCGATGCGCTGAACAACTATTTCCGAAAGTAAAATCTGCATGACAATGCACCCCTCCTGGCTGTTCAGGGAGGGGTGTTCCTGTGTTTTCGCTGTTTTTGAAGGGAGAATGACGAAGTCGGCACCCGTTCCATTCAAAGGTGGGAGAACGCGCTGGTCATCATGACCAGTCCCGGCTGTAGGGCACCTGCTCGTTTCGTGTCAGAACCGCAGTTCAAGCCCCAGGCCAGCCCCGAATGCTCCGGATGTATTCGCGCGGGCAAAGGCGCGCCAGCCGGCTGGTCCAGCCAGTCGTCCACGCAAGCCGGCTTCGGCAAATGCAGCCAGAGCAGCTGGCTGTGACGCTGTGGATGTACGGTATTCACCGCCCAGCGTACCGAAAGCGTCCACCCGTGTCAGGGGCAGATTCAGGTCCCTCACAGTAAGGCCGGCGGCGAGGCGGCTTGGGCCCGCAGTGCTCCAGGCCCGCTCTGCACTTGCTTCCACGCCCAATGTGCCTACAAATGGCACGGGCACAACGGCCACGCCTGCATGGACGCCATAGCCAGAAGTAGAGGCATTGACGCCGGCCCAGGCTACAGCGGCCTGGGCCCCACCGGAACCAAGAGCGAGAAGAACCAAAACGATGCGTTTCACGGCGCGCAGTGTACGCAAGCGCGGTGAGAATTTCAGCCGTTGAGGCGAACGTCACCCACCTGGGCCAGCATACGGAAGGTCTGGAACAGGTGCCAGGCGTTGGGGCTCTCCCAGCCGACCGTGACCGCCGAGGTCCGCGTCACTCCCGGAACGCGCTCGCACTGGTCGGCCCGTGCCTGATGGTCAAACCCCAGCTCGCACACAGCTGGCCAGTGGGTGGTGTAGGGCCTGGCTTCCCCGGCAGTCCGGACAGCCCGCTCAGCACCGTCGCGGATCCGGCGCTGCGCTTCCCGCGGGTGCAGGTGAATCGCCGAGAAGGAGCTGAGTCCTTCCTTGACCGGTACGGTCACCACCTGGGAACCCAGTTCCGCCGTGATCTCACGCATGGCGATGTCGTCACCGGAGGCGAAAACCACCGGGACACCGTAGTGTCCGGCCAGCAGGGCATTGATGCCGTACTCTCCGGTCTCAATGCCGTTGAAGCGGACACTGCGTACATAGCCGTTCCAGGTGTGGGCCAGAGGCGCGTGGATGCTGCCGGCCCTGGCGTGGTAGCCCACGAACAGCAGGGCCGCCACATCCGGCTCCTGGACGCCCTGCACCATGCTCAGCGGCTTATCGTTGCCGGTGGTGTACCTGACCTCATCCGGCAGGAGATCAGGAAGCAGGTTCCGCATGCCGTCGTGGCTGTCGTTGACCAGCACATCCGTGGCTCCGGCGGCCAGGGCACCCAGAGCGGCGGCGGCAGCCTCGCGGGTCATACGCTCGCGCGCTGATTGATATTCGGTGCTGTTGACCAGCCCGCCGAACTCGGGTGGACTGACCTGAACCCAGCTCGAGACGCCGCACACGCCCTCCATGTCCACGCTGATCACCACTTTCATCCGCCCAGCCTACCTGCTGCGCTGCATTCATGCGTGCTACCGTGACCTGTTATGAGCCGAGTCGCCCTGAAATCTGCCCGTGAAATAGAGCTGATGCGCCGTGCGGGGGCGCTGGTGGCGGAGACCTTCAGAATCCTTGAGCCCTATGTGAAGCCCGGGGTGACCCTGGGTGAGCTTGACCGGATCGCTGAGGAGCACATCCGCAAAGCCGGCGCTGTACCCGCGTATCTGGGCTATGGCCCCAAAAGCAATCCCTTCCCTGCAACCATCTGCGCCAGCATCAACGAGGTGATCTGCCACGGGATTCCCGGCGCGCAGGAACTCAAGGAAGGCGACATCATCGGTGTGGATATCGGGGTGCTGATGAACGGAGTGTACGGGGACGCCTGCACGACGTACATGGTGGGCGAGGTCGGCACCGAGGTCCAGCGGCTGGTCGAAACGACCCGGCAGTGCCTGGATGCGGGTCTGGCCGAATGCAAACCCGGTGGCCGCACCGGAAATATCGGTCACGCGATCCAGTCACTGGCAGAAAGCCGCGGATTCGGCGTGGTCCGCGAATATACCGGGCACGGAATCGGCAAGCGCCTGCACGAGGAACCCACGATCTACCACTGGGGGGCGCGGCACACCGGACTGAAGCTGCAGCCGGGAATGGTATTCACAGTCGAACCCATGATCAACCTGGGCACCCCGGAAACGAGGCTGCTGCCAGACGGCTGGACCGTGATTACGGCCGACCGCAAGCCCAGTGCTCAGTTCGAGCACACCATCGCCATTACGCCCAAAGGCCACGAAATTCTTACGCTATAAGCCACAGATGCCGGATTAGAGCAGTTTGGATGGGCCGCGGATAGGTACTCCGAGACGGATGCGGGCAAGTTAATGCAGTGCATGGAGCACGGTGCGGATCTGCCGGGCAGCTTCTGTGTCCGGGCCGGTATGAGCGCTCTCACTGCGCCTGCATCAAGTCAACTGAACCCAGGCATCTTCACATGCAGGTTCTCCAGATTGTCTTCATCTGCAGTCCAATTGTGGGTCGCGCAGCACCCGGCACGATCCGTGGCTCCTACTGTTCAGAATGCACTTCAACGTTATCCGGCGTGGGCAGGGAAAGCCGCTCCTGCTGATTCATGGACTCGGAAGCAGCTGGCGCTCATGGGAGCCGGTACTGCCCGCACTAAGTGCCCAGCGGGAAATTGTCGCAATAGATCTGCCGGGGTTCGGACATACACCGCCGCTGCCCGGTCAGGCTACGTTTGCGAGGCTCGCTGACGCGGTTGAAGAGTTCCTACGCCAGGAAAATCTGGTCGGTACAGACGCAGTCGGCAGTTCAATGGGAGCGCGGCTGGTCCTGGAACTGGCCCGGCGGGGAGTCCTGGGCGCGGTGGTGTCACTCGACCCTGGCGGCTTCTGGCGCGGTTGGGAGAAAGCGTTTTTCTACCAGACAGTGAAGCTCTCAGTGGATCTGATCCGGTTGTTACAGCCGGTCATGCCTGCGCTGACCGGCAGTGCCGTTGGGCGGACCGTGCTGTTCGCTCAGTTCTCGTCGCATCCCTGGACGCTTGGAGGGCAACTGAGCCTCACAGAAATGCGCTCTTTCGCGGCTTCCCCTTCGATTGATGCGGTTCTGCGTGATCTGGTTGAAGGCCCTACACAGCAAGGGATCGCGCCTGGGCAGCTTACAAAGCCTCTGGTGATTGGCTGGGGCCGACACGACCGCGTTTGTCTTCCCCGACAGGCACGCCGGGCGGTCGCCCTGTTTCCTGATGCCCGCCTCCGCTGGTTCGAGCACAGTGGCCACTTTCCACAGTGGGACATGCCCAAGGAGACAGCGGAGCTGATTCTTGCGGCGACCCGCTAGGTCGTCCTGGCTGGAAAAAGAGCCCATATATCATGGGACATCTGCGCAGCTTTCTCTGGTGGTCACAAAAAAATGAATATTCTGCAGGGCATGGGGCAGAATGAACAAGGCTTGATACCGTCACCAGATTCTTAGCCCGCCCCAACTTCAATCGAACTGGTTGACAGGCCGGGCGGCGTCCAGCCACCCATTGTCCCTCAGAAATCCGCGGAATTGATCCAGCAGGGTGTGCGCATCTGGGCGGTCAGCCTCAGGCAGCGTACGCACCCAGGCGTCTCCAGTCAGGCGGGTATACGCCAGAAGAGGAGAAGTTCCACCGAGGTACTCATCCAGTGCCATGAGGGTCGCTTCAGCTTGCGCCTGCTGCGTGTCCGCCAGGCCTCTAACGAAAGCCTGGACCGCTGGAGCCAGCATCAGAGGCCGGTTCGAAGAAGACAGACGAGGGGCTGCGCTCATGTCGCCAAGGATCATCTCCGGCTGTCAGCTGACGTTGATCACGCTGTCAGCCGCAGGTCAGGCAAGCCTCATTACGCTTTCAACAGAACCAGCCCTGCTAGAATCCCAAGGTGAATTCGGGCCCGGACCTTCCCCCTTCTGATCTACTGAGCCAGCTCAACGATACCCAGGCGCAGGCGGCCGACCATTTTACGGGGCCGGCCCTGGTGATCGCCGGTGCCGGGAGCGGCAAGACACGCACGCTGGTGTACCGCATTGCCCACCTGATCCAGCACTACGGCGTAGACCCAGGCGAGATTCTCGCTGTGACCTTTACCAACAAGGCCGCGGCCGAGATGCGCGAACGCGCCCAACACCTGGTCGAAGGCGCCGACCGATTGTGGATGAGTACCTTCCACTCTGCGGGCGTGCGTATTCTGCGTGCCTACGGGGAGCACATCGGGCTCAAGCGCGGCTTTGTCATCTATGACGACGATGACCAGAGTGACATCCTCAAGGAAGTCATGGGCAGTATTCCCGGCATTGGACCCGAGACCAGTCCGCGGGTGCTGCGCGGCATTATTGACCGCGCCAAGAGCAACCTGATTACCCCTGGGGATCTGGGCCGCAGCGGCGAGCCGTACATCAGCGGTCTGCCCCGTGAGGTGGCTGCCGAGGCCTACCGGCGTTACGAGGCCCGCAAGCGCAGCCAGAACGCCATCGACTTCGGGGACCTGATTACCGAGACCGTCCGGCTGTTTCACGAGGTTCCGGCCGTCCTGAACGCTGTTCAGAACCGCGCCCGTTTTATTCACGTGGACGAGTATCAGGATACCAATAAGGCGCAGTACGAACTGACCCGTCTGCTCGCCTCGCGCGACCGCAACCTGCTGGTGGTGGGTGATCCGGACCAGAGCATCTACAAGTTCCGTGGCGCGGACATTCAGAACATCCTTGACTTTCAGAAGGACTACCCTGACGCCAAGGTGTACATGCTGGAGCATAACTACCGCTCCAGCGCCAGAGTGCTGAACCTGGCCAACAAGCTCATCGAGAACAATACCGAGCGCCTCGACAAGACCCTCAAGCCGGTGAAGGAGGAAGGTCACCCGGTCATGTTTCACCGCGCCATGGATCACCGTGGCGAGGGCGAGTTTGTGGCCGAATGGTTGACCCGCATGCGAGGCGAAGGCCGCAAGTTCGCGGATATGGCGATCCTGTACCGCACGAACGCCCAGTCGCGTGTGATCGAAGAGTCGCTGCGCCGCGTGCAGATCCCGGCCAAGATTGTCGGTGGGGTGGGCTTCTATGACCGCCGCGAGATCCGCGACATCCTGGCCTATGCCCGGCTGGCGATCAACCCGTCCGACGACGTGGCGCTGCGGCGCATTATCGGGCGGCCCAAACGCGGCATTGGCGACACCGCGCTGGAAAAGCTGATGGAATGGGCCCGCCTGAACGAAACCAGCCTGCTCACAGCCTGTGCCAATGCCTCTGAGCGGAACATCCTGGACCGGGGCGCACAGAAGCCAGTCGATTTTGCTGAGCTGATGCAGGCCATGGCCGACGCCGCCGACAACTACGAGCCAGCCCCCTTTCTGCGTTACGTGATCGAGAACAGTGGGTACCTGGACCTGCTGCGCCAGGAAGGCCAGGAAGGTCAGGTTCGCATGGAGAACCTGGAGGAACTCGTCAACGCCGCTGAGGAATGGTCCCAGACCAACGAGGGCACCATCGCCGATTTCCTGGATGACGCTGCGCTGCTGTCGAGCGTGGACGATATGCGCACCCGTAAGGAAAATAAGGACGTGCCTGAGGACGCGGTCACCCTGATGACCCTGCACAACGCCAAGGGGCTGGAGTTTCCGGTGGTGTTTATCGTGGGCACGGAAGAAGGCCTGCTGCCCAGCAAGGGCGCCCTGGTCGAGGCTGGAGGCATTGAGGAGGAGCGGCGCCTGTTCTATGTTGGCATCACCCGCGCCATGGAACGGCTCTTCCTGACTGCCGCACAGAACCGCATGCAGTACGGCAAGACCAACGCCGCCGAGGACAGCCGCTTCCTTGAAGAAATCGAGGGCGGCTTCGAGACCATTGACCCGTACGGGCAGGTCATCGAGTACCGCGCGACCACCTGGAAGCAATACCGGCCCACGGTGCCCGCCGCGCCAAGTGCGGTGAAAAACACCAGCCCCATGACAGCCGGCATGGCCTACCGCGGCGGTGAGAAGGTCCGGCACCCCAAATTTGGTGAGGGGCAGGTGCTGGCGGTGGCAGGCACCGGCGAGAAGCAGGAAGTCACGGTGCACTTCGCTTCGGCGGGCACCAAGAAACTGATTGTCAAGTTCGCCAACCTCACACCCGCCTGAAGGTCGGTCCCGGTTCACTCAGTCCCGGTTGATCAGGTGCCTGATTTCACCCGGCGCCACATCCAGCAGGGCGCACGTAGCTGACGGGTACACGTTGCGGAAACGGACCACCTAAACGGGAAGCCATTCGGCCTGCACATCCGGGTTATCGGCCAGCTGAAAGGACCCGCCCGGCAGTTCCGTTGGAGCGTCCATCCGGTAATAGAAGCCGACCTCATGTTCGCGCCGGGGAGGAGCACCAAAAAAATTTTCCACCACACCCACGAGCTGCATGGGACCGGCAGCGAGGCCGGTTTCCTCCTGCCATTCGCGCGCTGCGGCCAGCCTCGTGTCTTCGCCGATCCCGGCTGCGCCCCCCGGCAGAAACCAGAAGTCATCGCCAGCGGTGCGGTTGACCAGCAGGTGACCGTCCCGGATACACAGGATCACGGCCCTGAGGCTGAATCTCACTCCATCGAGCATCATGCGGACGTCTTTCACCGCAGCAGTGTGTCAGACCAGGGTGGGCGGCGCGTCCGTCAAGTGGCCTGTGCGTCCAGTTCCGTGCGTACGCTGGCATCCGGGTCTTCTGCCAGTTGCGCACGCAGCGCAGGGGAGAGGTCGGCCCGGCCTGCCACCGCCAGCCTCACGCCATCGTCCGGGTCAGCGGCGAGTGCGGGAAGTGAATCTGGCGGCAACTGTGGGTGGCGGGCCGCAGCCCGCCGCACTCCGGCGTTGGAATCCAGCGCGAGCCGGGCAAGGGTCGCCGGGCTGACCCGCGCGGCATAGGCTGCTGCGCGGCGCACATCGGCACTCTCGTCCTCAGCCAGGCGCGAAAGCTGGTCAGCGTTCAGATCCGGGCGAACGGCCAGCAGCGTACGGATGGCCGGATCGTGGTCGGTGAGCAGCACGTCCAGCACCTCGGCTGAAAGTCCCTCCGCGCTGGCGACTTGCAGCCGGATGTCCTGTTCGGGGGAGCGGGCCAGCGCCAGTACCGCGCCGTCCGGCAGATCATTGCGCTCCAGCAGGGCGCGGCGTACTGTTTCGGACTCATCCTCGGCCAGCCGTTCGAGCAGCGCTGGGTCGGCGTCAGGCCGGCGAGCCAGCGCAGCGCGAACTTCCGGGTCGGCGTCGTGCTCGGCCCTGGCCAGCCACTCGGCAGGCACACTCCAGGCCTGCAGCGCCGCAGCCCGCACGACATCGCTTTCATGTGTGGCCAGCCAGCTGCGTACGTTGCGCGGCAGGTCAACCCGGCGGGCCAGGGTGGCCAGCACGTCGGCGTCGTCATCAGCCGCCAGGGTCAGCATGCAGTCCAGGGGCAGGTCCAGGCGCCGGGCCACGCTGGAGCGCACGAGACCGTGCAGGTCACTCGCCAGTTCACGAATCGCGTCACCGGGGAGGTCAGGGCGTAAGGCAACCGCCTTGCGAACGTCGTAATCGTCGTCAGCCGCCAGCTGCCTGACCAGTGCAGCCGAGAGTCCGGGGCGCCGGGCAACCGCTTCACGCACCTGCCAGCCGGCGTCCTGGGCCAGCGCCGTGATTCGTTCGTCGCTGAGGTCCGGGTGCCCAGCCAGAGCTGTACGGACGGTGTAATCTTCGTGCCGCAGGGCGCTGTCGAGGACCCACGCCGGCACACCCGGCAGCCCCAGCAGGGCCACCACACCCTCAGCCGGAAAGCTGCCGAGCAGACCCGGACGTGCCAACCGCATCAGGGGCAGTCCGGGGTTGTTCAATATCTCGGCCGGATAGTCAGCAGCCAGGAGGCCCAGGACATCCACTGGCGTATTGGGGTGGCGCGCCACCAACGCACGGACGCGCGAATCAGGATGCGCACTGAGACCCGAGAGGCTCTCCGCAGTCGCCCGGGGCGCAGAGGCAGCCTCGCGCGCCTCTTCGACGCTCAGGATCGTCAGCGTGCGGGGGTCCAGATCGGAAAACGTCATGAGGCAAATGATGGCAGATGACGGGCTGAACGACCCTTCGCCACGTTGCAGAACGCCGAACTACTCCTCGAGCCTCAGCACGTCTCCGAAGGGAAAGCCCTCGTCCTCCAGGCCGCCCGGAGGCACCACCCACAGGGTTGGGACCCGTGGAGCTTGTTCCGGGAAATCACCGTAGCCGTCGGTCAGGTAAATCAGCACATCCGGCTCGTGAGCGTCGAGCAACTCGAATATGGGCCGGAAGTCGGTGCCGCCGCCGCCCTCAGGATCAGGCACGGGGTCTCCGGCCCGCAGTTCATAGGGGCCGTAGGCCTGGGTGTCGGCGTAATAGAGGGTGGCTTTGACATGCGGATACGCGCCAAGCACCCCCTGCACCTCCGCCACCAGAGCGCGGACGGCCTCGTCATCCACGCTTCCGGACGTGTCCACGGCCACCAGGGCAGTCAGGGTCTCGTCGTCCAGGGCCTCGAGATACAACCCGCGTCCCACGAAGCGCCGGTCAAAACCCCCGAAGTCCACTGGGGTGCGTGCCAGGAAACGCCACAGCTGGGCGCGCCAGTCGAGCCGCGCGGGTGCCAGCCTCATCAGCTCGCGGTGCATGCCCAGTGGATCGTGACCATGCTCGCCGCTCATGGCCTCCACGCTGCGGGCCTGAGCCATCGCCTGCTGCCACTGCTTCGCCGGGCTGCTGCCTGGGCGGCCGTTCCGGGGCGGAACGTCACCGGGCGGGCCATCAAGCAGGTCGTCGCCGTCTGCTTCGCCTTCGCCCTCGTCCTGCGCCTCGCCCTCCATGGAGGTGTAGACCTCTTCCACACTGAGCTTTTCCAGGTGCTCGTCGCGCTGGAACTGCGGCGGGGTGGGCAGACCTGCCGCTGAGACCATGCCGTTGACGATCAGGTCTGCCGCGCGGTTCCACCGCTTCTTCTCGCGGGGGCCGCGCCGCTCGATGTGCGACAGCGCCGCATGCAGGACCTCATGCAGCAACAGGCTGTCGAGCACCTCCGGCGCCAGACTGGCAGCCACCTCCGGATTGACGTACACCCGCTCCCCGTCGGTGCCAGCTGCTGCCACCTCGTTCGAGGGGACAAATTCAGCGTGCAGCAGCAATGTGGCAAAGAATGCCGAGCGCCCCCGCAGCCGCAGCCGTGAGCCGGAGATCAGCCTCTGGAAGTCAGGCGTGGTGACATGTGGCCGGCTCATCGCTCAGCCCTCCGTGAGGGTCAGGGTCTGCTGCACCAGGTCGGCCAGCCGCGGGTCACGGCCCACCAGCTCCGCAAGGTCGGCCAGCTGACCGATAGCCTGGAACTTGCTGACCAGCGTCGCCACGTACAGCTGCAACCATTCCGGACCGGCACTGTCGGCCAGCCAGGTGAAAGCGTGAAAGGCCTCGTCAGCGGTCGCCGCGCGGGCGGCCAGTCCCACCACAGCGGCGTAGCGCACACTGGGTTCGTCGGGCAGGCGCAGGCCGGTGCCCCTGCCCTGCAGCACGTGGCCCAGGTCGGGAAGCTGCTCGTACAACCGCACGAAGGCGCTGAATTCTGCACCCGCGGCGTCACCAATGGCAGGCGAGGCGTCCAGACCGGCGCGGTGGAGCTGCGCGGCCATCTCCCACGCCCGGGGGCTGGGCCAGGCCGGCTGTGAAGGATCCAGACGGTGCAACAGTTCCGGGCGGAAGGTCAGAAAGGCAATGACATGCTCATGCAGCCCGCGGCTCAGGGCGTAGGCACGCCAGGCGTCAAAGTCTGCCCGCACGCTCAGGTGCAGGAAGCGGTTGGCCAGCGGCGCGGGCATGTCGAATACGCTGGCGCGGTCCTCCTTGCGGTTGCCGGCCGCCCAGACAAACCAGCCCTCAGGCAGTTCGTAGCTGCCGACCCGCCGGTCCAGGATCAGCTGCTGCGCCATGCCTTGCATGGTGGGCGGCGCCATATTGACCTCATCCAGAAACAGCACGCCGTGCCCGGCACGCGGCAGGAACTCCGGGGGGTACCACTTGCTTACGCCGCCGCCCTGCCCGTCAGCTTCCGGGACCGGCAGGCCCCGCAGGTCCGTCGGCGCCAGCTGAGAGAGGCGCACGTCGACGAACTCCAGGCCGTGCCGGGACGCCACCTGCGCCACCACACTGCTTTTGCCTACTCCTGGAGGCCCCCAGATCATGGTGGAGAGCTTCAGTTCCCCGCTGATCAGTGCGCTGAGGTAGGACTGCAGTTCGGTGGGCGTGAGACTCATGCTGGCAGGCTAGAGCATTTGAGTCCGGGCATGCGGGCCACTCTGTGGTATCTGTTGGTGACCGAAAACTGAGGCCCGGTTGTCACAGCGGTGTCTGCCAGTTTGACTTCTTCTTCCCGAAAGGCGACTGGAATCAAGTGGCGCCCGGAGGAAGCCCTCTGGATCCGCCCAGACCCGGCTGCCATGTACCCTGAAGGTACGCTGAATGGTTATACTTTTACTCAGTACAAAATTCCGGACATCATCCACCCGAGGAGACCGACTTGCTGCCGCTTGAGCATAAAATTCTGTTTTTCGTCTTTGCACTGATTGCCGGTGCGCTGGGCGTCTGGGGCTTTTACCGGCTCTACCTGCGCATCCGCCGCGGCGCACCCTCCACCGAAACGCGGGTCAATAACCTGCCGGCCCGAATCGGCTACGCCATCATGACCAGCCTGACCCAGGAGCGCACTTTCCGCAAACGCCGCTGGGTCAGCGTGCTGCACTCGTTTATCTTCTACGGGTTCACGTATTACCTGCTGGTCAATGTCGTGGACGCCCTGGAAGGCTATTTCCCTTTCAGCATCACTTCGGATAATCCCCTGGGCGCCGCCTACAACTTTCTGGCGGACCTGCTGAGTGTGGCGGTTCTGGTCGGGGTGGTCAGTCTGGTTGCCCGGCGTCTGTGGGGCAAGAGCCGGCGTGACTTCCAGTTCAACGAAAAAAGCCTGCTTCATCCACTGGTCAAGCAGCGCTACATCCGGCGTGACAGCCTGATCGTCTCGGGATTCATTGCCTTTCACGTGGGCAGCCGCCTGATTGGCAACGCGGCCAAGATGGTCGAGGAAGCCCGTCTGCACGGCGGGCAGTACGACGCCTTCCAGCCCTTTTCCAGCGCCCTGGGATCTGTGCTGTTCGGTGGGCTGAGCGAGCAGGCCATCACCGGCTGGCGCATCTTCGGCTTCTGGGGGGCCCTGGGCAGCATCCTGGCCTTCCTGTCCTACTTTCCGTACAGCAAGCACATTCACATCTTCATGGCGCCGCTTAACTACGCCCTCAAGCGCCCGGTCAACACCGGAACCCTGCCTCCCATGAAGGGGCTGGAAGAGGCCATGGAGCAGGAAGAGCCCCGGCTGGGTGTGGAGAAGCTTGAGGATCTGGAGTGGCCCCGCCTGCTTGACGCCTACGCCTGTATTCAGTGCAACCGCTGTCAGGACGTGTGCCCGGCCAACGCCACCGGCAAGGCGCTGAGCCCGGCTGCGCTGGAAATCAACAAGCGGATGGAACTCAACGTGATCGCCGCGCATCCCAGCCCCTTCACGCTGAAGCCGGCGGCCTTCGAGACCGGGGCGTCAACGGCTCACCCGCTGCTCGAGTACGCCATTAGCGAGGAAGCGGTGTGGGCCTGCACCACCTGCGGCGCCTGCATGGAAGTCTGCCCGGTGCAGGACGAGCAGATGCTCGACATCATCGATATCCGCCGCCATCAGGTGATGGTCGCTGGCGAGTTCCCGGCGCAGCTTCAGACGGCTTTTCGCGGTATGGAGCGTGCCAGCAACCCCTGGGGCATCTCACGGGACAAGCGTATGGAATGGGCCGAAGGCCTGAAGGTCCCCACCATCGACGAGAACCCGGAGCCGGATGTCATCTACTGGGTTGGCTGCGCGGCCAGCTATGACCCCGGTGCCCAGAAGGTTGCCCGCGCCTTCGTGCAGCTGCTCGACAAGGCCGGCGTGAACTACGCCGTCCTGGGCAAGAAGGAAGCCTGTACCGGCGACAGCGCCCGCCGGGCCGGGAACGAGTTCCTGTACCAGCAGCTGGCCCAGGAAAATGTCGAGACCCTCAATCAGGTGGCGCCCAAGCTGATCGTGGCAACCTGTCCGCACTGCATGAACGCCATCGGTAACGAGTACCGCCAGATCGGCGGGGATTACCGCACCGTTCACCACACCGAGTACCTCGAGCAGCTCGTCACCCTGGGGAAGCTGCCGCTGGCCGAGCTTGACCAGAACGTCGCCTACCACGATCCCTGCTACCTCGGGCGTCACAATGGCGTGTACGACGCGCCGCGCACGCTGATTACCAAAATGGCTGGCGAGGTGCTGAGCCTGGAGCGCGAGCGCGAAAGCTCCTTTTGCTGCGGTGCCGGTGGCGCCCAGTTCTGGAAGGAAGAGGAAGAGGGCCGCGAGCGCGTCAGCGACAACCGTTTCCGCGAGTTGCAGACCCGCCTGGACCGTGCCGCAGAAGCCAGCGCCGAGTTCGAGCAGACCGGCAAGGTCGTTGCTGTGGGTTGCCCTTTTTGCAAGTCCATGATGAACTCCACCCCCGAGAAGGCCAAACGGGACGATATCGTGGTCAAGGACGTGGCCGAGCTGATGCTTGAAAGCGTTCAGCGGGCCACAGGTGAATGGGCAGCCCCCACGGCTGCCCCCGGAGCCGACGACGTTGCTGTTCCCAACACGCAGACCCCCATGGAACGCACCCATGAGACTCCTTCGGCCGACGCCCCGCAGGGGGTACTGGGCACCACCAGCGCCGAAACCGAGAATGCTCAGCCGGGAAGCCCGCTGGACAACGCGCATACCCAGCCTGAACCCCAGGCTGCTGCGCCCAGTCCCCTGACCAGCCAGGGAGACGCCCCAGTCAGAAAAAGCTGGAAGCCTAAGCCCAGCGACGACGTCAGCGCCGCGCCAGTTCAGCCGGCTCCTGCGGCGACAGAGCCAGACCAAGCGAAACAGGCCCAGGCTGAAGTGGCATCAGCGCCCGGTGACAGTGCCCCGGCCCGCAAAAGCTGGAAGCCCAAGTCCAGTGATGATGTCAGTTCCTCCCCGGTGCCGGTGACCTCTGAGCCCGCCGTGCGCAAAGCCTGGAAACCTAAACCGGCGGCTGACGTCAACCCCGCGCCTGCAGGTGAAACTGCGCCTGCCATTGACGTTGCGACGGCCACGCCAGCGACCGCGGAACCGGCGCGCAAAGCCTGGAAGCCCAAGGCTCCTGCGGGAGCTGAGCCTGACGGTGTCGTCAAGCCTGGACCGTCTCCCATAGAAACCTCCCCGCAGGCTGAAGCATTGGCTCCGGTGCCGGGTCCTGTCGCTCCGCCGGCCTCTTCCGGTGAACGGCGCAAGTGGGCACCCCGGACCACTGCTTCGGTTCAGCCGCAGGAACCTGTCAGTAGTTCGGATCCGGGGTCCCAGGAACCCGGGGTTCAGAACGCCGATACGTCGCCTGCGAGCGTTGAAACTACTGCCACTGCTGCTCCGGCTGAGAGACCCAAGTGGACACCTAAAGCACGCGCGGGGAACGCACAACCAGCTGCCGAAGTGACGGTTCAGGCTGAGCCAGCGGAGGCGGAAGTTGAGTCACAGGCTCTACCGGCCCTGGAGCCGGAGCCGGCACCCGACAGCCAGGCCGCGTCGGGCCGCAAGAAGTGGCAACCCAAGAAGAACTGATCAACTCACATGCCGCGCCGTTTTCTGATAAACGGCGCGGCATTGTGTTCAGGTTTTCTTCATGTCCAGACTCACGGTAGTATTGGAGATATGACCATCGCCATCGTCACCGACTCCACCAGTGACCTCAGCCCGGAACTGCTGGATCACTACGGTATTGTCAGCGTGCCCCTGTATGTGCTGTTTGACGGCAAGATGCACAAGGACGGCATTGACCTGACTCCAGAGGAGTTGTTTGCCGGTCTTAGGGCGGGGAAAAAGACTCCAAGCACCAGTCAACCGAGTCCGGCTGAATTTGCTGAGGTGTACCGCCGGGTGCTCGAGTCGGCAGAGCAGGTGCTGAGTATCCATATCAGTGGCCAGCTTTCGGGCACGGTGGGCAGCGCACGCCTGGCGGCGCAGGAATTCGGAGACCGCGTCACGGTGGTGGACAGCGGTTCGGTCAGCATGGGTCTGGGTCTGCGTGCGCTGCGTGCTGCAGAACTGGCCCGTCAGGGACACAGCGTGCCGGACATTGTGCAGACCCTGGAGCGAGTGGCCCGTCAGGCTGATATCCGTTTCACCGTAGGTACGCTGGAATTTCTGAAGCTCAATGGCCGTATCGGGGGCGCCGCTGCACTGCTCGGCGGAATGCTGAACATCAAACCTGTGCTGGTGGTCCGTAATGGGCGGGTCGAGTCCGGCGGCCGGGTGCGCGGACACAAGAAGGCAATCCAGGACATCGTGGATTATGTGCGCAAGTACATCGACACCCACGGCGGCGCGCGCGTGGCGCTGATGTCCACTGTGGAGGGCGAGGCTTTTGTGGAAGAGGTCCGCGCAGGCCTCAGCGGGGTCAGGTTCGACGATCTGGGCAACCACAAGATCGGTGCGGTTGTCGGCACGCATGCCGGCCCTGGTACAGTCGGCGCTGTCATGGAACCAGTCACCGTCTGACGTGAAGGCTCTTGTTCTGACACTGGCTCTGCTGGGCCTGTCCCTGACTGTCGGTGGCTGCCGGAAGGCGGATCTCGGCTCGGCACACTCGCCGTTGGTGCTGGAACGCCAGGTCCTGCCTGAGACTCCTGATCTGCCCAAGTCCGCTCCGCTCCGTGGTCCTGACGGCTGTCTGAACAGCGCCCCGGCGGTCACCAAAGCTCCACCGCCGCCGTTGCACCTGAGTGGGCGACTTGGACTATGGGTTGCTGAGGTGGACCCGGTCACGCTGGCCCCGGTCAGGGCAGTGGCAACCAATCCCGACCGCGTGTTTCCGCTGGCCAGCACCTATAAGCAGGCGGTGCTCTGGGCGGTGCTGCGGGAATTCGACGCCGGCCGGATCTCACCGACCGAAAGGTTCGACGTGACCCGTCAGAACCAGAGCCTGGGAGGCTATCCCTACGACGGCACCAGCCTGCGCGATCTTTCCATGCGCATGATCCGCTTCAGTGACAACACCGCCACTGACATTCTTCACCGGCGGGTTGGTCTGGACAGGGTACAGGCTGTGGCTGACGGGTTGGGCCTGTGCCATACGCGCCTGATCCTGCCCACGCGTGACTGGTGGGTCGCGCAGGTCGGCCTGTCTGAAACCTTTAACGGCACAACGCGCTGGGCATCCGCCAGGGGTGAGGACCGCCTGAAGCTGGCCATGCAGATTGACCGGGACGCCCAGGCTTACCGCTCCGATTATCTCCAGCGGAGGCTCGACGATTATTTTGAGCAGCGGTATCACCCCGACGATGACCTGCGCGTGCACAATCTCAGCACGCCATACGAATTGGGAACCCTCCTGGCGCACAAGTTTCTCAAGCCCGGCCTTTCCCCACGCGCCCAGAAGTGGCAGCACGAAGTGATGGCCAGCGGTTATGGCCGTTCAGCGCTTCGAGTTCACCATGCTGGGAATGTCGCTTCCTTTGGAGGAAAGGGAGGAAATGGCTGGCGCATCCTGACCTACAGCGGCTATTTCCAGACCAGAGACGGACGTCACGTGGTCTACGCCTTTATGCAGCATGGAGCTGATCAGCCCTACACCATGCCGCTGACCAAGCGTGCTTTCGCCTGGATCAATGCGGGCGTGGACGCTGTCCTGAGCCGCCAGAATTCCATGATGAGCAAGGCAGCGCAGGACTGACAGGCGACCTGGGCGCAGGCAGATCCGGGATTTCAGCCTTCAGCAGCGCTGCGGGTCAGCTCCGCCAGGATAGCCGCGTCCAGTCGGGCACGCGCCTCCGGGTAGGGTGCGTCAATGCTGGCGCCTGCCGCCGGCACATGTCCGCCCCCGCCCAGGGCTACGGCCACGTTCTGTGCACTGACGTTTCCCCGCGAACGCAGGGAAAGCTTCACCCGGTGGCCATAGTCCTTGATCATGACTGCAAGTTGTGCACCTTCGGCATTGCGCAGCATCGACACGTAGGATTCGACCTCTTCCCAGCTTGCTCCTGCGCGGGCGAGCATCTCCTCATCCACCCTGGCCAGGACCACGCGGCCGTCGTGCAGGAACTCCAGCCCTCCTAACACCTCACGCAGCAGCAGGTAATAGGTTCTCGGGTTCTGACTCAGCTGGTCACTGAGCCATCCCAGGCGGGCGCCGTGGGAGCGCAGACGGGCAGCGGTTTCAAAAGCCTCGGGAGTCACACTGTTGAACCGGAAATTTCCGGTATCGGTGATCATGCCCAGCATCAGCGGAGTAGCGATGGCCTCTGACCACTCCACACCCAGAGCATCGATCACGTCCGCCACGATCATGGCAGCAGCAGGCTTGGCCGGATCGACCACACCTGCCGTGGCCTGCCGCAGATTCGTGCCGTGATGGTCAAGGTTGACGACCGGACCGGAAAAGGTGCTCAGGTCACCTCCAGCTACCCGGGCGGCGTCATTATTGTCCACATCCAGTACGGCCAGTAACGCGCCTTCGGGCCACGAGGTCAGCGGTTCGCTCAGTTCCCCCAGCCCGGGCAGGAAGCTCAGGTAGCGCGGCACGGTCATCGGTGCAATGACTTCCCGGCCCATGGCGCGCAGGGCCCGGGTCAGTCCGAGGACGCTGCCCAAGGCGTCGCCATCAGGATTCTCGTGCGCCACCACGACGATCGGCCCAGGGTGCAGGCGTAACAGCTCGGCGGCGCTACGAACTTCCTTGGCATAGTGAGGGCTGGAATCGTTGTGGGCAATCACCCGGCGAGTATAATCGTGCGCTTCCAGGTTCCTTGGCCTTGCCCACGCTATGCTGGCGGGTGTGTCTGTCCGCCTGAACCTTGCTGCGCTGACCCCCGAGGAACTTGCGGCCCTGTTCGGTGAGGACGGCGCGCAGTTGCGGCTTCCGGAAGTCAGCCGCGCACGCCTGGAACAGCGCGCCCTGGCGGGGCCTGTGCTGAATACGACCTTCGAAGCCCAGCCGCTGGAAGACCGTTCCTGGGGTGCCACCCCCGAGCAGTCCCGGGCGCTGGGTTCCCATGACGCGCAGCTGCGCGCCTGCGGTGCTACGCCGCTGGGAGTGTTTTATCTCCCGCTGGTCAGCGAGGTTCGTCATGCCAGGGCGTACCTGCTGGAGTCAGATATCGCCGTCTCGTTGCGCTGGAGCGAAACGCCCGAGTCGTCCCGGACAGCCGTGGCTTATCTGGAATTCCTGTCGCTGCTCCGGGACCGGGCCAGTGGCTCGGCCTGTGTGCTTTCCATCAGCAATTCCCGGGCAGTAACTCCGGCCCCCAGCGAGGAGGTGGATCTACATCAGCATCCTGGTGCAGGCGCCGAAGAACTTCTGGCTGCGCACCGGCAGCATGTGCTGCGCCATGGCCGGGCACAGAGGCTTATGACCACGGATGCCAATGGCTGGATGCGGACGTGGCAGACGCTTCATACCCTGAACGTTGCGGCCTGGGCCCGGCGTGGACTGCTGCTCGAGGACCCCGGCACCACCGGTACGGCTGGATGACGACTGGGTGGCCGTCTGCACAGCCGCTGAGTGCTGCTGGTCTGCCTGAGGAACAATGCCTCCCATGACCGATTCCAAGTTGCCGACCCGCCATGTGGCCTTTGACTGGGGTGGCGTGTTCACCGTGGGAACCTTCGACGGCCGCAGCACACAGAACCTCGCTGACCTGACAGGAGTTCCCGTAGAGCGCGTTCGTGAAAGCTACTTCCGTCACGTGCGGCAGCTGGAAGTGGGCGCCTGGACCCTGCCGCACTTCTGGACCGTCATGCAGGAGGAAGCTGGCCTGCCGCTCCCTTACGGTGATTTCGAGGCCCTCTACCTGGGCAGTGTGCTGGATAACCTGCCGATGTACGACACCCTGGCCGCCCTGCCTGCTGAAGTGCAGGTTGGTCTGCTCAGTAACAACTATCCGGTGGTCAGCGACCACCTGCGGCGCGACGCCCGTTTCGGCCGGTTTGACGCCCTGGTGTTCAGTAATGAGATCGGTCATAAGAAACCCGCTCCTGAAGCTTTTGCAGCTCTGGAAGCGGCCATGGGAGTACCAGCCTCTCAGGTGGCCTTTGTGGATGACGTTCAGGAGAATATCGACGCAGCCAACGCGGCAGGATTCTATGGACTGCTCTACCACCATGATCATCACGCCGACTTCGAGGCGCGGCTAGGCGAATGGCTGAACACTGCGCCACCCGTGCGGTAACAAGGAAGTTTTTCGGTGACCGGGGCTCAGCCCCGGTTTTTTATGAGCCTACACTCGGTGGTGTACCTGTCCTTCTGGTGTACTTCTGTGATTTTCGTGTACACCACCTATCTGGAGACTATTGACCAAGCACAATAGTCACAACCGAAAGAGGAGGCACACCCCGAATGACGCAGACGACCCTCACCCGCATACAGTACCAGCCGCACCCCGACGCGGGCCGCGTGCTGACCGCAGGTGCCCTGGCATTCCTGGACGAACTCCATACCCGTTTTGATGCCCGTCGCCGTGAACTGCTCAAAGCCCGTCAGGAGCGCCAGCAACAGCTCGACGCCGGCGAGCTTCCTGACTTCCTGCCGGACACCGCCCACATCCGGGCTGCTGACTGGAAGATCGCGCCGTTGCCCGCTGACCTGCTTGACCGCCGCGTTGAGATCACCGGTCCGGTGGACCGCAAGATGGTAATCAACGCCCTGAACAGCGGGGCCCGCGTGTTCATGGCCGACTTCGAGGACGCCAACAGCCCCACCTGGGCCAACTGCATCGAGGGTCAGGTCAACCTGATGGACGCAGTGCGCCGGACCATTGCTCTGGAACAGGGCGGCAAAAGCTACCGTCTGAATGACACGACGGCCACCCTGCTGGTTCGCCCCCGCGGCCTTCACCTGGAAGAAAAGCACGCCACCCTGGGCGGTGAAGTTCTGTCAGGAAGCCTGTTCGACTTTGGGCTGTACGCCTACCACAACGCGCAGGAGCGCACCACCCAGGGAACGGGGCTGTACTTCTACATTCCCAAGCTGGAATCCCACCTCGAAGCGCGCTGGTGGAACGACGTTTTCACCTTTACGGAAGAGACCCTCGGCCTGACGCGAGGCACCATCCGCGCCACCGTGCTGATCGAAACCATCCTGGCTGCCTTCGAGATGGACGAGATTCTCTACGAGCTGCGCGAGCACAGTGCGGGTCTGAACTGCGGGCGCTGGGATTACATCTTCAGCTTCATCAAGAAGTTCCGCAGCCGGCACGACAAGATCCTGCCAGACCGCGCCGTGGTCACCATGGCCACGCCCATGATGCAGAACTACAGCAAGCTGGCCATCCAGACCTGTCACCGGCGCGGCGCCCCGGCAATCGGCGGCATGAGCGCTTTTATCCCGGTCAAGAACGACGAAGCGGCCAACGAACGTGCCTTCGCACAGGTTCAGGCCGATAAGGAACGCGAAGCCACCAACGGCCACGACGGCACCTGGGTCGCCCACCCCGGCATGGTCGCGCTGGCTACCGAAGTCTTCGACCGCCTGATGCCCGGACCCAACCAGATCGACAGCGGCAAGCAGGCAGACCTGAAGATCACAGCTGCTGACCTGCTGACCCCTCCTGAAGGGCACATTACAGAAGGCGGCGTCAACACCAACGTGGACGTCAGCATCCAGTACATCGCCGCCTGGCTCGAAGGACGCGGCGCGGTGCCCATCCACAACCTGATGGAAGACGCTGCTACCGCCGAGATCAGCCGCGCGCAGCTGTGGCAGTGGGCACATCACGAACAGCGCACCGACGAAGGCACGCCCATCACCCCTGAAGGCCTGACCCGCCTGATCGACGCCCACGCCGCGCGCCTGAAGGCTGAACAGCCCGGCCGTGAGGACCGCATTTCCGAAGCTGCCACTCTCCTCAAGCGCCTGGTGACCCAGGAGCAATTCGAGGACTTCCTGACCCTGCCCGGCTACCAGCACCTGGCCTGAGCGCCACCGCCACTCTGACCCAGTTCCTTGCCCTGACGGCAAGGGGCCAGCCTCTCATACCCCAAGGAGCCCACCATGACCTCTACCCCCCGCACGCCCGCCGAAATCCTGGAGAAGACCTGGAAAACCGAAGAACGCTGGCAGGGCATCCGCCGCAACTACAGCGCCGATGAAGTCGTCCGTCTGCGCGGCAGCCTGCCCATCGAGCACACCCTGGCCAAGCACGGCGCGAACAAGCTGTGGCGCCTGATGAAAGAGGAGCCCTTCGTCAACGCCCTGGGCGCCCTGACCGGCAACCAGGCCATGCAGCAGGTCAAGGCGGGGCTCAAGGCCATCTACCTGAGCGGCTGGCAGGTTGCCGGTGACGCCAACAACGCCGGGCAGATGTACCCCGACCAGAGCCTGTACCCCGCTTCCAGCGTGCCGGACGTGGTCAAACGCATCAACAATACCCTGCGCCGCGCCGACCAGATCCAGCACAGCGAAGGTAAGCACGACATCGACTACTTCGTGCCCATCGTCGCTGACGCCGAGGCCGGCTTTGGTGGGCCCCTCAATGCCTTCGAGCTGATGAAGGCCATGATCGAGGCGGGCGCCGCCGGCGTGCACTTCGAAGATCAGCTGGCCAGCGAGAAGAAGTGCGGTCACCTGGGCGGCAAGGTGCTGGTGCCCACAAGCCAGTTCATCCGGACCCTGAACGCTGCGCGCCTCGCCGCCGACGTCAGTGGCGTGCCTACGGTCCTGATCGCCCGTACCGACGCCGACGCTGCCAACCTGCTGACCAGTGACATCGACGAGAACGACCGGCCCTTCACCACCGGTGAGCGCACGCCAGAGGGCTTCTACTACGTCAAGCCCGGCATTGAGCAGGCGATCAGCCGCGCCCTGGCCTACGCCCCCTACGCCGACGTGATCTGGTGTG
Source organism: Deinococcus deserti VCD115 (assembly GCF_000020685.1). Lineage (NCBI taxonomy): Bacteria > Thermotogati > Deinococcota > Deinococci > Deinococcales > Deinococcaceae > Deinococcus > Deinococcus deserti. The sequence goes on along the minus strand of NC_012526.1, from coordinate 1,452,576 downwards.
AGACCAGCGTGCCCAACCTGGAAGACGCCCGGCGCTTTGCAGAAGCTGTGCACGCCCAGTTCCCCGGCAAGCTGCTGGCGTACAACTGCAGCCCCAGCTTCAACTGGAAGAAGAACCTCGACGACGAAACCATTGCCAAATTCCAGGTGGAACTCGGCAAGATGGGCTACAAGTTCCAGTTCATCACCCTGGCTGGTTTCCACAGCCTGAACATGAGCATGTTCGATCTCGCCTACGGGTACGCCCGCAGCCAGATGAGCGCCTTCGTGGAACTGCAGGAGCGCGAGTTCGCTGCGCAGGAACGCGGGTTTACGGCCATCAAGCACCAGCGCGAGGTCGGCACCGGCTACTTCGACCTGGTCAGTACGGCAGCCGGCGGCGGCCAGAGCAGCACAACCGCCCTGGCAGGCAGCACTGAAGCAGAGCAGTTCGGCAAGGAGCTGGCTGGCGCGCACGACTGACCCCAACCCATCAAGGCAGCCTCCGGCTGCGCCATGACCGCCCAATAGGGGAGAGCCTTCACCGGCTCTCCCCTCAGGCGTGTATCGGATCAGCCTTCAAAGGCTTCAGGTCCTCACTTGGGATGGGTTGGTCTACGCTGCTTTTCATACTCCTTAGCTATGTCTTTGCGCCTCCTGTTTGTCAACGGAAATGAGACAGGGACCGTGAGGCAGAGACACTATTCGATGAAATTGGCGCGGGAAATGACCTCGCAGACTGCCACTGTGTGGAACAGGCATTTCTGACTCTCCGGGGCCCCGAGAGCCCGTGGCCTGATGTGGTTGTCCTTGATATGAATCCGTCAGGCCTGGATGGGTTGAGCCTTCTGGCAGCCATCAAGAGTGATCCCCAGCTGGCTCACCTGCCAGTGGTGATGCTCTCCGATTCCGGGCGTCCAGACATTGTGCAGCCCTACACTCTTCGTGCCACCGCCTGCATCGTCAAGGCCCCAGAAAAGTTAATGGTTGTTCGGCAGACAATGCGCTGGTGGACTTCTGGAAGCTGTGCCGGGTAATAGGCAAGCCCATCAGAATATCTGCGCATTGACCCGGTTACCAGCGACCCGGTTCGGTGGTCTGGCAACATCCTGAACTCGCGGCGCTTATTCTCAGATGAAGCGTGGCTGGCTGCGCCCATTCTTGAGGAAACGTCGACGTTTGGAGGGGGGACGGCCGGAAGCTCTCCTTTGTTTGGTCAAACCCATGGAATTCTCAGGGCGCCTGCGCAACACAATGACGCTCTATGAGGCCTACCCTGCGCATTCTTCTTCTGGAGCCAGATCCTGGTGATCTGCTGCTGGTGCAGGAAGCCCTGTCCCGACATCCTGCGGTGGCTGTGACTTGCTGTCAGTGCGCTGCCGATGTGCTCAGTGCCCTTCGTGATCCGGACCTTACCCTCCCACACCTGATTCTGATGGAGCCTTATCTGCCCAAAGAGTCCGGTGTTGACCTCATCCGTACAATAAAAAACGATCCCAGGTCAGGATTTATTCCCCTGATCGCACTGTCCAGCGTTGATGACATGGCATCGGTTGCTCTGGCTTACAGCCTTGGAGTGAGTTCTTACGTATTGAAACCCTCGACCTACAAGGACTTTGAAGCAAGGCTTGACGCCATGCTGAACTTCTGGCACTTCGCCGGTCAGCATCTCCCGGTCGCCCAGTAGGTCAGTCACCAGCAAGCCCCGGTGAACCATTTATGGATTGCCGTCCGGAAGGGATTCATCCGCCCTGGCACATGAAGGTAGTAAGACAACAACCTCTACAGTCAGAGCTATGTCTTTCCTTCCTACCGGGCGTCCTGCAGATCAGGCGAGGAATGCCCCAACAAGCCTGAGCCAGGACCTTCTGGAACTACTGGACCTGATCAACGGAATCGTCTGGGAAGCGGATCCTGAGACTGGCCGCAACACCTTTGTCTCTGCGATGGTCGAGTCTCTTCTCGGCTATACGCAGAGTGAATGGACGACTGCTCCCGGCTTCTGGGAGGACCGGATCCATCCCGACGACCGGGACCGAGTCCTGGCAGAAACCGACCGGCTCATTGGAATCGGCGCACCATATGAACTTGACTACCGCCTTCAGGCCAGCGACGGGCGATACGTATGGATACGGGACCGCATTACCCCGAGGTTCGATGAAAGGGGGCGGATGGTTAAGCTCGGCGGCGTCATGATGGACATTACGGCACAGAAGAAGACGGAAGACCAGCTGCGATCAGCGCATGACCGGTTGGCCAAAGTATTCTCTGCCAGTCCGGTGGGAATCGGGCTTACCGGCCTTCAGAGCGGGCGCGTCATGGACACCAATGATGCCCTTCTCGAGATCATCGGCTGCTCCCGGGAAGCTTTTGTAGGCAGTGGTCTGGAGCAGGTCGATCCATGGGTCAACCCACGGGACCGGGACGAGATCGTTCAGGGGCTCAAGGAGGGCGGCAGCGTACGTGATTTCGAGAGCCAGCTGCATCACTTCCCTACCGGCGAACTGCGGGATGTGCTTCTGTCTGCCGAACTGCTGAACCTGGACAGCGAGGATGTCCTGTTGATCATTACTCAGGACATGACCGAGCGCAAGAAAACAGAAGCGGCGCTGTCAGCCAGTGAAGCGCGGTTCAAGGCACTGGTTCAGCACAGCAGCGACATGGTGTCCGTCGTTAACCGCGGTGGCTACATGACCTACACCAGCCCGTCGCTGATCCACATCCTGGGATATCCAGCGGATGAAATGCTCCGACGGCAGGTGATGGATTTTCTGCACCCGGATGAATTCGGAGAAATTCAGGAGGCATTTGCCCAGACGGTATTTGGTGGCCCGGGAACAACGCGTACCCTGACGAGCCGCTTCCAGCATCGGGACGGCACTTACCGGTGGCTGGAGTGGGTGGCCACCAACCGACTCGACGACCCACATGTCCGGGGCATTGTCATGAACTCGCGTGATGTCAGTGAGCGCAAGGCCTCTGAAGAAGCGCTGGAAGAAAGCCGCCGTACCTTCGAAGTCCTGTTTGAGCACTCTCCGGACGCCATCATGCTGATCGATTTCGAGGGCATCATGCCTATTGTGCACTGCAACGAGGTGGCGGCAGTCATGAACGGCTACACCAGAGACGAGCTGATCGGGCAGAGCGTTTACATCACTGTGCCCCATGGGGACACACTCATGGCTGACCCTGCCGCCGATCATCAGTTCCGGGAAAGCGTCCGAGCGCAGGGGCGCCTACGCATGGAGTCCACGCACCGGCGGAAGGACGGCAGCCTCTTTCCGATCGAAATTCACCTTGCCCTGGTCAACATCGGCGGCCGGGAACTGATGCTGAGTATCGAGCGCGATATCTCCGAACGTAAGGCTGCGGAGGAGGCGCTCAGGGCCAGTCAGAGCCGGCTGCTGTCCAGCGAGAAGCTGGCCAGTCTGGGACGCCTGACGGCCGGATTGGCTCATGAGGTCAACACCCCCCTGGCCGCGACCATGAACTATCTGCATGAGGCGGCGCGTCTGGCCCGGGAATACAGGGACTCGGTGGGCGTTTCTGAAGTCACCGAAGACGATCACCGCGAGATTGCCACTGAATTGTGTGGCGCCATCGAGGAAGGGGCCAAAACGGCCGCGCGTATTGGAGAATTCATCCGGAGTATGCGTGGCCATACCCGGGACACCGTCAGTGGTGTACAGGATTTTGACGCGGTGAAAATGGCTTCTGAAACGCTGATTATGGTGGCGCACGAAGCCAGGAGTGCTGGAATCGATCTGTTGCTCGAGCAGCCCAAAAGCCCGGTTGAGTTACGAGGTGAACCAGGGCGCTTTACGCAAGTGCTCACCAACCTGGTGGTCAATTCCGTACATGCCTGTTCGGACAGCGGCCGCCCGAAAGGACAGGTAACGGTCAGCTTTGACACCGATAACGGGCGTACGGTGATGCGGGTGTCCGATACGGGGACAGGCATTCCCGCCGAAATTCTGCCGCGTATCTTCGACCCGATGTTTACGACCAAGGACGTGGGGAAAGGCACCGGCCTGGGGCTGTCGATCATCCACGACATCGTGACCGGGCACTTTCACGGCGACATAGCTGTGGAAACGGAAGTTGGGGTAGGTACGACATTTGTAGTCACGTTTCCACCACTGGCTGCAACATGAGCCCTGCAGTCACAACGTCCTGAATGTCGCAATTTCGAAGGCCGCACAGGCCACCTGGAATTACCGTTGCCAGAGCCAAGGAAAGGGGTGTGATTCAGTTTGCTGGCGTCCGCAGACCAGACCAGAGCCGAACTGACGCTTCGTGCATAACCACCGCTCAGGACGAGTGCTCGACACCGCCAGGATCATGAGAACATGCCCCGCGATCTCATCCAGAGTCGCGGGGCATGTCAGAACAATAGGCACTCAGGTCACCGATTTTTACTCCGCGACAGCCTCAGCCTGTTCTGGCTGTTCCAGTCGAAAGCCATGCGGCAGGAAATCCCTTACTAGACCGCTTAGAATCTCCCCGTCCTGATTGACGCAAACGACCCGCGCATCCGGTGCAAATTCGTAAAGCACCTGACGACAGGCTCCGCATGGGCTGGCCGGAGGGCTGGCTTCCGAGTACACCACGATGTCCGTAAATTCGCGGGCTCCCGCCGTGGCCATGGCCTGGACGGCGCTCTGTTCCGCGCAGCGCCCCAGGCCGTAGCTGGCATTTTCTACGTTGGCGCCAAAGTAGACCCGTCCGTCTGCGGTACGTAGGGCAGCGCCGACCCGGAACCTGCTATACGGCGCGTAAGCCTGCTTGAACGCGGCAACAGCGCCTTCCAGCAGCTGGGGATCTGGCACGAGGTTAAGGACATTGGGGTTATTCATGGACTGAAGTCTCCGGTAGGGTCAGAGGGTCGGTATCTGGGGCTCGTTCGACGCGCACACGGTTGACCCGGCGCTGGTCCGCGTCCTCTACGGTAAAGGACCAACCATTGTGCACGAAATTCTGGCCGATTTCGGGAATATCCCCGAAGTGACTGGTCATAAAGCCTGACAGGGTGTCGAATTCGCCCTCGCCGTCCTCGATGTCACTGTTGATGCGCTCCTCGACCTCATGCACGGTCAGACTGGCGTCCATCAGGTAGATGCCCTCGCCCAGCACTTCAATCCTGGACAGTTCTTCCTCATCGGTCTCGTCGTAGATCTCGCCGACAATTTCCTCAAGGGCGTCTTCCAGGGTCACAAGACCCGAGGTGCCCCCAAATTCGTCCACCACGATACTCAGGTGGCTCTTTTTCTCCCGCATCTTGGCCAGCAGATCGTTGATTTTCATGCTTTCCGGCACGAAGAAGACCGGACGCATGATGTCTGCCAGTGTGGTGGTGTCCAAAGCATCAAGGTGGCTCAGCACATCGCTGGTATGCACGATACCCACAATGTTGTCAGCGGTGTCCTGGTAGACCGGCACCCGCGAGTAGCCATGATCGGCACGCAGTTCCAGCAGGCGCCTCAGGGGCAGTGCGCTGTCGGTGACGACCATATCCACCCGCGGCGTCATGATCTCGCGCACGGTCGTGTCAGAAAGGTCAAACACGTTGTACACGAGTTCCTTCTCGCTGTCTTCGAGCACGCCTTCCTGGCTGGACGCCGAGACGATCATACGGATTTCCTCTTCCGAATAGGCGGTGTGATGTCCGGCCACGCCACGCATGCCGAAAAGCCTGACCACCCAGTTACCCATGGCATTCAGCGCCACAATGGCCCATCGGAACAGCAGGGTAAAGACTCGCAGGGGACGCGTGACAAGCAGACTGACCTGCTCACTGCGCTGCAATGCCCAGGTCTTGGGGGCCAGTTCGCCAATCACGATATGCAGCACGGTGCTGATGGCAAACGCCGTGCCGAAGGAGATGGTTTTGATTTCTCTCTCCGAGAACTGACCCTCTCCGAACAGGGGTTCGATCAGATGCTCGATCGCTGGCTCTGCGACAAAGCCAATAGCCAGACTGGCCATGGTGATGCCCAGCTGTGTGGCAGCGATATACAGGTCGAGGTTCTGCAGGGCCTTCTGCGTCAGGCGCGCGGTCGCATTGCCTTCCTCGGCCAGCTGATCGATTCGGGTGCGGCGTACACTCACCAGCGCAAATTCCGCCGCAACAAAGAACCCGTTCATCAGAACAAGTGCAAACATGGCCACAAGGCCGAAAACGTCATTCATGTGGTGGCGCGCTCCATGCCGCGCCCCGGTGATCCGCAAGGCTCATGCTGCCCACTGCCGCCTGTTGCAGGCGCAGCGTCGGTGACCGGAAAAGACAGAAAACCACAGCAAAAACGCCGCCGTCGGGCGGTGTTCACCGGGCGTCAGAGGAGAGCCAGAACTAGGAGGCTCCATAAACAGACGCCAGTTTATCATGCCCGGCCCTCACAATCATGCCCAAGCCGGCTGGCATCCCGGTAAGACGCTAAGGTAAGGGCTCCAGAATTTTCTTTCGTGCGAGGTGTATTGGTCATGACAGACAGCGCTGTTCTTCCCACCACATTCCAGGCCCTGCGGGTATTTAAGGACGCCCAGGGCACTGTCCAGGCCGAGCGGCAGACCCTGCCTGTCGCTGATCTGCCCCAAGGCGAGGTCACCGTACAAGTGACCCACTCAAGCCTGAACTACAAAGACGGCATGGCGGTCGCCGGGCGCCCCGGGATCCTGCGCCGCTATCCTATGACCCCGGGCATCGATTTTGCAGGCACTGTTCTGCAGGACGAAAGTGGTACCTATTCCCCTGGTGAGACCGTCATTGTGACGGGGTGGGGCGTAGGCGAGCGCCACGATGGAGGCTACGCGACCCTGGCACGCGTTCCGGCACGCTGGATCGTACGGGCGCCGGAGGGCACCGATGCATTCTGGGCCATGTCGGTCGGAACGGCTGGATTTACCGCCATGCTGGCGGTGATGGCCCTTGAGGACCAGGGGTTGAAAGCTGGCGAGGTCCTCGTGACGGGGGCAGCCGGAGGCGTCGGGAGCACGGCTGTGGCCCTGCTGGCGCGCGCAGGGTATGAGGTGACGGCCAGCACCGGCCGCTTGGAAGAGGCCGACTATCTGACGGGCCTGGGTGCGCGCCACATCATTGGCCGCGAGGAGATGCCTGCGCTGAAACGTCCCATGGAAGGCGAGCGCTGGTCGGGCGTGGTGGACACGGTGGGGGGAGCCACACTGGCGGGCGCCTATGCCTCGACCCGCACTCACGGTAGCGTGGCGGTCTGTGGACTGGCGGGAGGGGCTGAGCTGAACACCACGGTTTATCCCATGATTCTGCGCGGCGTGAATCTGCTCGGCATAGATAGTGTGACCTGCCCGACCGAGCGGCGCGAATCCGCCTGGGCCCGGCTGGCCCACGAGCTGCCTGCCGCGACGCTTGCTCCCATGACCCAGGAACGCGGCCTGAGCGAACTGCCTGCTCTGGCGCAGGAAATTCTGGCTGGACGGGTCCGGGGCCGAACTGTGATTGATGTGACTAGGTAAGACTCAAGGCGGGTGCCCAGCCTGATATGCAGATTCACAGGTGCACTACAGAGGGGGTGACCGTAGTCTCGTCACCCCCTCTTCCATAACCCGGACCTTATTTGGGTTCCAGGGTTCCCAGCTCGACTTGTGGAGTATCCGGGCCAAGCTTAACCGTACGCTCGTCACGCGGCTCATGCGTTTCGCCGTAGATCTGGTTGCGGTCGCGGTCCCGTCCGCCGACGACCCGGAAAGTGCCGTCGCCCAGGTATGCCTCAAAGCGCCCGAGATTGTCCAGCCTGGGCTGGAACACAAATCCCCGGGCGTTCTGCAGCCGCAGCCCCAGCGTGTCGCTGATGGCAGGAGCGCCAAGGGCCGCAGCTGCGTTGACCATGCCAAAGCCGAACTGGTCATCCCGGCCCTGCGCTCCAAGGTCGGTGGCCGTCGCAGTCAGGCGCGCCAGGGTGCCGGCCGCGTCACTGGTCACGCCCTTGCTCAGAAGCAGCGCTGCGAGCGCCGAGACCTGAGGGGTGGCCTGGCTGGTGCCGGACATGGCTTCGTACTGAGGCTCGTTCTTGACATAGTCCCAGCCGGTGGAAAACACCATGTCCGGGAAGGCCTTGTTGTTCAGGAGCCCGCCGTTGAATACGTCAGAAAACTGGTCTGTTCCGCCAGGAGCGCTCAGCTGCACTTCGGGATAGGCATTGCTGTAAGACGCGTGCCTGGGAGCACTGCCCCCGGAAAGGGTCACGCTGCCCACGGCCACGGCGCCGGGACAGGCAGCCGGGTAATAGGGTGTGGTGCCGTAAGCGTTCCCGGCGGCGACGAAGACCAGCGATCCAGCCGACTTCGCTGCATGCACAGCGTCGCACAGGGGGCGGGCTTGCTCGGCTGAAATGGCGCCCCCCAGGCTCAGGTTGATGACCTGTGCCCGGCGGGGATTGGTGTACGTGACGCCGCCGATCAGGGTCGGGAGGCCAGCTGCATAGTTGAGGGCCTGGACGATATGCTCCACCGTGGCGTCTCCGGTGGCGTCAATAGCCCGGATGGGCAGCACCTTGACCGGCGCGCGGTAACTTGCTCCCACCACGCCAGTGCCGCTGCACCCCGCACAGTTGCCGGCATTCTCGCCCCAGCGGGCGACAATAATTCCGGTGACATGGGTACCATGGCTGCCCGTGCTGCGCCCGCTTACGCTTGGATCGGTCGGATCGGTGTCAACGCCGTCGCCGTCGCCGTTGTCAGGTTCGTTGAGCACATCCAGGGCGCCTTCTGCTGGCCCCCATAGCTGCCCGGCCAGATCCGGGTGGTCGAATCGCACCCCACTGTCTACGACCGCAACTGTAACTGCACGGTTGTACGTGCCGGACTCCATGTCACGCCACACCGCCGGGTATCCCATCAACTTGAAAGGCCATTGAAGCGGCGCATACTGGTCAGTGGGTTCCAGGGGCGCTGCAAGTGCCTGACTGGTCTGCTGGATATGAAGGACCGCATTCGGCACCGCATATTCCACTTCTGGATTCTGCCGCAGGGCGCGCAGAGCGGCGGCCTGGTCCGTGACCTTCAGAGCAGCCAGTCCTCCATTGAGGCTGCGCGCCGACTGCACCGTGACTCCAGCCCTGCTGAGCACCTCGCGACTCCGGGTGGCAGGTGACTGCGCCGCTGACTGTGCGACCAGATCACTCGAAGACACGCGGTCACGGTACTTCACCAGAATGCCGCGCGCTTCGGCCGGGCGGGCGCGGTTGATGGGGGAGGTCACCAGGGCCTGTCCGCTTATTTTTGCCGTGTCGGCGACTCGGCCCGTCATGCGGTACTGGTCGGCACTTACCGTGATCGTGGCCCTGGTGCGCGTCTTATCCGGAGCCGTTAGTTCCAGAATAACGGCTCCGGTCAGTTTGGCCTGATCTGCAGCCAGAGGTGTCGCTTTGCTGCGGTCGGCCGCGACCGCAAGCCTGATCTCTCCGGTGCCGGACGTGGGGGTTACGCTCAGCCAGGCCGGCTGGTCAATAACCTGCCAGGAACCTGAGTGTGCCGCCTGCACCGGAGCACTGAAGCCATAACCCAGATTTACGCTGGCTGGAAGCGAGGCGCTCGGTGGCTGCGGAGCAGGCGGCTGAGGCGCCGGTGGTTGCGGAGCAGGGGGTTGCACCACTGGTGGTTCAACGATTGGTGTTGTGAAATTGTCCGTACACGCGGCCAACAGCAAGGGCAACGTCAGCAGAATCGGCCAGGAACCAGACAATTTTTTCATTTGGGATCAGCATGCCGCACGCGGGCTGATGGATGATGAATGATTCCTGTTTCTGAGGCATAGTTTTACCCGTTGAGGCTGGCACAATGTCGGGCGTGCCCAGTGGACGAGTTCATAACCTCATCAATATTGCGGCCTATAGCGTACTGGCCGGCGCGGTCCTGGTTGCCTCCAGGCAGGACATTCTGAGTATCACGCCGTCGCAGGCCCTTTACTTCACCCTGGCCTTTGCTGTGGGAACCTTCCTGCTGTCTCCTGACCTTGACCTCGCCGAAGGGAAAGTAGACAGCAAGCGCCACTGGGGAGTGCTGGGCGTACTGTGGGTGCCCTATGGCATGCTGTTCAGCCACCGGGGCCTGTCACACACCTGGTTGGTGGGCCCACTGACCCGGCTGGCCTACCTGGCCGCACTGCTGGCGCTGATTGTCGGTCTGCTGCGGTACGTGGCGCCGTCCGTAACCGTCCCGGCCATTCCACAGCCCATCAGTGTCAAGGTCGTGGCTCCTTTAATTGCCGGGTACTATCTCAGCCAGTGGCTGCACCTGATCGCCGACGGAGTGCGCCCCGACCATGGCATGCGGCGCGGCTTGAAAAAACTTCGCAGACGCTAGTGGAGGCCAGGCAGGGATCAGCTCAGTTCAAGCAGGTCCCGGTGGGCCAGACCCCGGCTGTGTGCTGCGCGCCAGGCGCCCCGCGCGTCCCCCGCCGACACGCGCGCCATGAAGGTCGTGTCTCGCGCCAGGGTGGTCAGCACCCAGAAGTCTCCCCAGACCTCCATGCCCCAGGTGCTTCGCATGGCCTTGGCTGCCGCGACCCATACCGGCTCGGACAGGTGTTCAAGCGGCGCAATAAAGTGCAGCTCGCCGTCGGTGCCTGGAGTTCTGGCCACTTCACGGCGGTAGGCATCCTGCTCCCGGCGGCTCATCTGCTCCCAGGTTCCCGACGCGCAGTACCGGGCTGGAAAGGCACTGAATGTGTCCCGGCAGCGCGTGGGGCGGGCGTCGTATTCGCTGCATGCTCCCGTCTCCCGGTCAAGCAGCGGGCAGAAGCCCACTTCGTCACGGTGGCGCCGCACATATTCTTCGTCATTCCGCGCCGTTCGGGCGTTGGCCAATGCGGCTCGGGCATGATTCTCGACTGCTCTGGCTTTGGCGGGATCAAGCGCATCAGCGGTAATAAGAGCTTCTGCCAGACTGACCCGGATTGGCATATTGCAGCATGCGAAGCAGCCCGCTCCGCAATACACCTTGCCACCACGGGCCTGATACCCCTGGAGCCACTGGCCAGCCTGGCGCGCGTAGCGTTCATACCCCCGCCGGACCGGGGCCGTAACAGCTGCGTGCGGGCCGCTGGTGGTGAGGCGTGCAGAGGACGTCATATAGAGCAGGGTACCGCGGGTATACTCGGTGAACCGTGTTCCGACGCCCCAGAACCCCCCAGCCAACGGCGCCTGTCACAGAGGCCCGTAAGCCCACGTCCACGCCGGCCGGGGGTGTGCCGGACGCAACGCGTGTGCTGAACGACCTGCTGGCCCGCCCAAGCCTCGAAGGCATTCTTGAAGGTGCTCTGCTGCACGCCAGCACTCTGTTGGGCGGTGACATGCGTGGATACGCCATTCTCCGCCGTGGACAGGACAAGGTCGCCGGGGTCTCCGGCTATCCAAAAGCCCTGATTGGTACGGCTCTGAGCGGACCGTGGAGAGCCATGAAGCCCTGCATGCTGGCCGACGGAGCCAGGGAGCTGTACGAGTCCAATCCTGCAGAACTGCACAGCACGCTTGACACCTGTGGCATGAAGGACGTCCGCCTGACGCTGGTGGTGCCCCTGAGTGACCGTGGTCGGGCACTGGGCGCCCTGGTGCTTGACCGGACGTCATCTGAAGGGGTTTCGCCGGCGGCTCAGGAAGCGGTAAACCGGTGGGGAGCGGCCGTTGCGCCGTTAATAGGTGTGCTGGAAAGCCGTGAGGAATGGAAAGCTGCAGCCCGGCAGATCACCGCCTCGGTGGTCGAGGCGATTGAGAGCCAGGATTTTGATGCGCTGGGACATGGTAAGGCGGTGGCGGACCTCAGTGTTGCGCTGGGCCGCGCTGTCGGGCTGGTTGGACGGGACCTGGATGAGCTGTGGTTCGCAGCGACCATGCACGACCTGGGTAAGATTCATGGCGAGACCGCACACGCCCAGGTTGGGGCCAACTTTCTGCACGACGTGCCTCTCATGAACGAGGCCCAGAAGGCCATCCGCCATCATCACGAACGTTGGGACGGTCAGGGAGAACCGGGACGTCTGGCGGGGGAGGACATTCCGCTGTATGCGCGGATCCTGGCGGTGGCCAATGCCTACGTCCGGCTGGGTGACCTGGAGCGCGTCAAAGCCCAGGCTGGCAAGGGTCTTGACCCCAAGCTGGTGGCTGCGCTGGAGAAACTGCCGCAGTGACTGCATTTACACTCGTGCGTGCGGCCGGGTTCGGGAGCAGGGTTTGACCCTGCGCCCGGCTTCCACCGGGGAAAGCGCCGCGCCGCGCTTTCCTCACCTGGAAGCGCGCTTTGGGCCACTCACGCCGATGGACTCCGGAATGCAGAGCCGGGTCTATGCCACACACGACGGACAGGCTGTAGTGAAGGTTTTTCGCAACCATCAGGGGCATCATCGCCTTGAGGCTGACAACATGCGCCGCGCCGGCATGGGGCAGTGGGTGGTCGACGCGGTGGAGGCGGACGGCGTTGAAGCCCTGATTCTGCGGCGCTTTCCGGGGCGGCCTCTGCGGACTGCTGATATCCCGGCGGCACTGCCGGAGCTGCGCCGGATTGTGGGGTCCCTGCACCAGGAGACCCGCGGACGTGTCGATCTCCGGCGGGTCCAGGAGCGGTTGCGCCGCTTTCGCAGTGCGTTGGCCGCCTACCCACTGGAAGACCTGTTCGAGGCGGTGGAACTTCCCCTGGAGCGTGGTGAACTCGATCAGCCTGCGGCGTTCTGCCATCTGGACCTGTGGCATGACAATATCCTGGTCGCTCCTCATGACGGCTCGGTTCTGGTCATCGACTGGACCAAGGCGGCCTGGGACGACCCCCTGCGGGACCTGGCTCTGCTCAAGACCGGCACTTTGGATCTGCTCGGCGCTGACGAGAGCCTGCAGGCCGCGCTGTCCTTTCTGCCGGCGGCCGACACTGGCACGCTGCGCCGGTACCGCGCCTATCTGGCCCTGACAACCCTGCATGACCTGTACTGGTTCCTGATGAACGAGCCCTACGAGTTCGAGGGCGAACGGGCCCGTAAGGTCCCCCGCGCGCGACACGCACTGGCCAGACTGCCGCGCTGAGCCTCCCGCCCCGCTCAGCGTTATGGTGAAGCCATGGTTACGGTCGTTGCCCACCCTCTGTTGCAGCACAAGCTCTCGCTGATGCGTGATATTCACACTGGTGTCAAGGAATTCCGCGAGCTGGCCAGCGAGGTCAGCCTGCTGCTGGCCTACGAGGCCATGCGCGACCTCGAACTAACTCCGCAGCGCCTGACGACCCCACTGGTCGAAGCTGACTTTCCGATGCTCAGCGGAAAGAAACTGGCCCTGGTGGCCATTCTGCGCGCCGGCCTGATCATGACCGACGCCATCGTGGACCTGGTGCCGGCCGCCAAGGTGGGGCACATCGGCCTGTACCGTGATCCCCAGAGTCTGAAGCCGGTTGCGTACTACAACAAACTCCCAGCCGACATTGCCGAGCGCCGGGTGTTTCTGACCGACCCCATGCTGGCTACCGGGGGCAGTGCCAGCGCCGCCATTCAGAGCCTCAAGGACGCGGGCGCCCAGTCCATCAAGCTGATGTCGATCCTTGCCGCGCCCGAGGGCATTGCAGTCATCGAGCGCGATCACCCGGAGGTCGAGATCGTGGTTGCTGCTGTTGACAGCCACCTCAACGAGCACGGGTATATAGTCCCGGGCCTAGGAGACGCGGGCGACCGGATCTACGGCACCAAATGATCTGACTGCCTGACGTGTGCTTCTTTGGGACGAGGCACCCGGACGCGACAACCTTTAGACTTCAATCAGGGAATAGGGGAAGGCCGTCAGGGCTTTCTCTGATGTGCCCGTGCCGTCTGCCGTCCGGGCAGACGTGGAGGTAATAGATTCATATGGATTCACTGGGGGCGCTCGCCGCGCAATTCGGTATTGCCAACCTGTTTGGACGCGGCTTCATTAGCGTTATAATCACGTTTTTTGCTGCCTGGGTCTTTACCTGGCAGTTCATTCCCCGCCTGCGGGACTTCGCGGTGAAGGCCGGGTGGGCTGACCAACCCAACGCCCGGAGGCTGAACAAGGAGCCTTTGCCCAACGCAGGGGGACTGGCCATCTTCGCTGGCTTCATCACCAGTGTGGTGCTGGCCTGGGCCCTGCGGCCGATTATGGTTGAGCTCGTCAATATTCAGGTGCTGTCCATTCTGCTGGGAGCCAGCATCATGGTGCTGGTCGGTTTTATCGACGATCAGTTCGGACTCTCGCCGGTGACCCGGCTGGTGGTTCAGGTGCTGGTGGCAGTGCTGCTGGTGGTCAATGGACTGAAGATGGATTTCAACGCGATTCCGTTTCTGCCGGTGCTGCCCGAGGCGGTCAACGAACCTCTCAGTACCCTGCTGACCATCGTATGGATCGTGGGCCTGACCAACGCCGTGAACCTCATGGACGGAGTCGATGGTGTGGTCGGTGGGGTAGGCTTTGTGGTCAGCATGGTGCTGCTTGTTACGGCTGCGCAGTTCACTGACCGGGCGGCCGCGGTGATTCTGCTGGCCGGTCTGGCCGGGGCCACCCTGGGATACCTGCGTCACAACTTCAATCCCAGCCGCATCATCATGGGAGACGCCGGAGCGTACCTGATCGGTTTCACCCTGGCGGCCGTCAGTCTGCTGGGTACCCTCAAATTCAGTGCAGGGGCCAGCCTGATCGTGCCACTGATCGTGCTTGCTCTGCCGGTGCTGGACACGACCCAGGTGGTGATCGGTCGCCTTGCCCGCGGTATCCGTAACCCGCTGGGCCACCCGGACAAGACCCATATTCACCACCGGGTGCTGGCGCGGACCGCCAGCGCCCGCCGCACCGCCGTCATCCTGTGGATGGTGGCTCTGGCCTGCGGCATGCTGGGCATGCTGCTGCAGGGCGTACCGCTTCTCGCCATCGGCCTGACGGGTGTCCTGGTCCTGGTGTGCCTGTGGTTTGTCGCCCACCGGCGGGTGCGGGCCCACAGCCGTGAAGATAGACCTGCTGCAGCCCCTGAATCTCATTCCACGAGGCCCTGACTGTATGACCTCAAAACGTATCGTGCTGGCCTTTGGAACCCGCCCTGAAGCCACCAAAATGGCCCCGGTGTACCGCGCTGTGGAACAGACCTGCGGCCTGCAGCCTCTCATCCTGTCTACCGGGCAGCAGCGTCAGATGCTTGACGGCGCCCTGAGTGTCTTTGACCTGACTCCCGACCACGACCTGAATGTCATGACCGACCGTCAGACGCTGGCGGACCTGACTGCGCGCATCGTGCCCCAGGCGGGCCGGACCCTGCGCGAAATGGGGGCAGATATGGTCCTGGTCCATGGAGATACCAGTACGTCATTCTGCGTTGCCCTGTCAGCCTTTTACGAGGGCATTCCTGTCGGGCATGTGGAAGCCGGACTCCGCAGTGGAAATTTGCGGGAGCCTTTTCCTGAGGAGGCCAACCGCCGTCTGACCGGCGTGCTGTCTACCCTGGACTTCGCACCCACCGGCGGAAGCAAAGCCAACCTGTTGCGCGAGGGCAAGTCGGAAACTGGCATTTTTGTGACTGGTCAGACGGCCGTCGACGCCGTACGTGAGGTAGCGGGCCGTGTCCCGCTGCGTCCGCCCTGGCGGCAGCGGCTTGAGGCCGGGCAGCGGCTGGTGACCGTAACCATGCACCGGCGAGAAAATCAGCCCATGATGCGTGAGATGGCCGAGGCTCTGGGCCGGGTGGCCCGGGCGCATCCGGAGCTTCACTTTATCTACCCGGTGCACCTGTCTCCGGCTGTGCAGGAAGCGGTACGGCCCGCGCTCGGGAGCCTTGAGAATTTTGAACTGATCGAGCCGCTCGACTACAGCGAGATGGCCCCGCTGATGGCCGCCAGCGTCCTGCTGGCCACCGACAGCGGCGGGTTGCAGGAGGAGGGCGCCGCCCTGGGCGTGCCTGTGGCGGTACTGCGCAATGTCACCGAACGGCCCGAGGGGGTGGAAGCTGGCGTGTTACGGCTGGCGGGCAACGACCCGCAGCAGCTGGAAGCGACCCTGCTGGAACTGCTGGGCGACGAGCGCCAGCTTGAAGCCATGCGCAGCGCCCGTAACCCCTACGGCGACGGAAAAGCAGCCGGGCGGATCGCTCAGGCCATTGCCTGGCATTTCGGCCTGACGCAGCGCCCCGACGACTGGCAGTGAGCCTGCCTTCCTGATCTATGCTGGCGCCACTGTGAGTATGTCCTCCAACCGTTTCGAGCGCGTGGCGGTCGTCCTGAATCCTCATGCTGGAGGCGGGCTTGCTTTGCGGGAGTGGCCGCGTCTGGAAGCTGCTCTGCTTGTGCGTGGGCTGAAGTTTGATCTGATTCAGGCAGACACAGGGGCAGAAGCTTTGCGGCGGGTGCAGGCTTTGCCCGCAACGGTACCGGTGGTGGCGGTGGGCGGCGACGGGACGGTAAGTGCGTTACTCCCAGCTGTCGTGGGGACAGATCGTCCGCTGGCCATCGTGCCTCTGGGGACGGGGAACGATTTTGCCGGCATGATCGGGCTCCGTCCGGGGCAATTTCAGGACGCGGCAGGACTCCTGGATGTCCTGCCCCGGCAGGTAGACGCGCTGGAAGTGACGGTCACGGAAGGTGAGCGGACCGGCAAGCGAACCGTGTTGCTCAATGGCCTGGGGATGGGTTTCGACGCGCAGGTGACCCTGAACATGGCCCGGGCCCCCGCACGCCTGCCCGGCCTGGCACGTTATGGCTGGGCTGCGCTCGTGACCCTGCGCGAGCTAAAGATGGCAACAGTAAGCGTAGTCGTGGATGGCCGTGAGTTCTATCACGGCAGAAGTGCACTGGTGGCCGTGATGAACGGCACACGTTATGGCGGTGGCTTTCAGATCAGTCCCCGCTCCGACGTGCAGGACGGTGAGGCCAACGTGCTGGCCAGTGGTCCTCTGATTCCTCCCCGGCTTCTGCTGCTCATGGTGTCCGTGCTTCGCGGACGTCATCTGGGCCAGGAAGGAGTGCACCATGCCTCTGGCCGCTGGATCACCGTCCGGTGGGACGAGCCCACACCCCTTCACCTGGACGGTGACCTGCATGGTCTGGTGCGTGAGGTGCAGGTGCGGGTGCTTCCTGGCGCCGTGACTCTGTTGAATGCTCCCTGAGATTTGTCCGGGCGCATCACGGTACTGATAGGGCAGCCTGACAGCTCCCACACGTTCATGGTCGCAGAAGAAACGACCCGGACTCCCGTACAAGGCATTGTGCTTCAGGATTTCTGTTCGACACTCCTGAGTAGCCACAAAAAGTGCCAGTTCAGGCACATAGCCCAAACTGGCACATGATGGAGACCCTTAACGCAGTTTGGCCAGCAGAGTCCGGGCTGCCTCCACATCTCGCTTCTGCCAGAAGGTGGTGCCGCCCATGTTGACCGCGGCCTGCAACTGCTGTACAGCGAAGGCCCGGTTGTCCTTGGGGTTAAGAAGCAGCATAGCGTTGACGTATTCCACCCGGTGGGTGGGATTGGTGGGCTCCAGCTCGATGGCTTTCTTGAAGTTCGGCACCACGTTGTTCTTGTTGGCGCCGGTCGCCTGAGTGGCTACAAACCCCTTGCTCACCAGGTTGGCATGCCACAGTCCCAGCGCTACATAGGCACCGGCCAGACGCGGGTTGAGCTGCAGAGCCTTTTCGAGGTTCTTTTTCATGTCCCCAGCCAGCCCCAGACTCTGAAGAATCCCGCTGTACTGAGCCAGACGACCCTGGGCACGGGCCTTTTCAAAGTAAGCCTCTGCATTGTCTCGGTTTTTTTCTATCGCCTTGTCGGCGTACTCCTGGGCCTCAAGAAACAGGGCCTTCTTCAGCGAGTCTGCACTCAGGGCCGCGCCTGCCGTAGTGGCTTCGGCAGCCAGCGCAAAGCCTTCACTGGTATTCAGGGCAGCAGCGGCAGCGGCAGCTTCCTGCCATTTGCCCTGATTGAACAGGGACTGCGCTTCCTTAAACGTCTGGGCGCCTGCACTTCCCGTGAGCGCCGCCAGGCTAAGAGTCATGATCAGAATTGGTGTACGCATACATCCTCCAGAGGTGAGGTGAAGATATTGCAGATTTCTGGACCGAGTATACACATTTAGCCAATCGGGCTTTTATGCTGTTGCAAAGGAGATTCTTTCAACTGTTCTGAACCCAGTCCAACTGATGTTTTGACAGATGCTAGGCTCGGAAGCGACGTGGACTGGAAGGCAATCCTGGCGGACCTGCGCGCTCATCTGCCTCCCGGCGAGGGCAGCGGCCCTGTGCGGGGCAGTCTGCGCTGGTTGGAAGCAGAGATGCGTGAGCGTGGCGCCAATCCGGCGAGTCTGCGCAACATCGTATACCGCGATATCGGCACCCCGCGCGACAAGGCCGCGTTGGCCAGCATTTTGAATGATCTGGCCAAGCTGGCCGGGCGCCCTGAGCTTGGACCTCATTCGGCACCGGTGGCCGCACCCCTTCCAGATGAGCTCGAGTTGCTGGGCCGCTCAAAGAAGCGTGCCTTCAAGCAGTTTGTCTCCGGCGTTCGGGCTGGCCGCGCGCCGCGGCTGATCGTTTCCGGCCGGGCCGGGGCCGGCAAGACCATCCTTCTCAGCCAGGTGGAGCGCGCACTGCTGGAACTTCAGGTTCCGGTCCGGCGTCTCGCGCTGGCAGGCGAGGCTGGGCCGGTGCTGGGCCTCCCACACCTCGTTGGACAGTCCTTTGCGGCGCTGGGTCAGGCTCAGACCGACGCGGCACGCGCTGCGCTGCCTGATCATGGGGCGCTGCTGGTGCGTGTCACCCGCGAGTTGTCGTTTGCGGGCGGCCCGCCCCGCGACCCGCTGGGACGTACCGTGACTCCTGCCCGCTGGGCACAGGAACAGCTGCTGCGCCGCGCTCCCGATGGAGTGGCCGTCCTGCTGGCAGTAGAAGACCCCGAAGGTCTGGATGAGCAGGGCACGGAACTGATCGAGCTTCGTCCGCCCAGCCCTGCCGAGGCGCGGACATACCTGATGGGCCGCCTTGGTGTGACCCGGGCCGAAGCCGACCGGCTGGTGGCCGAGACGGGCCGGCATTTAGACCGGCTGGCACTGCTGGGCAGCCTGGGATCTGACACCGGTGAATGGGCGCCGGGAGGGATCGCAGACCTGATGGCCGACCGGGACGCACGTGCTCTGGCAGAAGCCACCGCGGCCCTGCAGACTCTGTTGCCTCCCGGTCATCCCATCCCTGGCCCGGTGCTTGAAGCTGCGCTGGGCTCAGACGTCAGTTCGCTGCCAGCTCACGCCCGCGCGCTTGTGCGGGGCGCCGACGGTGGGTGGCTGCCGTCAGCGGCACTTCAGGCGGCGTGGCCACAGGTGTCGCCCGCAGCCCGGCTGGCGGCCCTGCGCCACGTGGCCGGCGCTGAAGGCACCGTGGACAGCGGCCTGCGGATGTCGGCTCTGGCAGCCGTCGGAGACTGGGCAGCCCTGGCAACGCTCGTCACGCGCCATCCCGACGACGCCCGGCATCTGCCGCCGCTTTGGCCTGCCATCCGCCAGTCTGCGCAGGGCACCCAGCTCGAAACTCTGGCGCGGGCTGTCGTGGGTCATCATGCCGGACGCGGCGAATACGGACATCCCCGGTTGCGCGACGGACTGTTCACCCTGCTGGAGTCTGACCGGGATGTGGTCAGGGCCTGGGCAAGGGTCAAACTCGCAGAAAGCAGCCTGGAGGCTGGCAACATCGAGGCCGCACATCTGCAACTCGCGCACGCGGACGTGGCGGCTGTCCTGGAGCCTGTCACCTCTCTGGAACCGTGGGCCCGGGCTGCCCAGGCCGACGCCCTGCTGGTCGAGGCTGCTCTGGCACGCTGGCAGGGCGATCTGGAGACGGCCACCCGCAAGGCCAGCGATCCCCGCGCCGAGCACGGTGGCCCACGCGCGCTGCTCTGGCGCGGCCTGATCGCCAAGGATGCAGGCCGCTGGCCGGAGGCCCTGACAGCGCTGCGCGCGGTTCCGCTGTCCAGTCCACTGCTCTCGGGCCGGGCCCGCTATCAGGAAGGTGACCTGATGCTGCGCCTGGGGCTGCCTGGGGCCGGCCTCCGGGCGCTGGACGACGCGGCGTCCCGGCTGGAAGTCGCTGGCGGCACCGCCGAGGAGCTGGCCCGCGTGCTGGCCCGGTCGGGCACGGCGCTGCGGCGTCTGGGCCGTGCCCGGGAAGGTCTGGAGCGACTTGGCCGGGCCCTGGCACTGCTTCCTCAGGACCTGCCGCGTTACGGAGACGCCGTGCCCCGGGCGCGGCTGCTGTCTGAAGCCGCCCCCGCGCACCTGGCGCTAGGCCAGCCGGAAGAGGCGCTGCGGGTGGCTGGCGAGGCCCTGGCCCTGCTGTCCCGCAGTGACGGCCGACGAGCCGAGGCCGGGTACCGGCAGAGGCGCACCCTGTTGCGTGTGGCACTGGCTTACCTGACCCGGGGTCTGGGCCGCTGTTACCTGCAGCCACTGTCTGGGGCTACCTGCGACTCGCCGGACCTCGCCCATGCCCGGCAGCTGATGGACCAGCTGCTGCTGCACGGTGCCGACGCCAGCGACCGCGACCTGATTCTGCGCCTGGACCTGCATCTCAGCCGCGCTCTGGCCGAGCCGGATGCCCAACGTGCCATGCAGGATGCCAGCGCCGGACTGTCCTTAGCCCGGCATCCGTACGAAGAAGCCCAGGCACGGGCGGTTCACGCCGACGCGCAGTGGCGTGCAGGACAACCGGACCAGGCTCTGGCTGAAATCAACCGTGCGTACGCGCTGCTCAGACGGGTGCCGGGGGCTGTTCAGGACTCGTCCTTTCCTGCCAGCATATCGGAGGTGGATCCTGGTCTTCAGGCTCAGCTGTTGACCCTGGAGGCGCGCATTGCTGTGATGGACGGAACCCGCACGCTGCTCTGGTTGCGTGACGCGCTCCAGGCCGATGGTCTGGCTCCGTTTCGAACCGGAGTCTGGCGCGAAGTCGGACTGACCCTGGAAACCGCGCACCCCGGTGCCCGTGACGTTGTGCTGACACTGCACCCGGCAGCCGACCTCCAGGTGTTGCGGCTGTCGGACGCTTTGGTGCAGGCCGAGGAAAGCCTGTGCGGCAGCCGCCCCCGGGTGGGTCCCTCCTGATCAGGGGAAGAAGTCGGGTATGCTGTCCGGCGTGAGCATCACCGATTCGCAGGCCGGGGGCCGCGCCGCTGTCCGCCTGTTGCAGGGCTACATGTGGCACCCGCAGGACGCCGACGTGGACCTTGATCACTACCTGCCCCGCGAGCTGGAGCTGCCTGACCCACCTGGAATGAGTGGTACGGAAGACGCCCATGTGCTGTGGGACAGCGTGCAGGCGCCGTTTGCCTTTTTTGAGAACGGTGAGCCGACGGCTTCTCAAGTGTTCTACCAGTTCACCGTGCTGCGGGTGTACGACGAGCGGCCGGGCAACGACGCCCTGCATGCCGACGCCAGCGCCGCCAGCCAGACCCTCAACCCCCTGCTGGAGAGCACGCCAGCCGGCGTGGGCTGGCAGCTGTGGGAAGACCTGCGCGACCTGTGAGCCTGAACCTGCGCCTGACCTGGAGGAAACCCCGTCTGTGATCGCCTGGATTGACCTGTACATCGAAGGAGACCCGCATCCCCGCCGCTTCGATACCCTGCTGACCCTGGGCGATTACCTGCGGCGGATCGAACGTCTGCCTGACGAGGCTGTTAGTGCTCTACTGCAGCACGGCGAGGTGGCGCCGCCTACTGCCCGGCGCGGCTACCGCCTTGGGCCCCTGTCGCAGCCGTGACTGGGTCAGAAGTGCCGGAGAGTTCCGACCTCGAGACCAGTTCTGGTCCCGTTGTCGCTATTCCTGTCTATGCCGGGGTGAGCGAACTTGAACTCGGGATCATGGTCACGGTCTGCCGCCTGTGTGGCGGGCCAGATGCCACCCGGACAGTCAACCGTTCTCGGGCCAGCATTCTCACTGCAGGTGGGCTGGTGAGCACGCCGCATGTGTTGTATGCGGCACTGCCTGAACCCGCTGCACTGCTGCTGCCCGGCGGACCAGGCGCAGCAAAAGCGAGCCGTGATCCTCTTCTGCGGGCGTTTCTGGGTGCTCACCCGGCGCTGCCCACCGGTGCCAGCGGCAGTGGGCTGCTGCTGCTGGGTGAGGCAGGCAGCCTGCGCGGACGCGAGATTGGCGGGAGTGAAGACCTCACCGAATCTCTCTGGAGTTACGAGCCGCTGGACATACACCCTGGCCGGGCTGTGACGGATGCCCAGTTGCGAACTGCCCCCGGAGGTTTAGGGGCGTTCGAAGCGGCCCTGCACGTCGCTGCCGCACTCTGGGGAGAAGAATCCTCAAGCGAAGCAGCCCGGCGCTTGGGGTACCGAGGAGACGGATCGCTTCTCGGCACGAACTGAACGCCACATAAAGTGCCGGTCCTGATGTCATGGGTCCGGTGTACGGTGGCGTGCAGAAAGCTCGCGGCACGGTACGTCAGTCACTATTCTTTCAGTCCCTGCCGTTGGACGATTCAGTCATCCAGAGCCTCCAGACCCGGCAGGCCGTCAAATAGACCACGCAGGGGAAACGACGGTAAACCGGTGCGTGTACCGCCCACGGTGAAAATCTCCTGTCCCAGCATGCGGGCTTCCATCCGTGCGCGCTCGTCCGGGGCCATGCGGCCCAGCAGACTCTGTTCACCCATCTGGGTGCCGTGCGCTGCCAGAGCAGCCTTCTTATTTTCAGCGTAGGCGCTGACGTCCATCCGCACCGCCACGGTCTGTGGAGACACGCCGTAGAGCAGAGGGTCAAGGTCCTGACCCATCAGGGCCAGACCTTCGGCTGCCTCATAGGGCAAGGCCGTGTAGTACAGCCGCTGAGGCCCCCCGAGTGGCAGGTGCCCGGTACTGAAGAAAGCTCCCGTCGCTGCCCTCTGGATCTGCAGATGATCGATGTGCCCGTAGCCTCCGTGCGGATCGAAGGTCACCATGACCTGCGGCTGGACCTGTTCGATCAGGACGCGTAACTTGACCTCGATCTCCATGGGTGTGACATTCATCAGCGCGCGTGGATCATTGTGGCGTGTGCGCTCATAGCGGCCGGAGTCGTGGTAATCCAGGAATACAGGTTCCGGAATCTCCAGGGCCATGCAGGCGTCGCGAAGTTCCTGCTCGCGTTGTGCTCCCAGATCCTCGACCGTCATCCCAGGGACCGTGATTTTGCCAGCTTCTCCACGGGTAGCACACGCCAGCACAACCCGCACGCCTCGCCGGGCGTAGTGAGTCAGGGTTCCTCCGAGGCTAAAGGCTTCGTCGTCAGGGTGCGCAAAAATGGCCAGCAGGGTCGGGGTGGACGTCATGACCGGCAGTCTAGAGGGGGACGATTCCAGCATGCGCGGATGCCTGAATGCATTGAGCGCAGTTCTGCCAGCTTCGGCCGTAGGCAATGGCGGGTAGCCTGCAAGCAGCACACCAGTTCAAGACGGGATATCGCCTATTTATTGCGAAAAACCCGGTCTCACGGCGCTCTTTGGAGGGTCGCCCGCAGGCCTGTTCAGGTCAGGTCCGACTCAGCCCTCTCCCGCCGCCTCAGTTTCTTCCAGCCGCCGCCCGCGCAGGTAAAAGTCCCACACTGCGTCCGTCCACGTGGCATAGATCAGCCGGCGGTTTGACGCATCGGCGGCTTCAAGTGCAGCGCCAAGAGCGCGGTAAAAGCGGCTGCCCTGCTCCTGCATCACGCGCGCTGTCCAATACGGTTCGGAGGCCAGCAACTGCTCAAGGCGGTCCGCTTCGTGCATGGCGCCATGATGCCACGTCTGAAGCAAAATACCGTGGCATCGCAAATTCGCCGGTCGTCATGGCCCTGGCAACAGAATGCTGACCAACTGTCCATTGGCCTCTGCTACGCTCCGGTTATGCCCACCGTGCTGGCAATCACTTCCGAAAAGGGTGGCGTGGGCAAAAGCACCCTGGCTATTCACCTTGCAGGCGCCCTGACAGAACGGGGTCTACAGGTTGTCCTGATCGATGAAGACGGCCGGGTGGGCAGCAGCTTGCGGTGGGCTGCGCGCGCCACCCAGCGCGGCGTTCCCCTGCCGTTTCCGGTGCTGGCCGCTGGCGACGTGAAGCCCAAACGGCTCACCAGTCTGGACGTGGTGCTGATCGACACCGAAGGCCGTCCCAAGCGTAAGGATCTGCGGGCACTGGCCGTTCAGGCCGACCTGATGCTGATTCCCAGCGGTCCCGGAGCTCTGGAACTGGACGCAGCCCGCAGTCTGCTCGACTATCTGGACGATGAGGTCAGCGCCGCGCGCCGTGCCCGCGTGGTTCTGACCCGGGTCCCTGCCCAGGGCAAGACCGGCGAGGAAGCCCGCGAGGACCTGCGCGACTCCGGGGTGACGGTGTGTAACACCCTGATTCGCAATTTTGTTGCCTACCAGCGAGCCGCCGAACTGGCGACCCTGGCGCGTGACGTGCGAGACCCCCGCGCTGCGCCAGCCTGGAAGGACATCCTGGCCCTGTCAAAGGAGCTGATATGAAGGCCGGGCGCCAGAAACCAAGATTCGCTTATCTGCAGGATGCCGGGCGAAAGGCGGAGGGCCGCAAGGTCAGTCCAGCCCCGGACGGCCGGCGCAATGGAGACACGAGCGAACGGCTCGAGCCGGTTTATGTACGCAAGGAAACGGTGCGGGCGGTATGGCGGGAAATCAAGAAAGACGGCGGCGAGAGCGTCAGTGAGCTTGTTGAAGATCTGCTGCTGATGTGGTTGCGCGACCGTGCATAACGCCTTCCCAGCAGGTTGAAGAGGCAACTTGGGCTGGTGCCCTCTGATCCTGTTGCTGCGGGCTGGGTTGTGCGACCCTGAACTGCCTGAGCCTTTGCGCGGTAGCTTGCACGCATGAGTGCGCCGCATGCCGTCATTGGCCGCTTTGCTCCCAGCCCTACCGGTGCTATGCACATGGGCAATGCCCGCACTGCTCTGCTGGCCTGGTTGCATTCCCGCGCGGCCAACGGGCGCCACCTGCTGCGCTTCGAGGACCTGGATGTCGGCCGCGTCCGGGACTGGGCATACGACGTCACACGCCGGGACCTGGAGTGGCTGGGGCTTGACTGGGACGAAGAAAGCCTGCAATCCAGCCAAATTGCTCGTTATGAGGCTGCTGCCGCGCAGCTGGATACTTACGGCTGTACCTGTACCCGCAAGGAAATACAGCAGGCCATTCAGGACAGTGCCGGGGCTCCTCACGGTGAGGAACCCGTGTATCCCGGGACCTGCAGTTCGCGGCCCCTGTCTGCGGGCCGCACTCCGGCCCTGCGCTGGCAGGTTCCCGACTGGACCATCTGTGTCCCCGACGGGCTGAGCCGTTCCGTACACTGCCAGCATCTGCGCATGCAGGTGGGGGACTTCGTGCTGCGAAGGGGTGACGGCGTGTTCGCCTATCACCTTGCAGTGGTGGTGGATGACGCAGCCTCCGGGGTAACCGACATCGTGCGCGGTGAGGACCTGCTCCCCGCCACTCCCCGGCAGGTCGCGTTGCAGCGGGCGCTGGGACTGCCCACACCGCGTTACCTGCACGTTCCGCTCATGACCGGGTTCCGGGGCGAAAGGCTGGCCAAGCGTGGTGGAGCCCCTCCACTGATGGCCCTGCGTGAACGGGGAGAGCCGCCGGGACGGGTGCTGTCTGCCCTGGCGGCCTCTCTGGGCTGGCGGGTCCCGGGCGAGGTGTCGGCCGTTGAGCTGTTGCCACTGTGGCAGAGCTTTGTTACAGATGCACAAACTTAGACCAGTTGTCTAAGACAAGCCCCCTCTAGAGAGCCGGTCAGTTGCGTAACCTTGGGCATCATGCCCCTGGTATTCCCGTCTTTTCCGCTGCCGGATGTGCGCGGCCGTTTCGGCCGTTACGGCGGGCGTTATGTTCCAGAAACCCTGATTCCCGCCCTGGATGAACTTGATGCTGCGTATCAGGTGGCCAAGCAGGATCCCATCTTCCTGACAGAACTTGACCGGCTCTACCGCGAATTCGTGGGTCGTCCCAGTGGGCTGTATTTCGCCCGTCGGCTGACCGAGCATGCTGGCGGCGCCAAAATCTACCTCAAGCGCGAGGACCAGAACTACACCGGCGCGCATAAGATCAACAACTGCCTGGCCCAGGCGCTGCTGGCTGTGCGGATGGGCAAGCGGCGGGTCATCGCCGAGACCGGCGCCGGACAGCACGGGGTTGCCAGCGCGACGGCGGCTGCACTCCTGGGCCTGGAATGCGTGGTCTACATGGGCGAGGAGGACATCCGTCGTCAGGCCCTCAACGTCTTCCGGATGAAGCTGCTGGGGGCTGAAGTCCGGCCTGTCACCAGCGGCACCGGAACCCTCAAGGACGCCACCAACGAGGCAATCCGCGACTGGGTCACACACGTTCGCGACACCTTCTACATTCTGGGCAGCGTCGTGGGACCCCACCCGTACCCGGCCATGGTCAGAGACTTCCAGAGCATCATCGGTGAGGAAGTCATGCTGCAGCTGCCGGCGCTGGAAGGCCGCTCCATTCCCGACGCCGTGGTGGCCTGCGTGGGCGGCGGCAGCAATGCCATCGGGATCTTTGCTCCGTTCGCCTACCTGCCGGCTGATCAGCGCCCGCGTCTGATCGGCACCGAGGCCGCCGGGGAAGGGGTTCATACCGGCAAACATGCCGCGTCGGTTGCTGGCGGCCGGGTGGGCGTGCTGCACGGCTCGCTGATGTACCTGATGAACGACGATGAGGGCCAGATTGTGCCGCCGCACTCCATCAGCGCCGGTCTGGACTACCCTGGCATTGGCCCGGAGCACTGCTACTACAGCGACGCCGGGCTGGCGGAGTATGTCCCGGTCACCGATGCGCAGGCCCTCGAAGCCCTGCAGATGCTGACCCGTCTGGAAGGAATCATTCCTGCGCTGGAAAGCTCACATGCCGTTTACCACGCGGTCGAACTTGCGCGGACCATGAGTCCCGACCAGGTGATTGTGGTCAACCTCAGTGGACGCGGTGACAAGGATGTGGCCGAAGTCATGCGCCTTCTGGACCTGAGCAGGGAACAAGCCAACACAGACATGACCCGGGAGGTCACTGCATGACAGCTACCATTGCCCGTGGGGTAGAGCGCTTACACCGCGCCTTTGCCCGTGCCGATGCCGAGGGCCGCGCTGCCTTCATCCCGTTTATGACCGCCGGCTATCCCAGCGCGGAGGCCTTTCCCGCCCTGGCTGACCAGCTGATCGAACAGGCCGACATCATGGAAATCGGCATTCCATACAGCGATCCACTGGGCGATGGCCCCACCATTCAGCGCGCCTCGGAAAAGGCACTGGCTGGCGGAACCAGCACCAGAGGAACCCTGGAGCTGATCCGTGAACTGCGCCGCCGCCACGACACGCCGATCGTGGTGATGACGTATGTCAATCCCATCTATGCCGTCGGCCCGGAAAAATTCATGGCCCTGGCTGCGGAGGCAGGTGTAGACGGTCTGATTCTGCCGGACCTGCCGCCCGATCAGGATCTGGAAATCGCGGACCTTGCTGCCAAATTTGGTCTGGCGGTGACCTTCCTGATCGCCCCGACCTCGACTCCCGCCCGGGTGGAACTGGTGGCGCAGGCCTGTACCGGCTTTCTGTATGCCGTCAGCGTCACCGGCGTCACCGGGACCCGCGAAGGCACTGCCCTGGGCGAAGTGCCGGCCATGCTTGATCTGGCGCGCAAGCATGCGACGGTGCCGATTGTGGTGGGCTTCGGCGTGAAGGACGCTGCTACGGCTCATCAGGTGGCGCAGATGGCCGACGGCGTGGTGGTGGGCAGCGCCTTTATCAATGCTGCTCGTGACGGGGCAGACGTCTCTGCTCTGGCCCGCGAGATCGCAGCCGGCTGCCAGCGCTGAGGGCCAGCTCCATTGTCAAAAAAGGGGCCCTGAACGGGCCCTTTTCTCTTTTTCCTGGCCTATGGATCAATACAGATGCGGTACCGGCGCGATGTCCGGTTCCTGTTGAGGTGGTGCTAGCCTGGGCCGGTGAATACAACTGAAGTGAAGGTGTTGCCCCCACGCGCTGACGTTCCCCGCGAGGAAACCTGGGATATTGAGGCTCTGTTCGCTACCCCGGAGGCCTGGGAGGCTGAGGCGCAGCTGCTGCCCGGGGCCATCAACGCCCTGACTGAGCACGCCGGCAGGTTGGGCAGCAGCCCGGAGGCCCTGCTCGCCTACCTCGTCCAGGCTGATGAGCTTGATCTGCGTCTTTCACGCTTCATGTCCTACGCCAGCATGAATGCCAGTGTAGACGGCCGTGACGCGGTGGCTGCCGCGCGCCGCGACCGTGCCAGCGGCATCATGGCCCAGTACGGGGCTGCGTCTGCCTTTGCGCGCCCAGAGATTCTGGCCATTGACGAGCACAAGCTGCGCAGCTGGATGCAAACTCCTCAGTTCTCCGACCAGCGGGTCCGCCTGGAGCGCATTCTGCGCCTCAAGCCCCATGTACGCTCTGCCGAGGTCGAAGAGCTGCTGGGCGCCGTTCAGGCTCCCTTTGCCAGCGAGCGCAGCATTCACCCGGCTCTGGCCAATATGGATCTGCGCTTTGGAACTGCAGGCGGCGAGGCCGTCACGCAAGGCAACGTGGACCGTCTGACCAGCCACCCTGACCGCCAGGTCCGCCAGGAGGCGTGGGAAAACTACGCCGACGCGCACCTCGCCGTGCAGCACGCCCAGGCTGCCATGTACGCGACAAACGTGCGGCAGAGCGTGTTCCTGGCCCGTGCCCGGCACTACCCGGATGTGGTGACAGCCAGCCTGTCTCCGGACAACATTCCGGCGGCAGTCGTCACGACCCTGCTCGACACCTACCGCGCCAATACGCCCATCTGGCACCGGTACTGGCGCGTGCGCCGCGAGTGGCTGGGTCTTCCTGAACTGCGGGAGTATGACGTCAAGGCGGCTCTGAATCCTCCTCGCAGCGTCTCCTACCAGCAGGCGGTGGACTGGATTGCGGAAGGGATGGCCCCGCTGGGCGAAGAGTACCTTCGCGACATGCGCCACGGCCTGACCGAGGACCGGTGGGTGGACTATGCCGAGAACGAAGGCAAACGGCAGGGTGCCTACAGCAACGGCGGAGGCCGCGTCAAGCCGTACATTTTCATGACCTGGAACGGCACCATGAACAGCTACAGCACGCTGGCGCATGAGATCGGCCACTCTATGCACTCGCTGCTCTCCCA
This sequence comes from Deinococcus deserti VCD115, assembly GCF_000020685.1. NCBI lineage: Bacteria > Thermotogati > Deinococcota > Deinococci > Deinococcales > Deinococcaceae > Deinococcus > Deinococcus deserti. The sequence goes on along the minus strand of NC_012526.1, from coordinate 1,423,435 downwards.
GCGTGAGCACCCCCACTCCGTGCCGCGTTACACCCTGTTTCACGCTGAGGTGGCCAGCAACTTCAACCAGGCCATGGTGCGCCAGTACCTCCTGAAGCAGGCCCGCGAGCGTGGTGATACCGACTTTGAGGTCGCCATCATCGAGGAAGCGCTGAGTAACTTTCACCGCTACTTCTTCATCATGCCGACCCTGGCAGCGTTCGAACTCGAAGCCTACCGCCGGGTCGAAGCGGGCCAGTCGCTGAGCGCTCCGGACTTGATTGCCCTGACTGCCGACCTGCTGGCTCAGGGGTACGGCGACGGTGTGACCATGGACCGCCAGCGCAGCGGCATCCTGTGGGCTCAGTTCTCCACGCACCTGTACGCCAACTTCTATGCCTACCAGTACGCCACCGGCATCAGCGCGGCTCATCAGCTGCTGGAGCAGTTCAGTGTTGACCCGGTTATGGCCCAGGCCACGTACCTGCGGTTCCTGAAGTCCGGGGGAAGCCAGGACCCTATAGACGCCCTGAGGGAAGCAGGCGTGGACATGCTGACCCCCGAGCCCGTTCAGGCGACTTTCCGCACTCTGGAAGGCTACGTTGCCCGCCTGGAGCAAATTCTGGCTGCCCGGCAGAGCTGACGACAAGACCTGCTGGACGCAGGCCTGGAGGCGTTGTCCGGGCCGGGTTCTATCAACATCGTGGACGTGGATAGGTGGAAAGCTTCAGTTGCCCATCGGAAAAAAGCCTAAAGTGCAGCAATGATTATTTTGCAGGGGACCTATCAAGTCGCACCAACCAAACGCCTGACCATCCTGGCAGAGTCCGGGCATCAGGGCAAAGGGACCCTGGCGACCGATATCGATGCATTGAGTAAAGGCTGTGCCCAGGGCGGTGGCAAGTGCGATATCACCGTTACTACCCAGCACGGGCCGATGACTGGCACGCTTTACGAAAAGAAGCCCAGAAAGCTGAGCCTCTGGCAATTTGAGGGGCACCTGTCTTTTCCCCAGCGCAGCTGAACTTCAAGGAAGGAGAGGCCATGTCAGAGTCACTGACATGGCCTTCTCAGGTCTAAATAGCCTTAGAAAGCTGAATCACCCAAGAGGCAAAATTTTCACGAATCTGAGATATCGTGAAACTATTCACTTAAGCAAAGGAAGAAGAGGCGGGGTAGAATCCCCGCCCATTTGTCGATTCTCAGGCCTGAGGCTGCTGAACCTGCATGCCCTGGGGCACGAAGCCTTCAAGCGCTGCGTAGTCATCCTGGAAGTGCATCAGTACGCCGCCGAACAGGGTGTCGAAGGTTTCCTGGGGCATTTCGGCCAGGGTGGGGTAGAAGCCGACATATTCCAGCCAGACGTTGCCATCGGCGTCAATGCTGCGGGCAAAGGCGCGCTCGCGGTTGCGGTCGTTGAGCATGTTTACAACTTCCACACGGCGGTCAGCGTACTGCTTCTGGGTCACGCAGGTGATTTCCAGGCGGCTGGTGTTGTTCGGGCCGTCATTCACGCTGACCAGTACGGCCGCGTCGCCCATCTCGAAACGCCAGCCCATGCGGATGAAGCGCTGGCCGTTGTTCTCTTCCATGTCCAGCTGCACTTCTTTTTCCTTGAGGTACTTCGCGAGCGTATCCAGCGTCAGCAGTGCCGTTTCCATCGTCATTAAAACCATCCTCCTCGGTGGGTGAACCTCAACAGCGGTTTGATCTGTGGTTGAAACCCGACCGATTCTAACATCCGCCCCCCTCCCACATCCGGCGAGGTCAGATATGAGTTCCTTAGGGCCGTGACATCACCGTCAGGGTCACAGGTGCGACCCCTTCACTCAGCATGCCGAGGACCCGGGCCGCACTGGTCGACAGGTCAATCACTCTGGAACGATTGCCAAAAGGCCCTCGGTCATTGATCATGACCGCCACGCTGCGGCCTGTCCGGGCATGGGTCACCCGCACCCAGGTACCGAACGGCAGGGTCAGGTGTGCTGCTGTCATTACCGTGCTGCGGTCGCGGCGTCCACTGTAATAGGCTGCCTGGCCACGCTGAAACACAGCCGTGGTGACAGGGGTCGCAGGGATCTGGGCGGGGGAGGTCACGGGTGTTCCCGGGAGCCGGATGGCCTCTCCAACCTGAATGGCCGCGCTGTCCCTGCCGTTGTGGGCCAGAACTGCCTGAACAGTCGTTCCGTGAGCCTGGGCCACCGACCACAGCGTGTCACCGGCCTTGACCCGGTACACCTGCTCAGCGTGTGCACTGCCCAAAAGCAGTGTGAAAAGCAGCAGCGCCCTTTTCACAGCCGGTCCTTCTCAGCGCGGCTCAGAACCTCGTGGCCGTTTTCGGTCACCAGGAGCAGGTCCTCAATGCGCACTCCACCGATTCCAGGCAGGTACGCTCCAGGTTCGATGGTCACGAGCATGCCGGCCTCGAGAACATCTGTGCTGACACCTCGCAGGCTGGGACCTTCGTGAACCTCGAGTCCAATTCCGTGGCCCAACGAGTGGGCAAACGCTTCGCCCAGACCATGCCGGGTCAGGATGTCGCGCGCCAGGGTATCGAGATCCGCAGCCCGAACCCCCGGCCCTACTGCCGCAACTGCTGCTTCCTCGGCCTCCAGGACCGCGCGGTAGACGCGGAGCATCTCATCGCTGGGAGTACCGACCGCAACCGTGCGCGTCATGTCACTGTGGTACCCCCCCAGCCGGGCGCCCATATCGATGGTGACCAGCTCACCATCTTCAATCACGCGGTCGGAGGCCACCCCGTGCGGCATGGCGCCGCGTGGACCGCTGGCCACGATGATGTCGAAGGCACTTTCTGCGCCTGCTCGGCGCAAGCGCATTTCGATATCAAGGGCAACGTCGCGTTCACGGACCCCCGCACTGATGCTGGGACGCACCTCGGCATATACCCGGTCAGCCAGCGCCTGCGCAGCCCGGATCGCCTCGATCTCGTCTTGAGTTTTCACCATGCGTAAGCCCCGGCCCAGCTCCCGCAGCGGAACAAGCTGCGCATCCGGCCAGTGCTCACGCAGATCGTCCAGCATCGCCACCGTCAGATGCTCAGCTTCAAAGCCCACCCGGAGTCCACTGAGACTCTGGGCAGCATGCTGATAGGTTTCCGGCGGCCGCGCAATAAAGGCCGGGAGGGGCGATTCCTCCTGGGCCTGAACGGTATAGCGGGCGTCCGTGTACAACGTCACGCTGCCGGCTGTGACCAGAACCTTGGCGTCCTTGGGGCTGGAAAATCCGCTCAGCGCACGCACGTTGGCCGGATCACTGATCCACACGGCGTCTACTCCCGCCGGGCCCATGGCCTGGCGCAACTTTTCGAGTTGGCTCATGTGCTGCACGGTAACACGGCGCCGCCGTCGGCCTTCCAGGGTCCCGCTGTTGTCAGTCTGTCCCCAGGAGAGGGACATTGAGGGGCGCCGGCAGTGCGAGGCTTATACTCCGTGATCGGGACAAAAGTAGAGCTGGCCCGGGAACAGTGGCCAACCACCCCCATCATTGAGGAGGCAGGAACCGTGAAACTTCACGAGTATCAGGGCAAGGAAATTCTGCGCCAGTTCGGCGTCAACGTTCAGGACGGCAAGGTCGCCCGCACCCCCGACGAGGTGCGTCAGATCGCCCGCGAGTACGGTCAGCCGGTGGTCGTCAAGGCCCAGGTGCACGTGGGCGGCCGCGGTAAGGCCGGTGGCGTGAAGTTCAGCCCCACCGAGGACAAGGCCTTCGAGAACGGCGAAAAGATTCTGGGCATGGACATCAAGGGTCTGACCGTCAACAAGGTGCTTGTTACCAAGGCCGTGGACATCGACGCAGGTACCGAGTACTACGTCGGTATGATCGTTGACCGCAACGTGCAGAGCTTCACCCTGATGGCCTCCGCCGAGGGTGGCATGGAAATCGAGGAAGTTGCCGCCGCAACTCCCGAGAAGATCATCAAGCACCGCGTGGACCCGGTGACCGGCCTGCGCCCCTACGAGGCGCGCGAGGTGGCCATCAGGGCCGGCTTCAAGGGCAACCTGAACAAAATTGCCGACATGATGGTCAAGATGAGTGAGGCCGCGCTGAAGCGTGACGCCGTGCTGGTCGAGATCAACCCACTGTTCGTGGGCCCTGACGGCGTACCGCTGGCCTTGGACACCAAGTTCGAGATCGACGACAACGCCATGTACCGTCACCAGGACCTGGCTGACTGGCGCGAACTGGAAGCCGAGCACCCCCTGGAAATCGAGGCCAGCAAGTACGGCTTCGCCTACGTGAAGCTTGATGGCAACGTCGGCGTACTGGGGAACGGCGCAGGCATCGTGATGACCTCGCTGGACGTGGTCAACCGCGCTGGCGCCAAGCCGGCCAACTTCCTGGACATTGGCGGCGGCGCCAAAGCCGAAGTCGTGTATAACGCCGTGAAGCTGGTCAGCAAGGACAGTGATGTCAAGGCCATCTTTATCAACATCTTCGGCGGCATCACCCGCGCCGACGAGGTTGCCAAAGGCGTTATCCAGGCCCTGAAAGACGGGATCCTGACCAAGCCTGTGCGCATGCGCATCGCCGGCACGGCCGAGGACGAAGCCAAGGCGCTGCTGGCTGAAGTCAACAGCCCCCTGATCCAGATGTACCCCACCATGTTTGAAGCGGCCGATGAAGCTGCCAAGGAAGCAAACGCTGCGGAGGCCAAATAATGGGCATTCTCGTTGACAAGAACAGCAAGGTCATTGTGCAGGGCATGACCGGCCGCGAAGGTGCTAGCCACAGCCGCGCCATGAAGGAATTCGGTACGCAGGTTGTGGCCGGCGTCACCCCTGGCAAGGGCGGCACCGACTTCGAAGGCTGGCCCGTGTATAACTCGGTGGCTGAAGCCAAAGAGAAGCACGGCGCCAACGTCTCGATCATCTTCGTGCCGCCAGCTGGCGCCGCTGACGCCGTCCTGGAAGCAGCTCACGCCGGCATGCCCCTGATCGTGCTGATCACGGAAGGCGTGCCTACCGTGGACATGATGCGCGCCGTTCAGGAAGTTAACCAGCTTGATGCCCAGAACCGCGCTCAGGGCGGTCAGGGTATCCGTCTGATCGGCGGGAACTGCCCCGGTCTGGTGACCAACGGCGAAGCCAAGGTGGGCATCATGCCCAACAAGATCTACACCAACCCCGGCCGTATCGGCCTGATCAGCCGCTCCGGCACCCTTACCTACGAGGCTGCCAAGCTGCTCAATGACGCCGGCCTGGGCACCAGCACCACCGTGGGCATCGGTGGGGACCCTGTGATCGGTACGACGTTTGCCGACGTCCTGCCACTGTTCGAGGCTGACCCCGACACTGACGCCGTGATCGTGATCGGCGAGATCGGCGGCGCGGACGAGGAAGCGGCTGCGGCGTACATTGCTGAGAACATGAAAAAGCCCGTTGTGGCATTCATCAGCGGCCGGAGCGCACCTAAGGGCAAGCGCATGGGCCATGCTGGCGCCATCATCATGGGTGACGTCGGGACCCCTGAAAGCAAGCTCGCTGCCTTCGCGGCCGCGAATGTGCCGGTGGCTGACACGATGCCTGAGATCATCGATCTCGTGAAGCAGGCGCTGAACAAGTAAGTACCTTCACAGAAGGGGGGCCGGGTCCAGGTGATCCGGCCCTTCCTTGTGGCCTTCAGATAAGTGTCATGTGGAGTCACATCGCCGTCAGCCAGACCCGTACACTTGAGGTATGAAGACACGTCACGTCCTTCCCCTGATTCTGGGCCTGCTGGCCACGCAGGCTTCGGCCCTGGTCGTGACCGGCACGGTGGACGGAACGGTCACTCCTGATACCCGCGTCAGCGGCTGGGTGGTAACGCCTTTCGGGCAGCCTGTGCAGGAAATAGTCGGTGTTCCAGTGCAGAGCAACCGGTTCAGCCTGGAAATTCCTATCACTGCTCCCACCGCCCGCGCCCAGGTGGCGCTTACCCCCCAGAACGTGTCCTGGCCGGGAGTCATTGATCCGGTTGCGGTCAGCGGACAGGTGCAGGCAGCAGAACTGCGTTTTTTTACCTACCGGGACCAGAACAACAACGGGCGACGCGACGAGGCAGAAGCCCTCAACGAAGTGGCGGCACAGGTGGGCCGCTCGACACTGTTCATCGTCTGGGTGAACGGTGACGTCACTGTCAAGGCCAACAAGGGATATGTGGCAGCGCTCAAGCGAGGATGGAATGCCTTTCTTGTGGATGTCGGGCGCGCTGTCAGCCTGAAACCGTTCGCGGCCGACACAGCGGTGTCTGTCCGGTTGAACCGTTGACGAAGAGATGGCGAACGAGGGCCTTCATTGGCTCTTTTTTTGTCATCACCAACTTTGTGGGAATAAAATTCTCACGATCTTAGCTTATCGTGAAAATATTCACTAATGGACAAGTCAAGTTTCGTCGGAAAGGGACCACCCCTTGTCGGCGTTATCCAGCGATCGTGCGTTCGTAGGCCTTCAGATACTGCGGCACAATCAGATCCGGGTGAAACAGTTGGACTGCCGCCGCCCGTGCAGCCTGTCCCATACGGGTGTAGACCTCACGGTCCCGCAGAACGCGCAGGGCCTGGTCGGCCATGTGATCGACATCTCCGACTGGAGAGAGAAATCCGGTAATACCGTCCTGAACCACTTCGGGGATGCCCCCGGCGCGGGCGGCCACCACGGGAACCTCGCAGCTCATGGCCTCCAGGGCTGCGAGTCCGAAACTTTCGTTGCTGCTGGGCAGCACAAACAGGTCACTGATGCCCAGAATGGTCTGCACGTCCGGGAACGAGCCCAGGAAGTGAGTCCTGCCGATGACTCCCAGCTGCTGCGCCAGCTCGAAGGCCCGCGGCCGCTCCGGGCCGTCGCCGATCATCAGGAGCCGCGCCGGAATTTCACTGGCCACCCGTGCGAACACCCTCACCACGTCCTCCGGACGTTTCACGGCCCTGAAGTTACTGACATGCACCAGCAGAGCTTCGTCGGGGTGGGCGAAGCGGGCGCGTACCGCCGGGTCAGTGATCCGCACAAAGCGGGTACTGTCCACGAAGTTATGAATAACCTCGATTTCCCGTTCGGTTCCGAAGACTTCACGGGTCTGGTGAGCCAGAAAATTCGAGACCGCCGTCACATGGTCTGAGCGTTCGATGGCGTAGCGCGTGGTGTGCCGGAAGGCCGGCTCAGCGCCCACCAGGGTGACATCGGTGCCGTGCAGCGTGGTGATGACCCGGGTTCGGCCACTGACGCTGCGGGCATGCAGCGCTGCACTGGCATGTGGGATGGCGTAGTGAGCGTGCGAGAGCTCCACGCCGTGTTCAAGAATGACTTCAGTCAGGGTGTTGGCGGCCGCCAGTTCCGGGTAGGGCTGGTCGAACAGCGCGTAAGCGAAGCCGCCCACCTGATGGAAATACGGACCGCTCATACCTCCGGCACCAGCCAGCCGGAAAGGTTGCGCGGAGCCCACGAAATGGACTTCGTGCCCGGCACGGGCGACCATCAGCCCGAGCTCGGTAGCAACCACCCCGGATCCCCCGGCGCTGGCGTGACACAGCACTGCGATTTTCAGGCCGTTTTGAAGGGGAAATCCAGGCGTCATGGTTGTGAAGTATAGAACCCTACGCGGGTCATCGGCCTGTCAAGCCCAGCCGTCCAGGGGGCGTTATATCCCCCCCAGGGCGTAAGGAACCTCATTGCGCAGTGTGTACACCGAGCCTAGGTTAAGTCCATGATTGCCGTTCTGACCGATTCCACCAGCGATTTTTCTCCAGAGGCGGCGCGGCGCGGGCATACAACATCGAAGTGATTCTCCGGACAGTTCAGATCAACGGACGCGCCTTCCTGGACTGGCAGGAGATCGATCCGGACGCGGTGTATGGTCATCTGCGCTCTGGTGGGCAGTCCACGACCGAGCCGCCCACTGCTGACTTTTTCGAATAGCACTACCGCCGCCTGCTCCAGACGCATGAGGCAGTGTTCAGCGTGCACATCTCGGGTGAGCTGTCAGAAACAGTGCGGCGGGCCAGAGAAGCGGCTCAGCGTCTGCCCGATCCGGCACGTGTAAGGGTCGTAGACAGCAAGCTGACCACTGCCCCCCTGGCTGAGGTCGCTCTTGTCGCCCGCGCAGCGTTGGATGCCGGACAGACCATGGCGCAGGCCGAACAGCAGGTGCATGCCACCCGCGCTGAGATGTCCACGAATTTCAGCGTGGCGTCGCTGGAGTACCTGCGCTGCAGCGGCCGGATCAGCCGGGGGCAACAGGTGGTTGGCAACATGCTCAATCTGCGCCCGGTCCTGCACTTTGACCAGGGCAAGCTGAGTGTGATCAAGCGCCTCAAGGCTCCCCAGGTCCTGCCGGACATGCTCTCCAGCGCTGTACAGCGTTTCGGGAATAAGCCAGTGACCGTCACCATCGTTCACGCCGGCCGTGACGCAGACCGCATCACCGAACTTCATGGTGCCGTCGGCCGCAGCGGACTGAATATCAAACAGGGACGCGCTCTGCTGCTTGGACCGGTGATCGGTGCCCACGTCGGGCCCGGGACCTTCGGTGTGCTTGTGCGGCCCTTTCACGGGTAACTTCTGACAGCAAAAAGGGGCGCATCACGCGCCCCTTCGCTTTCCAGGTCTGTTTTAAGCGCCGGCCATCGACCCGTCGCGCTCCAGGCGCTCCAGGTACGCTGTGCCGCCTTCAACCTCTGCGGCGAAACCTTCGGCAGCCCCGAAGACAAGCGATTCGGTCAGGGTTTCGCTCATCAGGTATTCCTGCCAGGCTTCTGCGGCTTCCCGGGCGTCCCCGGTCAGGTCAAGGTGCAGCGTGATGCGGTCGGACACCTCGAATCCGGCTTTCTTGCGGCCGTCCTGGATCCCGCGCACCAGATCGCGCGCCAGCCCTTCGAGTTCCAGTTCACGCGTCAGCTGCGTATCGAAGGCCACCAGGTAACCGGCTTCCTCCTGCGCGGCAAAGCCTTCAGGTGACCGGGCGTCTACCAGCACCTCGTCCGGCCCCAGTTCGAAGCGCTCACCGGTCGGGGCGACCACCTCGAAGAACTTGCCGTCGCGCACAAATCGCGCGACTTCAGAAGCGTCAGCCTCCTGCAGCGCTGCACGGACCTGCGGGACTGCCTTACCAAACTTCTTGCCCAGCAGGGGCAGGTTGGGCCGTAACTGATAGCTCACCAGTTCGGCGTACTGGTCAAGCAGTTCGACCTCCTTGACGTTCAGCTCCTCTTTGATCTGCTCGACAAAGCGGCCCAGGGCTGCTGTCTGCTCGGCGCTGCGGGCCCGCAGCATGACCTTGGGCAGCGGCTGACGCTGGCGCATGCCGGTCTGGCCACGCACCGCCCGGCCGAGTGACACGACCCGCAGCACAGCGTCCATCTCGCCCACCAGGCTGGGGGCCGCCAGCGCCTCATCAACCTGCGGCCAGGTGGCGAGGTGCACACTTTCGGGCGCATCAGGCGTCACGCTGCGGACCAGGTTCTGGTACAGCGACTCGGCCAGGAACGGCGTGAACGGCGCCGTCAGCTGAGTCACCGTGACCAGCGCGTAGTGCAGGGTCGCGTAGGCGCTGAGATCCACCTGACCGTCCCCACTCCAGAAGCGGCGGCGGTTGCGGCGCACGTACCAGTTGCTGAGATCCTCGACAACAAAGTCCTGGAGTGCGCGGCTTGATCCCGTGGGGTCATAGTTGTTCAGTGCCCCGGTGACTGTGCCTACCAATGCCTGCACCTTGGCAATCAGCCAGCGGTCCACTTCCGGGCGTTCCTCGACCGGTGGGGCCGCGCGAAGATCAGGCTGGTCCAGGTTGGCGTACAGCACAAAGAAGGAATACGTGTTCCACAGGGTCATGAAGTAGCTACGGAAGGACTCACCGATGACATTCAGCCCCACCCGGCGCGACAGTTCAGGCGGCGCGGACACGTAGGTGTACCAGCGCGCGGCGTCCGCGCCGTAGGTGTTGAACACTTCCCAGGGGTCCAGGATGTTGCCCTTGGACTTACTCATCTTCTGGCCCTTTTCGTCCAGGAAGTGCCCGGCGCAGATCACGGACTTGTAGGCCACCGAGTCGAACACCATGGTGCCGATCTGGTGCAGCGAGTTGAACCACCCACGCGTCTGGTCGATGGCTTCAGAGATGTAATCCGCCGGGAATCCGCCCTGCTCGAACAGCTCCTTGTTCTCGAAGGGGTAGTGGTGCTGCGCAAACGGCATGGATCCCGAGTCGTACCAGACGTCCATGACATAGGGCACCCGGCGGAAGGTCTTGCCGTCCGCTTCGAAGGTGATGTCGTCCACATAGGGCCGGTGCGGGTCGAAGCTCTCTCCGGTGACTTCGGGGCGGCCGCTCAGCTCGGCCAGTTCGGCGTAGCTGCCAATCACACGGTACTCGCCGTCCTCAGCTTCCCACACCGGCAGTGGCGTGCCCCAGTACCGGCTTCGGCTGATGTTCCAGTCGATCAGGTTTTCCAGCCACCCGCCGTAACGCCCTGTACGGATATGTGCCGGGTGCCAGTCGATGGTGCCGTTGAGCTCGATCAACCGGTCCTTGAGGCGGGTGTTGTTCAGGTACCAGCTTTCGGTGGCGTAGTACATCAGCGGGGTGCCGCAGCGCCAGCAGTGCGGGTACGAGTGCAGGAAGTTCTTTTCCTTCCACATCAGCCCGCGGGCCCGCAGGTCGCGCACGATCTCGGTGTTGGCGTCGCGGAAGAACACGCCCTTCCACGGTCCGAAGCGGTGTTTGCCCTCGGTGTCCACGCCGACAATGACGGGGAAACCGTAGTTGCGTGCCAGGCGCATGTCGTCTTCACCGAAGGCCGGCGCGGTATGTACGATGCCAGTGCCGTCCTTGTCGGAGACATAGGTGTCCAGTCCCGACATCCACACCGTCTTTCCCTCACCCTCGGCCTCGTAGGCTTCGGTAAACAGGGGCTCGTACGCCACGCGCTCCAGCTCTGAGCCGCGGAAGGTCCTGACGATCTCGGCGTCCTCTCCCAGCACTTCGGCGCGCAGGCTGGCGGCCAGGATCAGCACCCGGCCGTCCTTATCCCTGGCCGCGACGTACTCCAGGTCGGGGTGGATCGCCACGCCCACGTTGTAAGGCAGGGTCCAGGGGGTCGTCGTCCAGACCAGGAACGCCGTGTGATCAGGCAGGTCCAGTGCGGCCGGGTCGGTCAACCGGAACGGCACGTAAACGCTGGGGTCCTGGATGTCCTTGTAGCCCTCGCTGACCTCGGCATTGGACAGGGTCGTGCCGTCCTTGGGGCAGTACGGCGCCACGCGGAACCCCTTGTAGAGCAGCCCCTTCTGGTCCAGCTGCTGCACGCTCCACCAGATCGATTCGATGTAGTTGCGCTGCAGGGTCATGTACGGACGGTCCAGGTCCACCCAGTACGCCATACGCTCGGTGAAGCGGCGCCACTCGTGCTCGTACTCAAACACGGTTTCCCGGCACTGTTCATTGAATTTATCGATGCCGTACGCCTCGACCTCGCGCTTGGAGTTCAGACCCAGTTTCTTTTCCACCGCGATCTCGACCGGCAGACCGTGTGTGTCCCAGCCGGCCTTGCGGCCCACGAAGTAGCCCTGCATGGTCTTGAAGCGTGGAAACAGGTCCTTGAGGCTGCGGGCCTCCACGTGGTGAATGCCGGGCATGCCGTTGGCCGTGGGCGGGCCTTCATAGAAGGTGAAGCGCGGGCCATCGGCCGTCTGCTCCAGGCTGCGCTCGAAGATGCGGCGCTCCTGCCACCAGCGTAGTGTCTGAAGTTCGAGTTCCGGGAAGCTGGGATTGGTCGGCACTGTCCCGAACATCGGGGGCTTGGGGGTTACGGTCATGGGCTCTCCTTAAAGACTGGGGAATGCGTTGAAAGGGTCTTGGGACAGGCGGTCAACTGCGGCCTTATTTGCGTCAGGGACTGCCGGATGGGACGGCAGAACCGGTCTAGGAGGCTGTGCATCCTGAGAACCCTCCTCTGGAACCACAGCAAACAGCCGCGCCCTAGCAGATGCTGGGACGCGGCCGGTCAGTGCGCGTGGTACCACCCAACTTCGCCGGCACCTGGGCCGACCTCGTTGCAAGGCCCTCTGTCGTGGGGCGTACGGACGGGTCTACTGAGCCTCTGGAGGGGGGGCTGTTCTTCCGCCGGCGCGGGAGGTGATCTTCGGGAATCCGGGGCTGGGCGTCAGGCTTCCACCGCCCCTGACTCGCTCGTGCCTGCTCTCCCGTCCTACTGTCCTCACGGTCGCCGTGAATGTATGACCCCTACGCGGGGTTGCTGCTTATGGTAGGCCTGCAGACGCACCCGGTCAATGCATCTGTACCGGACACCGCTCTAAGGCGTGGTCGCCTGTCCCGCGCTGGCCGGGGTATGCTGGTTCATGAACAGGGGGGCAGGGGAGAGCCGCGGCATGCCCCGCGCCCCCGCTGACCGGGAGGACAGAACACATGGAATTTTTCATTGACACGGCGATCGTGGACGAGATCAAGGAAATCAACGCGTGGGGTGTGCTCTCAGGCGTCACGACCAACCCGAGCCTGATCGTGGCTTCAGGACGCGACTTCCGCGAAGTGGTGCAGGAAATCGCTGGGATGGTCGGCGGCGCCATCAGCGCAGAAGTCACCGCCCTGGACGCTGAAGGCATGATCCGTGAAGGCAAGGAAGTGGCCGCGTGGAGTGAGCATGTCGTCGTCAAACTGCCGCTGACGCCGGCCGGTCTGCAGGCGTGTAAGGCGCTGACGGATGCGGGCATCAAGACGAACGTGACACTGTGCTTCAGTGTGCCGCAGGCGCTGCTGGCGGCGCGGGCGGGGGCGACGTACATCAGTCCGTTTGCGGGTCGGGTGGATGATATCGGCTGGGACGGCATCGAACTGATCCGGCAGATCAAGGAAGCGTATGTGCTGGGCGGCCTGGAGACGAAGGTGCTGGCAGCGAGCATCCGGCATCCGATGCATGTGGTGCAGTCGGCGCTGGCGGGGGCGGACGTAGCGACCATTCCGTACAAGGTCTTTACGCAGATGATCAAGCACCCCCTGACCCAGGCCGGCCTGGACGGCTTCATGAAGGACTGGGCCAAGCGCGCCGGGGCCAGCAGTGAGACGCCCCCCAGTGAAGCGGGAAGCAATCCGCAGACCGGCGGCGTAGATGCCCAGGGAGGCCAGAAGCAGTGACCGAGCCCACAACCGCCCTGCCATATCACGAGCTGCAACAGAAGATTCTGCCGGAACTGCACCTGATTGCCGCCGGTTACGGCATCGAGAACTACCGCAAGCTGAAAAAAGACGCGCTGGCGCTGGCGATCCTGGAACATCAGGCGGACGCCGAGGGGCAGATCCTGGCGCGCGGCTACCTGGAAATCAGCCCGGACGGCTACGGCTTTCTGCAGGCCGATCTGCTTGATCCCCAGAGCCGCAGCGTGCTGGTCACGGCCGGCATTATCAAGCAGTTTCACCTGCGGACCGGTGACCAGGTCATCGGGCGCGCCCGCCGCCCACGTGAGAACGAGCGTTATGGTTCGCTGGTGCGCGTGGAAGCGGTGAACGGTCTGGACCCTGAGGCCGCCCGCCGCCGTCCCCGCTTCGACGACCTGACTCCTACCTTCCCTGACGCCCAACTGGTGCTGGAAGACCCGGGGACCGACGACACCCTCAGCCTGCGTGTGGTGGACCTGCTGGTGCCGATCGGCCGGGGACAGCGTGCACTGATCGTTGCGCCGCCCAAGGCAGGGAAAACCACCCTGCTCAAGAAGATCGCCAACTCGATCGTCAAGAACTACCCCGACGTCACGGTGATGGTTCTGCTGGTCGACGAGCGCCCGGAAGAAGTCACCGACTTCCGCGAAAGTGTTCAGGGCGCCCAGGTGATTGCCTCAACCTTCGACGAGCCCCCGCAGCACCATGTGCGCGTGGCCGAGTTCGTGCATGAGCGGGCCCGCCGCATCGTCGAAGACGGCGGCCACGTGGTGATCCTGCTCGATTCGATTACCCGCCTGGCCCGTGCGAACAACCTCGTGACACCGCCCACGGGCCGGACCCTCTCGGGGGGGCTGGACAGCAACGCGCTGCACTGGCCCAAGCGTTTTCTGGGAGCAGCCCGCAATATCCGCGAGGGCGGCAGCCTGACCATCCTGGCCACTGCGCTGGTGGAAACCGGCAGCCGTATGGACGACGTGATCTTCGAGGAATTCAAGGGCACCGGCAACGCCGAACTGGTTCTGTCCCGCCGTCTGGAGGAACGCCGCATCTTCCCGGCCCTGGACATCCTCAAGAGCGGCACCCGCCGTGAGGAACTGCTGCTGCAGCCTGAAGTCCTCAAGAAGATGTGGCTGCTGCGCAAGGTCATCAGCGATATGGATCCGGCAGACGCCATGGAAATGCTGCTGTCCCGCATGGGCAAGACCCGCAACAACGTCGAGTTTCTGCAGGCTCTGGCCGGCGGTTAAGGAGTTCCACACACCGAATGAAGTTTGCTTTTCTTTCCGGCCTGGCCGCACGCCAGGCCCTGACCTTCAGCCTGTTTGCCTGTGCTGCCGGCGCACACGCCCAGGGTGTTGCCGAGCTTCCGGCGCCCCTCGCCGGCCTGTACCCGCCCGCAGACAGACTGCTGCACTCAGTTCCCGACGTCACCCTGCGTCCTTCCCAGGACGGCACATCCGTGCTGGTGGTCACCAGCGGGAAGGCGGCGCTGAAACAGATTGCAGCGCGTTACGGCGTCACGTCCGGCGCGGTGGCGTACCTGCCGCGTGACAGGGAGCCTGGGCGACTGGTCCGCGTCCGGCTGCCTGAACCGGCCGTGGAGCGCGCTCCAATTCGCCCTCCTTCAATCCAGACCTACCGTGTTCGCCCCGGCGATTCACTGGCCTCGGTCGCATCAGACTTTGGCCTTGGAGTCGTCGACCTGTTGGGAGCCAACCTGCATCTGAGCAGCCTGAGCCGGGTGCGTGCTGGACAGACCCTGAACATTCCGACCGGGCCCCGTGGCCTGCTGGTGCGTATCAAACCTGGTCAGAATGCCTGGTCGCTGATCGCCGGTTATGGGGCGGACCTGGTGCAAACTGTAGAAGCCAACGGGGTGCTCCCCAACACTCTGCGCGTGGGAGACGAACTGCTGCTGCCTGATGTCCGCGCGGACGGGTTTCAGAAAACCCTCCTGGCACGTCAGGCTGCGCAGCGCAAAGCCGAGGCGGCCCGGCGCAGGCAGGCACAGTACCAGCGGTTCCTGGCTTGGAAAGCCGAGCGCAAACGTCAGCAGCTCCAGGAGAAGTACGAACGCCAGGAGCGCTACGAAGCCTATCTAGCCTGGAAAAACGGCCCGGAGCGCCAGCGCCTCAAAGAGGCTTATGAGCGGCAGGTCCAGTACGAGGCCGCCCTGGCCCGCGCCCAGCAGAAGGCGGCCCAGCAACGTACCACGCAGTCCCGGCCCACGCAGCCCAGTGTACGGACGGCCAGCAGCACGGACAGTCGTACCCTGGCATGGCCCATGAAGAATTTCCGCCTGACCAGCCGTTATGCTGAACGGGATATCCCGTTTCATGTGCAGTTTTTCCATGGCGGCATCGATCTGGCTGCGCCGGTGGGCACGCCTATCTATGCGGCTGCGGACGGTACGGTCACGCAGAGCGGCTACGGCGCGTATGGTCTGAATGTCTATACAGTCAGCGGTGACAGCACGCTGATCTACGGACACATGAGCCGGACGGCAGTCAACCCTGGGCAGCAGGTGCGCCAGGGAGAACTGCTGGGATACATCGGCTGTACCGGCGTGTGCACCGGCCCCCACCTGCACTTTGAGGTGCGGCTTGGCGGCCAGACGGTTGACCCTCTGGCACTGCTCCCATGAAATCGCGGGCCGAAACGCACCTCCTGGTGGTTGACGATGAGGCCCAGATTCGCGAACTTCTTGACCTGACGCTGTCCATGCAGGGTTTCCGGGTCAGATGCTCCGGCAGTGGGCCTGAAGCTGTGGAGCAGTGCCGTACGGAAACCTATGACGTCATCGTGATGGACGTGCTGATGTCTCCCTGGGACGGCTTTGAGTCTGTCCGGGCCCTCCATCAGGAACTGCAGGAGACTATGCCGCCGGTGATCTTCCTCTCGGGGCTGACTCGTGCGGAGCCGTTACCTGACCTGGGCACCTATGTTCAGGCCCAATATCTGGTCAAGCCGTTTCGGCCTGCCCAACTTGTCGAGCGTATTGTTGAGGTGCTGGCGTCCAGGGATCAGGGCCAGTAAAGAACTGACCCCTTCGGTGAGCCGTTTCTGGCCCTGTTCAAGGGGTCAGTTTAAGACTATGGTGCGTGTATGACTGAGCACCAGAGTGGAACTCCCCAACTGAAGCAGGGCTTTGCCGAGATGTTCAAAGGCGGCGTGATCATGGACGTCGTTACGGCGGATCAGGCCCGCATCGCCGAAGCTGCCGGCGCGACGGCTGTCATGGCCCTTGAGCGCGTTCCTGCCGATATCCGTCAGGACGGCGGCGTGGCGCGGATGAGCGACCCGAAGATGATTAAAGAGATCATCGCCGCGGTGACTATTCCCGTAATGGCCAAGGTGCGCATTGGGCACGTCATCGAAGCGCAGATCCTGCAGGCCCTCGGCGTGGACTTCATCGATGAGTCCGAAGTGCTGACTCCTGCCGACGAGCAGTTTCACATCCTGAAAAGCGAGTTCAAGGTGCCGTTCGTGTGTGGCGCCAAGAATCTCGGCGAAGCGCTGCGCCGCGTCGGCGAAGGTGCCAGCATGATCCGCACCAAAGGCGAGGCCGGCACCGGCAACGTCGTGGAAGCGGTTCGTCACGCCCGCACCGTGCTGGGCGAGATCCGCGCCATCCAGTCCAAGCCTGCCGAGGAACTGATGACCACGGCCCGTGATCTGCAGGCACCGTATGAACTGGTGAAGTACGTTCATCAGCACGGCCGCCTCCCGGTCGTGAACTTTGCTGCGGGTGGCGTGGCGACTCCTGCCGACGCGGCGCTGATGATGTACCTGGGCCTGGACGGCGTCTTTGTCGGCAGCGGCATCTTCAAGAGCGACAACCCCGAGCGCCGCGCCCACGCCATCGTCAAGGCCGTGACGCATCACAACAACCCGGACGTGCTGGCCGAGATCAGCGAGGACCTCGGTGCCCCCATGACCGGCATCAATATTGATGACCTGATCCCGGCCGAGCGCCTCGCCAGCCGTGGCTGGTAAACCACTCAAGATAGGCGTCCTGGCAGTTCAGGGCGCCTTTCGCGAGCACCGGCAGCGTCTGGAAGGTCTGGGCGCTGAGGTGCGTGAGGTGCGGCTTCCTGCAGACCTTGAAGGCCTCGATGCCCTGGTGATGCCCGGCGGCGAGAGCACCAGCATGGCCCGCCTCCTCAGTGATTTTGGGCTGTGGAGTCCGCTGCGTGATTTTCACGCCAGTGGGGGAGCTGTCTGGGGCACCTGCGCCGGGGCGATTCTGCTGGCTCGTGAGGTCGAAGGTGCACCCCCCCAGTTCGGCGGCCATCAGGACAGCCTGGGTCTGCTTGACGTCAACGTTCGCCGCAATGCGTTCGGGCGGCAGGTGGATTCGTTTTCCGTTCCCCTGAAGGTGGACGGGCTGGAGACGCCCTTCGAGGCCCTGTTTATTCGGGCTCCGGTGCTCACGGATCTGGGCCCTGATGTTCAGCCGCTTGCGGAGCATGCCGGACAGGTCGTCATGGTCCGCCAGGGCCGGGTCCTGGCCAGTGCCTTTCATCCTGAACTGACCCTTGATCCGCGCATTCACGCCCTGTTCCTGGATCTCGTGCAGGAAACCCGGCAGGAAACTGCGCCAGCCGTTTGATACCCGGAAGATCTAAAGATTTGCCCCGCCTGACCTCAGGCGGGGCCTCCCGTTATGCTGGCTCCGTGCAGATGCAGACTTTCCAGGCCGCCCAGGCTACCCTGCACGTCCAGAAAACCGGGGACGGACCGCCGGTCGTTCTGATTCATGGACTCAGCGGGTCCAGTCGCTGGTGGCGTCGGAATATTCCCGCACTGTCCAGGGAGCATCAGGTATTTGTCCTGGATCTCGTCGGGTACGGTCGCGCGTGGCGTCAGCGGGCCCTGAGCGTGCAGGCTGCGTCGCAGCTGATTGCTGACTGGCTCGAAACCGAAGACCTGTCTGACGTGACATTGATTGGCCATTCGATGGGCGGGCATATTGCCCTGCGAGCCGCTGCCCTGGCGCCTGAACGGGTTGACCGATTGGTGCTGGCCTGCGCCAGTGGTCTGCTGAAAACCTCACCCACACGGGCTGCCCTGAAACTGCCCCACGCCATGATGGTCGGCCGGCCCTCGTTCGTGCCGCGCATCATGGCGGACGCTCTCAGGGCCGGTCCCCTCAACCTGTGGCATGGCGCCAGTGACCTGCTTCGGGACAGCGTGCACGACCTGCTGCCACAGATCAGCGCCCGCACGCTGGTGATATGGGGCGCCCGCGACGTTCTGGTGCCGGTGGCCCTGGGGAGGACGCTGGCAGCGGCCATTCCCGGCGCGGAATATCACGAGATCCCGCGTGCGGGTCATGTTGTGATGGTGGATGCGCCGGAGACGTTTAACCGGCTGGTCCTTTCCTTTATGAAAGAAAGTGAAGCGGTTTGAGCTCTCAAGCAGGCGTCAAGGGACACGCGCAGTTCACCTGGGTCAGGGGGCTGTGGACCCATGCCTGGGTTCGGGGGAGTGGCGCTCCTCTGGTTATCGTTCCAGGCCTGGGGTGTGCCTCGTGGATGTACATTCGCGTCGCGCGCGAGCTTGCGCGCGGCCGAACGGTCTATGTCTACGATCCACCAGGCCACGGCTACAGTCAGGGGCGCGCCGATTTTCCCCGGACTATCGAAGACCTGACTGATCACCTGGCGGCATGGCTGGAGGAAAATCGCCTGCAGGGAGCGGCGCTTTTCGGACACTCCCTGGGGGGAGAGGTCATCTTTGACCTGACTGTCAGATATCCGCACCTCGCGTCGGCAATCGTTGCTTGTGCGCCCACCGGAATTCCTGAAAATCCCAGTGTGGCGGTTCAGTTGCTTCGCCTGCTGCTTGACCTGCCGCGTGAACGTCCCGGGCTTATGCTGCTGGGGATCCCCGCGTACGTGCGCAGTGGAGTAAGCCTGATGTACCGCCTTTCGCAGAACCAGGGGAGACACGATACAGGCCCCCTGTTGCCCTACATCGATGTGCCTACCCTTCTGTTGAATGGGCTAAGCGACCGGGTGATTCAGAATTGGACGGTCAGCGCAATTTGCGATGCGGTCCCGGACGCTGTGGTCCGTGAGATCAGGGGCGGAACCCACGCTTTGACCGATAGTCATCCACGCGCCGTGGCACGTTACACACTTGATTTCCTGGACAGTCTTGACAAGCACAAAATGTAAGGAACCAAAATTTCACGATCAAGCTGTATCGTGAAATCATTCACTTAGTCTCGACGTAATTTGTATGGAGATTTCGTCTTCACCCCCCAGAAGCGGTACGACTTGCTTCTGCCAGAAAGGCCATCCGGTGCGAGTCGAGTGATTCAGCAAGTGACGTCGGCACATCCTGCTCGCGTCTGAGGAATGCCAGCCAGGCTGCCACGAGGGCGGTGTCACCACCTCCGTGCGTGCCGCTGACGGGTACGGTCCAGCGTTGCGGCCCGGCGCTACGGAAATCATGCAGTTCAAGTTCTCCGCGCTCCATATGAGCGCGGAGTTCGCCGTGGGTGCCCAGCAGTTTGAGGGTCCGAGTGTTGTTGTGCGTGAATGCACTGACGGTCAGCTGAGCCACGACGCCGTTCTCGAAGCTGACGGTCACGGCCTGATGGTCTGGGACCGAATTGAGCCCCAGGTACACGCATTGTCCATAAGGTCCTGATTCCAGCGCCTCACCGAGCGTGAGCCCGCCTGCAGTCAGCACCGTCACAGGCCAGCGGTCTGCCGGGAGCGGGGGGTAGATGCGCCGGGCGTCATAAGGACAGTCCTGAACCGGGCAGGTCACACAGCGGTCGCTGGCGCCCACCGGCGCGTTGGACGGCCTGAAGTGATTCAGCCCTCCCACACTGTGGACCCCGACTGGCGACGCACCTGCAAACCAGCGCAGCAGGTCCAGATCATGGCTGCTTTTGGCCAGCACGAAGGGCGCCGCTGGCGGAGAGGCGCGCCAGTTTCCCCGCACGTACGAATGGGCGTAGTGCCAGTACGCGACGTTCTCAGTGTGCTGAATGCCGATCAGACGGCCCAGGACGCCAGAGTCCAGCACCGCGCGGATCTCCTGGAAAAATGGCGTGGCCCGGAGCACATGACAGACCGTGACCCGCCCGGTGGAGGCAGCTTCGGCCTCCAGCAGCAGCGGAAGCTCGTCGGGGCTGAGGCAGACGGGCTTCTCCAGCAGCACGTCGTACCCGAGCGAGAGTGCCGCCAGGCACGGCTCCACGTGATCGTTGTCCGGCGTGGCAATCACCACGGCGTCGGCAACACGGCCCAAGGCAAAAAAATCCTTCCCGGTCAGAAAGCACGCTTCACGGGCCACCCCGTGCCTTTCCGCCACCTCCTGCAACCGCTGTGGCCGGGCGTCTACCAGAAAGGTGATCTGCGCGCCCTGCTGGGTCAGGTGACTGGCATACACATCGGCGCCGCGGTTCCCGCAGCCGATGATGGCGACCTGAACTGTCATGTCATGACCGCCGGGTAACGCCCCAGCCTGTCCCACCGGGCCGGGCAAGCTGGCCCGCAGTCCAGTCGAGGCCGGTATACGGGTCGTCTGCCAGCAGAAGCGCGCCGTCCAGGTCTGCCCAGTCGCACAGGCCAGCGAGGTGCGCGGCGGCGGCGATGCCCAGGCTGCTTTCGATCATGCAGCCCATCATCACCTGCATTCCGTGCGCTCTGGCCAGCCGCAGGGCGCGCAGCGCCTGAAGCGGTCCTCCCAGTTTGGCCAGTTTCAGGTTGACGCCATCGAAGGCGCGGGCGAGCGCAAGAACGTCGCCCACGTGATGGAGGCTTTCGTCCGCCACGATAGGAACGGGCGAGACCCCCCGTAGCATGGCGTGACCCTCCAGATCTCCGGCGGCCAGCGG
Organism: Deinococcus deserti VCD115; assembly: GCF_000020685.1. Taxonomy (NCBI): domain Bacteria; kingdom Thermotogati; phylum Deinococcota; class Deinococci; order Deinococcales; family Deinococcaceae; genus Deinococcus; species Deinococcus deserti. The sequence goes on along the minus strand of NC_012526.1, from coordinate 1,402,431 downwards.
CTGCTCGACAAACTCTACCCGTGCGGCGTCCAGGACGCCCAGCATCCGTTTGGCCTGGGCGCGCGTCCAGGCGGCGTTGGCGTCCACCCGCAACGCCACTTCGGGCACCTCCTCGCGCAGCGCTTCCAGGATGGCCTCATCCTGATCGGTGCCGAGCTTGACCTTCAGCACCCTGTGTCCACGCCCGACGGCCTCGCGGGCCTGACGCCGCATGTCCGGCAGAGGCGCGAGACTGACCGTATAACTGCTTTCCGGTAGCACGGTTGGAGACAGACCGAGCAGCTGCCAGACCGGCACGCCCGCCGCCTGTGCGCACCACTCGACAGCTGCCATTTCCAGCGCGCATTTCACACTCGGGTGGTCGTGAGGCATGCGCGCCCCGAGGGCCGCGTGAAGACCGTCCCAGTCCCACGGGTCGCTCAGCGCTGGGGCGAGCAGCGGCAGCACAGCTTCGACCGTGCCGCGCGTCTCACCGTAAAACGCATTCGGGGCGGCCTCGCCCCGGCCACGCCGGCCATCGAGGGTCAGTGTGACAAAAGTGCGCGGATAGACGCTGTGGGTCCAGCGCGCAATTCCGAAGGGCTGAGCCGTATGCAGGTCCAGGGTCTCCCAGCTGACTGCCGGCGCGTCGCCGCTCACTCTGGCCACCGGCCGAACCTCGTGCAGCTGGCCTGAAGACGTGAGCCGTAGTCACCCACACCCAGGGTTTCAATCGTCACCGCCATGTGGGTGGCATTGGCATGAATCATGCGCCGGGCGTCAAGCATCAGGCCCACATGCCCCGGAAAGAACGCCAGGTCTCCAGGCACGGGCGTCTCCACGGGATGCAGCGCTTTGTGCTGCTGGTCAGCGTCACGCGGCAACTCACGGCCGCACGCCGCATACACCGTCTGGGTCAGGCCGCTGCAGTCCAGGCCCCAGGCGCTGCGCCCACCCCACACATAAGGTGTGTCCAGAAAACGCAGGGCAAACGTGACCGGATCTGTGGCCGCCAGGGGAGAGAGGGTCACTTCCTGAACCCACGCTGGCCGGCCATCCGGCAACTCTACCGGCTGCCAGCGGCGGTGGTTTTCCTCGACCACCTCTGCGCCCGTGGAGAAGACCTGCGCTCCGTAAGCCAGTTCGGCCAGCACCGGCTGGCTGACCTTGGGCCCGGCGAAGGCGTGGGCCCGCAGCGCTGTGATTGTCAGGCCCTCACCCTGAGGAGGCTGGTGCACCAGTTCGTCCAGCCGGGCCCAGCCCAGGTACCTGTCGTGCAGGGTGCGGACATGGCCCCAGCCGCCCGCGTTCTCCCAGAGCAGTTCCACGGGCTCTCCCGGCAGCGCCTCGGTCACCTGGGAACTCTGTGGGTCGGGAGCCGAGCGTAAACTCACCCGCAGCGCGGCCCACATCGGCCGGGGGGCGACATAGCGCCATTCACCGTGTGGCAGCTGACCACGCAGGATCTCCTCGGCCAGACGCGCGTCCGGATCAAAGGCGTGATTGCGACGGTCTGGGAGCGTGCTGGTCATGCCACTCAGCGTAGAGCAGTTCGCCCACTGGGGAGGCGGATCAGCAGCCCCGCTTCAGAGGTAGGTTTCCAGCCAGCGCGCCCAGTTCTCCCCGGCCACTCCCGCCCGCGCGGCTTTCGGCAGCAGGTCCAGAAGCCGTGGGACGTCCGCGTACCGGTCAATCCCGGCGGGGCATTTCTGCTGCCCGAAGCCGCCGTCCATGTCGGTACCCAGCACCACCCGGTCCCAGCCGATCAGTTCGGCGTAATGCCGGGCGTGGTCGGCCAGCTTCTGCAGTGGGGCGCGGGCGTCTGTGGGCTTCCAGTCCGGCTGGATAAAACTGCTGAGATACACCAGACCGACCACGCCGCCCGTCGCGGCCACTGCGCGGGCCATCTCGTCACTCAGGTGGCGGTTGCTGGCCGGCTGCCCATCCTGACGCGCCATTCGGGCGCGGGCGTTGGAGTGTGACGCGATCAGGCGGGGACCTATCTCCACCACGTCCCAGAACGCCGCGTCGTCCAGGTGCGAGGCGTCGACGGTGAGGTTCAGGTCGCGCATCGCCGTGACCAGGGCCTTGCCTGCGTCGGTCAGCGGTCCTGGCGCCCCGGTTCCTCCCGCATAGCGGGTCGCCCCCCATGCAGGGCCGATGATCCTAACGCCGGCCTCTACCCAGAAGCTGAGGTCATCCGCGTCACGGACCGGATCGGCGCCTTCCATCAGCAGCACCACGCCCAGCGGCACATCCGCATCTTCCTGCTGCAGATGCGCCGACACGGCCTGAGCACCTGCCAGGAGCGTAATCTGGCCCTGAGCTTCCCAGCGGCGGTACTGGTCAAGCTGCGCCAGGGCCTGACGGCGGGCACCTTCAGCGTCCACATAGCCCTGCGGTGACTCTGCGGTGCGCGGCATGGCAAACAGCGTGCCCAGACACACCCGCGTTCCGGCCTCACGCATTTCCGGAAACGATACAGTCGCGGTCTGCCCGGTGACCGGATCATTCGCCCGCAGGATGCCGAGCGGCAGCGTCAGGTCTCTGCCATCCAGACCGTTCATGGCCAGATCCAGGTGTCCGTCGATGAGAAATCCTGGTGTCCGTGTCATCCCACCAGCTCCAGGACGGCGCGCAGGTCGTGGATGGCCTGCGGGTTCTCACCCTGAAGGTCGATCAGGGTGGCCTGCATCCCCAGCTCGCGGGCGGCTGCGACGTTCTCGACCTTGTCATCCACAAACAGAACTTCGTGGGGTGGCACACCCAGCGCCTCCAGTGCATGCGCGTAGGCGCCTGCGCCCGGCTTGTGTGTGCCGATCACGCAGGTGGCCACCGCCACATCCACCAGGTCATGAAGTTCGAGGGCCTGAAGCGTGCGGTGGATGCTGGGCAGGGTATTGCTCAGGACTCCGATTTTCAGCCCTCGGGAGCACAGTTCACCCAGCACTTCCCGCGCGCCAGGAACCGGCTTCATGTAGCGCTCGTAGGGGTAGGCTTCCATCCACTCTGCGGCCAAAGATTCAGGCAGGCCCAGGCGACCTGTGAGTTTCAGACCGTACGTCATCCAGAAATCCGCCTCGTCCTCGTGGGTGCGCAGGTCCCTCCAGCTCAGGGCCCGCGCCTTCCACTGGGCTGCGAGTGCCTCGCTGACCACCTGTGCGTCGAGTCCGAAGCGTCCGGCGGCCCACGCCGCCGCCTCGCGGTACACCGCGGGGTCGGTGTACGCGATGGTGTCGTCTCGGTCAAACAACACTGCACGGAGGCGTGGGGAAGATCCGGAAGAAGCCATGCACGCCATATTACTGTGCTGACTCCACCCGTGCTGAAGCCGGAAATCTGGGTTTTTGCGCAATTCTGTTGCTCTGAATCATCTGAGTTGTCAATGTCTAGCAATAAAATTGCCAGATGGGTCCCAGCCCTCTAGCATGGAGGTATGTTCGAGCCGCACCCCGAGCACATTCTCCTGACTCCCGGCCCCACGCCCATCCACCCGCGCGCCCAGCAGGCGCTGATCCGGCCGATGCTGGGCCACATGGACCCTGAAGTCTTCGCTCTGAACAGCGAGATTCAGGCTGATCTGCGCGTCATGTACGGTACCGAGCCGCAGGCGTTCACAGCCCTTCTGGCAGGAACGGGCAGCCTGGGAATGGAGGCGGGCTTCGCCAACCTGGTAGAGGCAGGCGACGAGGTGCTGGTGTGCGCCAACGGGAGCTTCGGCAGCCGCATGGCCGAGATGGCCGGCCGCTACGGTGCCCGCGTCCGCCTGGTCACCGCACCGCTGGGCGAGGCCATTCGCCCACAGGATGTCGCGGCCCATCTGGACGGTGTGAATATGGTGGCCGTGGTGCACGGTGAAACCAGCACCGGGGTGCTTAATCCTGTTCCGGAAATAGCTGAACTTGTGCGCGGCAGCGGCGCCCTGCTGACCGTCGATGCCGTCACCACAGCCGGCATGGAGCCGTTCCACATGGCCGAGTGGGGGGTGGACTACGCCTACACCGGCGCCCAGAAATGCCTCTCCGCTCCTCCCGGGCTGGCGCCCATAGCCGTCAGTGAACGCGCCTTTGCCCGCTTTTCCGCCCGCCGCACAAAGGTGCCCCTGTGGTACTGCGACCTGGAGGGTCTGCGTGACTACTGGGTGGACCACACCTACCACCACACGGTGCCGGTAAATCTCCACTTTGCCTTCCACGCCGCTCTGCGCGCCGCTCTGGAAGAAGGCCTGGTCGAGCGCCAGCGCCGGGTGGCCCTGCTGGGCCAGGCCATCACCCAGACGCTCGCGCCCCTGGGTTTCAGCCATTACGTCGAGCGCCCCCAGGACCGCTTACCGACCGTGCTGGCCCTGCGCCTCCCGGACGGTTTTGACGACGCTGGAATTCGTCAGGCGCTGCGACGCCGTGAGATCAGCGTCACCGGTGGCCTGGGACCAACGGCGGGCGTGATCTGGCGTCTGGGCCTGATGGGTGAGAGTGCCCACCCGGCTCCGTACCGCGCCCTGATGGTTGCCCTTGAGGACCTGCTGGGAGAACGCGGTCTGGCTGGCCGCTTCGATGAAGCCGTACACGGCGTGCTGGTATAAGACAGATAAGACAGACAAGACAGAAGCGTGGCGGTCAAATTCCGCCACGCTTCTGTTTTCATTTCTGAACCCTCCCAGCTCAGCCCATCCGGCCGGTACGGATCACGTCTGCAATCACCGGGGGCAGGTTCCAGGCCATGATGTCAAACGCGCTGGACGCGTAATCGTAGCTGACCTTGTGCAGGGTGACTTTGGGTTTGCGTCCTCCGCAGTCCACGATGGCCACGTCGGCGCCGGGCTCATGGTTCAGCGACAGCCCCACACTGCCTGGGTCGACAAAGGTGGTCTCGCCGATGACCCGCACAAAGGGAACGTGGGTGCCTGCAACGACGACCACGCGGGAGGCAAGTTCCTCGGCCAGGATCTCCAGGTCCCGCTCGTGGGCCATGAGGTCCACCCGCCGTTCAGGGTCATGGGGGCTGCCGTGAAAGAACCGCACCCGACCTATCGGGGTGGTCAGGCGGCCCCCGGGAGGCAACCGGCGCAGAAAATCCATCTGGTCCGGAGACAGCATCGTCCGTGACCAGGACAGAACCTGCTCGGCTACACCACGCCGGTCCGCACGTTCCCCAAGTTCCATGGCAACACGCATATCGCTTGAGCCCAGCGCGACCGGCCAGCCTTCTCTGCGCACGAAATCGATCACCGGACCCGGGCTGGCGCCGTAGCCGACCATGTCACCTACCACGATGACCTGACTGACCGGGTTCTCCGCGAGGAAGCGTTTGACGGCTGTCAACGCGTGGATATTTCCATGAAGGTCACTGATAAAGGCCAGACGCAAGGTGCCTCCATCCTAAAGCAATTTGTCGGCAACAGGGCATAACCCCCCCAGATAGACGACTATGATGCCCCACAGATGTCGCGCCTGCCCGTCCCCCTCGTGTGTGTCCTGATAGGTATCACCCTGGCCCTGTGCAACCTGCCTCTGCAATGGAGCTTCGTCACGCCCTTGCCTCTGGCGGTGCTGCTGCTGTACGTGGCCCAGCCTGTGGGTACCCGGGCGGTGGCCACCCGGATGTGGTGGGCGGGAACGGCCTACAGCGCCGTCCATCTGTGGTGGCTCACGGCCTTCCTGGGCAAGCTGTTTGGCTTCCCGCCGGCCGGTGCCCTGGCGCTGGTCCTGTATGCCCTGGAAGGTGCCTTTCTCGCTGTTATGGCACTGCTGGCTGCCAGGCTGGTCCGCAGCGCCCACGCCCGGGTCTGGGTACTGGCCGGCGTCTGGGTGGGCCTGGAATGGCTGCGTTTTCTAGGTCCCCTGGCCTTTCCGTGGCCTTCACTCGGGTATACGCTGCTGCCCACGCCCATGATCCAGGTCGCGGACCTGGGCGGCGTCCTGTTGGGGAGCGTGATCGTTGCGGCTACGGCTGCCGCCCTGGTCAGCTTCTGGCTGGACCGCCGCACGCCACTGCTGGCTATGAGTGCGGTGTGGATTCTGGCCCTGGCCTACGGCGTGACGCGCACTTCCTCCCAGGGGCCCGAAGGTCGGGCTCTGCTGCAGCGCAACACCATTGACACCTTTGGCCGTGCCAGTCAGGTGCTTACTCCCGAAGAGGACGTGGCGCAGTATCTGCGCCTGTCGCGCTTCCGTCAGCCTGGCGAGGTGGTGATCTGGTCCGAGAGCGCCATTCGTAAGGAAGAACTGGTGCCGCAGGCGCCTGCAGGCGGCCTGTATGGTGCCTCCTTCAGTAGTGGCCTCCGGGCCAACCGCGTTGTGGCCTGGGATGGTCAGCAGATCACCAGCAGTACGGACAAGGCCCGGCCAGTACCGTTTGGCGAATACTACCCCCTGCGTCAGGCGGTGGCTCCTCTGTGGCACATCATCGAGCGGCAGATCGGCCTGTCTCTCACGAGTGTCCCGGCTGCCCAGGCTCTCAACGTTCTGACCCTGGACGGGGTGCGTTACGGTGCCTACGTGTGTTATGACAGCGTGTTCCCCTGGGTTGCGCGGCAGCTGAGCAACAAGGGCGCGCAGGTGCTGGTCAACGCCAGCAACGACGGCTGGTACGACGGGTGGGGGGTGCAGCAGCACTTCATGATGGGTCGCGTGCGGGCCATCGAGAACCGGCGCTGGGTGCTGCGCAGCGTCAATGAGGGGGTCGCGGCCGTCATTGACGACCTGGGTCGCCCCCGCCAGACGCTCAGCAGGGGAGAGGGCGTCATCCACGCCCGGTACCGCCTGCTGGAGGGCCAGACTCTCTATCAACGGTGGGGTGACCTGCCGGCCCTGAGTCTGGCCGGACTGATGGTCCTCTTCGGGCTGCTGATCGAACGGTCGGAACGCCGCCGCATCAGCTGACCCCTCAGCGGAAATGCTCGACAATATCGTCGAGATCGTCTTCCGGAACCTCCACGTAACGGCGTGTGGTGTCCACCTGTTCATGTCCCAGGAAACCCGCGACCCTCGTAAAGTCCTTGGTCGCCGCGTACAACTGGGTTCCGGCGTACTTGCGCCCGGCATGAAAGCCGCGGAACTCATGTTCCCGGCCAGCCTTCAGCGCCAGCTTCTGCAACCGGTCATAGGCAGTGGAATACGCCCGGAAGGCCAGAACGCGCCCGGAGGTCGCCGCGCCTGAACTCTCGTGCAGCGCTCTCAGCGCCTCACGGAGCATGCCACTCATGGGCACCCGCCTCGCCTTGTCGCCCTTACCATGAGCGACCAGTAACCGGCGGCGTGGCAGGTCCACGTGAGCCCACTCCACTGCCAGCGCCTCGGCAATGCGCAGCCCCGCGTGGGTCAGCAGCAGCAGCAGCGCCCGCTCCTGGTCGTCGGCGTGCTCCAGCATCGCCTGCACGAATTCAGCCCGGTACGGCGGATTCTTGACGATGCCACGCGTGCGGTCCTTGGGGCGCTTTACATCCGCGAACGGGTCAGCGTCGGTGGCGCCTGCCCAGCGCAGCGCGCGGTATAGTGCCGCCGCCGCCGCGACGCGGGCCATGACTGTGGCAGGTTTGAGACCGGAACTGCTGAGAGCTGCCACATACAAACCCGGTTCACGCCGGCCCGGGTGCAGCAGGTTCCAGGCATGCTCCCGGGCGTGGGTCAACAGAACCTCGACACCTTTGCGGTAGGCGCGCAGCGTATGCGGACTCAGTGCCACACCGCCGCTGGTGTCGGTGGTCAGGTAAGCCAGGGTTAGTGGCCACAATTCAGCGAAGTCCTTGTCGCGCGCTGCTGTGACGGCCCGGACCTTCAGGGCCTCGTCGCCCAAGCTGCTGAAGGTCCGGGCCTGACCCAGGCGGTCGGCGGTAAAGGGAACCAGATCAGTGGTCATGTGTTCCGATGATAACATGCATTATCAACGGAATACATCGGCGGTGGGGACACGGAGATGTGCGTCCGAGCTTTGGCGGCTGATATCTGGCCCCTCCCGTATCCCTCAAAACACTTTGGAGGCCCCTTCCTGGGCCTCCTGTGAGCTTGGCGAAAATCTGTCGGCTACAGCAGCGACATTTCAGGTATCCAGCTCGTCCCGCCGCACTGGCGTGATGAACCGGACAGCGCCAGGCAGGATGCGGGCCACAAACGGCGTGGTTTCCACATGGAGCTCGCCGTCGAACTGTAGCGGGAACGGTTCGACCGCGTCCACCTGGACCTGACGGGCCTCAATGGTCTCCAGGTTGCTGCTGAACATGGGATCACCGAGGTTGAACTTGGCGCGTACCGAGTCGATGAGGTTGGGCACCAGCCGGAAGATATTCCCTGCTTTCATCAGAATCACTGTGAAGCGCCCGTCCGAAGGGCTGATGTCGCTGGTGATCGGCAGCCGGTAGTTGGCCATACCCAGGTTCGCCACCATGACACCGATGCCTTCGAACGAACGTGGTTCACCGTCAATGATCAGGTTGAAGGTGGTCTTCTTCGGGTTGAGCTGTTTCATGGCACTGATGACGTAGGCCATTTCCCCGTACTTTTCCTTGAGCTCCTCGCTGTCCCGGATCATGGCCGCGTCGGCACCAGCGCCAGCCAGCATGGCAAAGCCGCGGTTTTCTCCCTTGACCTCGATCTCGCCCAGGTCCAGGCGTACCGAGTGCCCGTCCCGCATGACCTCCACGAGTTCCTCCGGGGTTTTGGGCAGGTCCAGATTCTGCGCGATCAGGTTGGCGGTTCCGGCCGGGTATGCCAGAAGCGGAATATTCTTGTAGCGAGTGGCGTAAGCCAGGCTGCTCACTGTGCCGTCGCCACCAGCGGCAACGACGGCGTCATAGGTCTCGACATCGTGAACGTAGTCAGCCATGGGGGTATCAGGCTCCAGTTCGCGGTCCGTCACGTCGGCGCCGGCCGCGCGGAGCAGCTCAATGAACTGCGGCAACGGACTGTCGCCGTGACCACTGCGTGGGTTCCAGACGACCAGGATGCGCCGGGCGGCCAGGGCGTCGGTCTCAGCCGCGGAGATGTCTGGTAAGTCAGGTGTTTCGCTGGGGGGTGGTGTTTGACCGGTCATCTTAGGGATCATTAGACTGCGTTCACGGAGGCTGTTGCTATGCGTCATTTCTTTGTTGCTTCTTTACTGTGTGCTGGTCTTCTCGCATCCTGCTCCCCAACCGCTCAGGTGTCCCAGCAGGTGACGGTGACGCCAATGCTGATCAAGCTGTCTGAACCGGCGGCGCGCGGCGGAACCGTGACCATCCAGGGACGTTACCTGGGAGGCCCGGCAACGGGCCGTGTTCGTCTGGGTGCCAATGAGCGCGGTGAGGGCGGCTTTGTCTTCCCTGCCGCGGCCGTACGCTCCTGGTCCGATACCGAAATCGTGCTGACCATCCCGGCTGACGCCCCAGTGGGCGGCTCCTGGCTGTTCGTTGAGGTTGGGGGCCGGCAGTCGACGGGGTTGCCCTACAGCGTTCGTCAGTAAGCCTATTCAGTCTTTGAGGGCCGGCTTCCTATGTTTGGGAGCGGCCCTCTTCCCTGCCCGCATTCAGCGCCGATATGCGCAGGATTTGCCGGCGGGCGCTACACTTCCTCTGTTATGGCGATCAAGCGTCCCAAGGGGACCCAGGACCACCTGCCGGACGGCAGCCCGAAACTCAGTCTGGACACCCGTGCGGCGGCCTTCACGTTTGTCCGTGAAACCGCCCGGCGGGTACTGGAGCGCGCCGGCGCCCAGTTCACCGATACACCGCTGTTCGAGGAAGCTGAGCTGGTTCAGCGTGGCGTGGGCGGCAGCACCGACATCGTGCGCAAGGAGATGTTCACCGTGTATTACTTCGGGGATCACGGGGGTTTTATCCTGCGGCCTGAAGGCACGGCCGGCCTGGTGCGCTCGTACCTGCAAAATGGGCTCAAGCAGCTACCGGCGCCCCTGAAGCTCTGGACCCATGGCCCCATGTTCCGGGCAGAAAACGTGCAGAAGGGCCGGCTGCGTCAGTTTCACCAGGTGGATTACGAGGTCCTGGGCAGCGCCGACGCGCTGGTTGACGCGGAGGCCATTGCCCTGATGACCGAGGTCGTGCGCGCCCTGGGCGTTCAGAAAGTCAAGGTCAAGCTGGGCAGTATCGGTGACCCCGAGGACCGCGAGGCGTACAACACGTACCTGCGGGAGCTATTCACCCCTCATCTGGAAGCGTTGTCGGACGACAGCAAGGACCGCCTGAACCGCAATCCCATGCGGATTCTGGACAGCAAGAGTGAAAGCGACCAGACACTGATCGCTCAGCTTGGTGTGCGGCCCATGCTGGACTTTCTGGGCGAGGGTGCACGGACGCACTTCGAGCAGGTGCAGGCTTATCTGAATGCCTGGGACGTGTCCTACGAAGTGGACCCGAGCATCGTGCGCGGCCTGGATTATTACCGGCGCACTGCGTGGGAACTGCACCACGAGGGTGTAGGCGCCAAATCCGCCCTGGGCGGCGGCGGCCGCTACGACGGGCTGGCACAGGAGCTGGGCAGCAAGGAAGTGGTTCCCGGTATCGGCTGGGCCTTCGGAATAGAGCGGCTGCTGCTGGCCATGGACGCCGAAGGGGTGGCGTTGCCCGAGACCTCAGGACCTTTGCTGTACGTCGCGGCTATGGACGATGAGAACGTCACCTACGCGGCCACAGTTGCCCTGACCACCCGCCGGACGGCACGCGCCGAGTTCGCCTACCGCGCCATGAAACCAGCAGCCGCTTTCCGCGACGCCGAACGCAGGGGAGCCCGGTTTATTGCGCTGATCGGCTCTGATGAAGTCGCGCAAGACACCTTGAGCATCAAGAACCTCCAGACCGGCCAGCAGTCCAAGGTCCAAACCCGCGACCTGCAGGCCTTCCTCGCCGGGCAGGCTGATCAGCACTCCCCCGCAATTCCCCACGACCCCACCCCGCAGGAGAAGGCATGAAACGCACCGCCCTTATCGGACAGCTCAGCACCACGCACCTCGACCAGGCCGTCACTCTGCAGGGCTGGGTGAACCGGCGCCGTGACCTGGGCGGGCTGATCTTCCTGGAGTTGCGTGACCGCAGCGGTCTGGTGCAGGTGCAGGTTGAGCCGGACTCCCCTGCTTTTGCCCAGGCGGACCAGCTGCGCGCCGAGTACGTGGCCGAGGTCGAGGGTATCTATCGGGCGCGCCCTGAAAACCAGCGGAAAGGCGGCGCAGCGGATTACGAGGTGATCGCATCCCGCGTAAAGGTCCTCAACACCGCCAAGACGCCACCCTTTGAGCTCGACAAGGGCGAGAGCGTGGCGGAGGATATCCGCCTGAAGTACCGGTACCTGGACCTGCGTAGACCAGAGATGCAGCGCCACCTGCTGCTCCGGTCCCGCGCGATGGCGGCTGTTACGGCTTTCCTGGACTCTAGCGGTTTCGTGCAGGTGGAAACGCCGATGCTCACCAAGTCCACGCCTGAAGGCGCGCGCGACTTCCTGGTGCCCAGCCGCCTGAACCCAGGCGAGTTTTACGCGCTGCCTCAGTCGCCCCAGCTGTTCAAGCAGCTGCTGATGATTGCCGGATACGACCGCTACTACCAGTTCGCCCGCTGCTTCCGTGACGAGGACCTGCGCGCCGACCGTCAGCCTGACTTCACGCAGCTGGACATGGAAATGAGCTTCGTCGAGCAGGACGACGTGCTCGAACTTCAAGAAGGGCTGATGGCCCACGTGTTCAAGGCCACGCTGGACGTGGACCTTCCCCGGCCGTTCCCGCGGCTGAGCTACTTCGACGCGATGGACCGCTATGGCTCGGACAAGCCTGACCTGCGGTTCGAGTCTGCCCTGGTAGACGTGACCGATCTGTTTCAGGGCGGCGAATTCAAGGCCTTTGCTGCAGCTCAGAGCGTGAAGGTTCTCGCGGCTGCGGAGCTGACCCGCAAGCAGATTGACGAACTGGAACGGGTCGCGAAGCAGAACGGTGCAGGAGGGCTCGCCTGGCTTAAGCGTGACGGCGACAGCTTTACCGGCGGGATCAGCAAGTTTGTCGGCAGTGTGGCGCCTCAGCTGATCAAGCGCAGTGGCGTGCAGGACGGCGGGACCCTCCTGTTTGCCGCCGGTGATTGGAAAAAGGCCGTGACCGCGCTGGGAGCCGTCCGCCTCGCCGTGCGTGATCTGTTTGACCTGACGTCCAGCGGACCACGCTTTCACGTTTCCTGGGTCACTGACTTTCCTCAGCTTGAATTTGACGAAGACAGTGGCACCTGGACTTACATGCATCATCCCTTCACCGCGCCTCACCCGGATGACGCGGAGTTGTTCGGCACCCTGCGCCAGGGTGAAATCAGGGCCCAGGCTTACGATCTGGTGCTCAACGGATTCGAGGTCGGTGGCGGCAGCGTCCGGATTCACGACCCGGCCGTGCAGACCAAGATGTTTGAAGCCATCGGTTTTACCGAGGCGCAGGCACGCGAGAAGTTCGGGTTCTTCATGGACGCCCTGGAATACGGGACTCCTCCGCACGGCGGCATCGCCTGGGGGTTTGACCGCCTGGTTATGGTCATGAGCGGAGCAAGCAGCATTCGAGAGGTGATTGCCTTTCCCAAGAACAACCGTGGGGCTGACCTGATGGCCGAAGCGCCGTCGTTGGTGGACGACGCACAACTGGCGGAGCTTGGAGTAGGTGTGCTCTCCCCTTCCTGAAGATTGAAATGGAGGGGCTTGGCGCCCCTCTTGTCTCAAGTAGAACAAGTGAAATCATTCACGATAAATCCAATTCGTGATTTTCCGGTTCTCTACGCGAATGGATAAAGATCGATAGCTATTGCTGTCATGGGAACAGCTCCAATGTACCGGCCTTCGCGCTGCTTGTCTCATATACAGCCCTCGTCACCGACTGAGACCCAACTCTTACGTCACCACAATGGGTCCTCTCTTGAACTATGGCTCAAGCCACTACCGGTTCGTAGGCCCGCTTCCCGTCGCCGGCAGCTCGCTCCCCTATGCTGTCTGGAATGCGTTTTGACGACCTTCCCGTGCTGCCCACCACGCCCGGCGTGTATATCTTCCGCAAGGGGGGGACGCCGATCTATATCGGGAAGGCCAACAACCTGCGGTCACGCGTCGGGCAGCACTTCAAGGCCGGCGGCAAGAGCGGCAAATTCACGGCGCTCGCAGACACGCTGGAATTCATCACCGCACGCAACGAGGTTGAGGCTCTGGTTCTGGAAGCCAACCTCATTAAGCAGCACCGCCCGCATTACAACGTCACGCTGAAGGACGACAAGCACTACCCGTTCCTGAAACTGACCAACGAGACCTACCCCATGCTGGTGGTCACGCGGCGCGTTCTCAAGGATGGCGGCAGTTACTACGGCCCGTACCCGGACTCCTCTGCCGTCCGTCGCGTGAAGCATCTGATCGACACCATGTTCCCCCTGCGCAAAAACTCGGGCCTGCCACTCCAGAAAAAAGCCCGGCCATGCCTGAACTATCACATGGGCCGGTGTCTGGGACCATGCATTGACGCGGCTCCGGTGGACGATTACCGCCGGGTAGTGGAGGACGTCAAAAGCCTGCTTGAAGGCCGCGCGGCACCTGTGATCGCCAGACTCAAAGAGGACATGAAAGCCGCCGCCCTGGCCAGGGACTTTGAACAGGCTGGCCGGCTGCGGGACCGCGTGCAGGCCGTCGAAAAGCTGTTCGGAACCGAGCAGCACGCCTTCGTGAGCGACGAAACGGACCTTGACTTTCTCGGGGCGGCGCAGGCCGGCGAATACGCCATGGTTCAGCTGTTCCGGATGCGCGGCGGGCGGGTTGTGGGGCGAGACAAGCGTTTCCTGACCGGAACTGAGGACAGCCCGCTGGGCGAGATTGTCGAGGCCTTTGTGCAGGACTACTACACGCAGGCCACGCATGTTCCCCCTTTGATCTTGCTGCCGGCCGATTTTGACGACACCCCGATCTGGAGTGCCTTCCTGTCGGAGAAGGCTGGACGCAGGATCGAGATGCGCACCCCCAAGCGGGGCGACAAGGTGGATCTGGTCGAGATGGCCCAGCGCAACGCCAATACCGGACTGGAATCCGAGCTCGCGCTGCTGGAGCGCCGGGGAGATCATCCCGGCCTCGACGCCCTGCGTGAAGCGCTGGCCCTGCCTGACCGTCCCTGGCGGATCGAAGGGTATGACAACAGCAACCTGTTTGGCACCAACATCGTGTCCGGCATGGTGGTCTTCGAGGGTGGGCGGGCACGGCGCGGCGAGCACCGCCGGTTCAAGGTGCGAGGACTGGACCACCCTGACGATTACACCAGCATGAAACAGACCATCAGCCGCCGCTTTACCGGAAGTCTGGCTGACAAGTTGCCGCTGCCGGACCTGATCCTGATCGACGGCGGGCGGGGGCAGGTGAACGCCGCACTGGACGCCCTGCGTGAGGCTGGCATTCAGGTTCCGGTGGTCGGCCTGGCCAAACGCGAGGAACGCCTGATTCTGCCGGGACGCTATGGAGCGCAGTGGTGGCTGGAAAACGGAACTGAAATTGGCGTGGACCGTGAATTGCTGCTGCCTCAGACACATCCGGCGCTGCGGATGCTGATTGGCGTTCGCGATGAGGTGCACAACTACGCCGTGACCTATCACCGCAAATTGCGCGGTCAGGACATGCTGCGCAGCGTGTTCGACGATCTGCCGGGAATCGGGCAGAAACGCAGGGACGCCCTGCTGGAGCACTTCACCAGCCTCGAAGACCTGGCAGCTGCGCCGGTCGAGCAGATTGCAGCGGTGCCGGGGATGACCACCCGCGCGGCCCAGAGCGTCAAGACCTTTCTGGCGCAGCGGGCGGCCAATCAGGCGCCCATTACCAGCTGAGCAGTCCTCTATGAAGCCGCCCACTTCAGCTGAAGTGGGCGGTGTCTGGTGACCTTCACCGTCATGCGAGACGCAGATGACCGAGGAGCGAGGGGAAACGGAATTTTCGGCGTTTGCGGGCCTGAGCTTCCCGGATCAGGCGACGCTGAGCAGCTTCCTGCCGAAGGTCCTGCGCCCGTTGCTGGGCAAGTTCGATATGAAAGTGCATGCTCGTGTCCTGTCGGGCCGCTGCCACGCTGGCACCCTTGGCCGGCCCGAGGTACCCCTATGGTGCGGTATGGCCCACTGTGAGCACATGCGCCAGCCGCGCACCAGCAGCTCAGCACACTGGCTTACGGGGTGGCCCTGGAAGGAGTCTGCTAAAGAATCCCGTAAGCCAGTCCAGCAGGGCTGTGGCGTGTAATGGCGGGGATGTTCTCTCGTGTGCGCCTGGAACTGCTGCCCTTCCTCAAGCGGCACTGGAAGGCGCTGGCACTGCTGCTCTTGGGTGTTCTGACCCCCCTGGTCCTGATTGCCGATCTGGTCAAGGACGTGTTTCAGGATGGGGGCTTCGCCTGGGACCAGGCCATCCTGGACTGGTACCGCGAACGTCGAACCCCGGAATTGACGGCCACTGCACAGGCGCTCGCCACCGTGGCTGGCGTTCCGGTCCTGCCCATTCTGACTCTGCTGGCCGCGTGGTTACTTGCCCTTCAGCACCGCCGGCCCCACGGGTGGTTTCTGGTGCTGAGTGTCATCGGGGCGACGCTGCTGAACCTCGCTGCAAAAGCAGTGTTTTCACGGCCCCGCCCGGACCTGATGGGCGCCGTTCTGGAGGAACCGGGATTCAGCTTTCCCAGCGGGCACAGCATGTCGAATGCGGCCTTCAGCATTGCGCTGACTCTGATCTTCTGGCGAACACGCGTCCGCTGGCCTGTGGCGCTGGTGGCCCTGCTGTGGGCGCTGCTTATCGGATCGAGCCGCAACTACCTGGGCGTGCACTATCCCACTGATGTGCTGGTGGGCTTTCTGGCCAGCACGGCCTGGGTGTATGGACTGTACGTGCTGATGCGCCCCCGCTGGCCGTCCCTGACGGTCAAGGAGTCAGAAAAGGCGGACACCCCGCAACTGTGACGGGGCGTCCTGGAGTGCTCTGGCTGGTGTGGTCCGCGCAGTGAACAGCCGCCAGCTTAGTGAACGGCGGCTGGCAGTTCACCGAGGCGGAAAGCCTGATGTACGGCGCGGGTCGCCTCTTCAACCTGGGTGCCGTCCAGCGCCACGCTGATGTTGAGCTCGCTGCTTCCCTGCGAAATCATCAGAATATTGATCTCGGACTGGGCCAGGGCGCTGAACAGCCCTGCAGCCACGCCGCGCTGACCACGCATGCCGCTGCCCACGATGGCCAGCACGGCCACGCCTGCCTGTTCCTCGACCTGCAGTTCCGCAGTGACTGCACTGCGCAGGGCACCCAGGGTGCGCTCGGCGTCAACGCTCTGCACGGCCAGCGAAACGTTGCTCATGGAGCTGCTCTGCGACACCATCAGCAGGGTGATGTTTTCACGGGCAATCGCGGCGAACAGGCTCGCTACGACGTCCGGCACGCCCAGGGCACCGGCGCCGCTGACGTTGATGATGCTGACGTTGCGAATGGCCGTCACGGCCTTGACCGGGTGGCGGCCGTCATCCAGAGCGTCGGCCTGCACCAGGGTCCCCGGGAAGTCCGGGTCGGCGGCGCTCTTGACCCGCAGCGGGATCCCGCTTTCCTGCAGCGGCGTGACCGCCAGAGGATGCAGCACCTTGGCGCCGAAATACGCCAGTTCCATCACCTCGCCGTAGCTGAGGACCTCGATGTTGCGGGCGTCCTGCACGACACGCGGGTCGGCACTCATGACACCGTCGACGTCCTTCCAGGCCCACACTTCGTCGGCACCCAGCGCCTTGCCGATGATGGTGGCGCTGAAGTCGGTTCCGCCGCGCCCCAGCGTGGTGGTCGCGCCCTTGTCGGTCTCGCCCATAAAGCCCGCGACGACTGGCGTGACGCCAGCGCTCAGCACACCGCTGAGGCGGTCCTTGACGCGCTCGTACGTGCCGGGAAGCGGCTTGGCGTTGCCAAAGTGGGCATCGGTCAGAATGCCTGCCTCACCGCCGGTCAGGTGATGGGCACGCAGGCCGGACTGCTCCAGGGCCAGGGCCATCAGCGGCGCGGACAGGCGCTCACCGAAAGCCACGATCAGGTCGCGAGAGCGGTGCGTCAGCTCACGCAGCAGGTACACGCCGTACACCGCCTGACGCAGGGTTTCGTGCATTTCGCGAATCTCGCGGACAGTGGCACTGTCGGGCGAGGCGCCAAGTTCCTGGGCAGCCGTGAAGTGCCGGGTGCGCATGGCGGCGATTTCATCGTTGGCGGCCGCGATATCCCCAGCCTGCGCGGCGTCAGCCAGCTTGAGAAGCGCGTTGGTGACGCCCGCCATAGCCGAGACGACCACCACCACCCGGATGCCCTCGCGCACACTACGCCCGGCCAGGGAGGCGCTGTGCCGGATCGCGCGGGCGTCCTGCATATTCGTCCCGCCGAATTTCATCACCAGAAGCGAGTAAGCCATGGCCCGCAGTATGCCCCGGCCATCCCGCACGCGGCAGCAGGCGTCTGAGCAACGCCGTATGGTCAGGAGGTCTGCACCAGGTTCAGAATTCCTTTGGTGTCCAGAACACACCAATAGCGCCCTTGCGAGAGGCGTTACACTGCGATATGCGAGGTGATCATCTCCGGCAAGCGGAGAGGCCCTCAAGACTGGAGGCACAGCATGAAGGTAGGCATTAACGGCTTTGGCCGCATTGGTCGTCTGGTGTTCCGCATTCTTGAAGAGCGAGGTGTGGAGGTCGTGGCCATCAACGACCTGACCGACAACCGTACCCTCGCCACACTCCTGAAATATGACAGCACCGCCGGACGCTTTAACGGCACCGTCGAGTTCGACGAAGCCAGCCTGACCGTCAACGGCAAGAAGATCCAGGCGCTGGCCGAGCGCGACCCCGCCAACATCAAGTGGGGCGAACTGGGCGCCGACATCGTGATCGAGTCGACCGGTATCTTCACCGACCGCGAGGGGGCGAGCAAGCACCTCGCCGGCGGCGCCAAGAAGGTCCTGATCACGGCTCCCGCCAAGAACGAGGACTTCAGCGTGGTGCTGGGCGTCAACGAGCAAGACTACGACCCCAAAAACCACAACATCATCAGCAACGCCAGCTGCACCACCAACAGCCTGGGTGCGCCGATGAAGCTGCTGGACGAGGCTTTCGGCATCGAGAAGGCCATCATGACCACCGTCCACAGCTACACCAACGACCAGCGCGTGCTGGACCTCCCGCACAGCGACCTGCGCCGTGCGCGCGCTGCCGCAGTGAACATCATCCCCACCAGCACCGGAGCGGCGAAAGCCGTCTCCCAGGTGTACCCGGCCCTGAAGGGCAAGTTCGACGGCACCAGCCTGCGCGTTCCCACGCCCACCGGCAGCATCAGCGACGTTGTGGTGATCCTGGGCCGTGAAGTGACGGTCGCCGAGGTCAACGATGTGTTCCGTAAGGCCGCCGAAGGCAGCCACAAGGGCATCATCGCCTACACCGAAGATCCCATCGTGCTGAGCGACATCGTGGGCGACCCCCACAGCGCCATCATCGACGGCGGGCTCACCATGGCCATGGGCAACCTGGTGAAGTTCTTCAGCTGGTACGACAACGAGTGGGGCTACAGCAACCGCATTGCCGACCTCGTGCAGCTCGTTCAGCAAAAAGGCACCTAAACAGGCTGCGCCGGGAGCGACACGCGGAGCTGTACCCGCAAGCGTCACGCGGAGGTTCCAGCTTCACGCCAGGCCGCCCCGGCGTGAAGGGGAGGCAGAAAGCCGGCAACCGTGCTTTCTGCCTCCCCTTTTTCAATCTTCCCAGGAGGTTTAGATGCAGAATCTCAGTTCGTTGGACGTGAAAGGCAAGCGCGTGCTGGTTCGTGTGGATTACAACGTGCCGGTCAAAGACGGCGTGGTGCAGGACGATACCCGCGTGACCGCCAGCCTGCCCACCGTGAATGCCCTGCTGGGCGCCGGCGCGTCGGTGGTGCTGATGAGCCACTTCGGCCGGCCCAAAGGCGGCCCGGAAGACAAGTACAGCCTGAGGCCGGTGGCGCCTGTGCTGGAAAAGGTGCTGGGCCGGCCCGTGAAGTTCATTGCCAGCCTGCCGGGCAGTGACGAGACTCTTCAGGCCGTGCAGGAACTGCAGCCCGGAGAGGTGGCCCTGCTGGAAAACGTGCGCTTCGAGGCCGGTGAGGAGAAGAACAATCCCGAGCTCAACCAGAAACTCGCGCGCCTGGGTGACGCGTTTGTCCTGGATGCGTTCGGCAGTGCCCACCGCGCACACTCCTCGGTCAGCGGCGTGGCCGCCCAGCTTCCTCATGCGGCAGGCACGCTGCTTCAGACTGAAGTCGAGGCCCTGGGCCGCCTGATCGAGGCTCCGGAGTCACCGTACGTGGTCATCATCGGCGGCGCAAAGGTCAGCGACAAGATCAAGGTCATCGAGAATCTGCTGCCCAAGGTAGACCGCATGCTGATCGGCGGAGGCATGATGTTCACCTTTATCAAGGCGCGTGGCGGCGTGATCGGCAACAGCCTGGTCGAGGACGATCAGGTCGACTACGCCCGCGGTCTGCTGGAACAGTTCGGGGACAAGCTGATGCTCCCGACTGATGCGGTGGCTGCCGACCGGTTCGCTGCAGATGCAGATACCCGGGTTGTGCCTGCAGACCAGATTCCGGAAGGCTGGATGGGCCTGGATATTGGTCCGGACACCCAGCAGGCCTACACCGAAGCGCTGCGCGGCGCAAAGACCGTGTTCTGGAACGGGCCGATGGGCGTGTTCGAGTTTCCGGCGTTCGCAGCAGGCACCAATGCTGTCGCTGCCGCCGTGGGCAGCCTGAAAAATCAGGCCTACACGGTCGTGGGCGGTGGGGATTCGGTCAGCGCCATCAACAAGAGTGGCAAGGCCGACCAGATTGACCACATCAGCACCGGCGGCGGCGCCAGCCTGGAGCTGCTCGAAGGCAAAGCGCTGCCCGGCGTCGAAGCGATGCGTTAATGGCGGTGACCTGCCTGCTGCGGTACGAAGTTCGCGCCGAACATCTGGCTGACTTCGAAACGTACGGCCGCAAGTGGATCACCCTGGTGGGCCGCTTCGGAGGGGAGCATCACGGTTACTTTCTCCCGTCGGAAGGCGCGTCGGACGTGGCTTACGCGCTGTTCACCTTCCCGAGTCTGTCCGCGTACGAAGCCTACCGCGAGCAGTCGGCACTCGACCCTGTGTGTCAGAAGCTCTTCAAGCAGCTTCCAGACTTCGTGACACGCTATGACCGAACCTTTCTGAGGCCCGTGTTCGACGGGCAGGAGCTATAAATGCCGAACAATCTATTGGCCTTGAACTGGAAAATGAACAAGACCCCCTCCGAGGCTCAGGCCTGGGCGGCCGAGCTGTCCTCCGCACTGTCACCGGGTGAAGCCGAACTGGCCGTCATGGCCCCGGCCATCATGCTTCCAGCACTTGCCGCCGGGCTGCCGGCTGGCGTGGCTTATGGCGGGCAGGATGTCAGCCAGCATGAATCAGGAGCGTATACCGGCGAGATCAGCGCCGCCATGCTCAGGGACGTAGGGGCCAAGTACGCCATCGTGGGCCACAGCGAGCGCCGTGAGTACCACGGTGAAACCGACGCCGTGGTGGCCGCCAAGGCACGTCAGGCACAGGCTCACGGATTGACTCCTATCGTCTGCGTGGGCGAAGGGCTGGAGGTGCGTGAACGTGGTGAGCACGTCCAGTACACGCTCGCCCAGCTGCGTGGCAGCCTCGAAGGAGTCGGAACGGATGTGGTGATTGCCTACGAGCCCGTCTGGGCGATCGGGACCGGCAAGACCGCCACAGCGGAAGACGCTGAGGAGCTCGCTGAAGCTATCCGCGGCGCTCTGACCGAACAGTACGGTGAGGCTGCGGGCACCCTGCGCATTCTGTACGGCGGTAGCGTCAAGCCGGACAACATCGCTTCAATCTGCGCCAAGCCGAATGTGAACGGCGCTCTGGTCGGCGGCGCCAGCCTCAAGGTTGCTGACGTTGTCGGCATGAACGACGCTTTGAAGTAACGCACTTCCCTCTTCCCGCATATCAACTGTTGCGGGAGGTTTCGCTTTAGTGAATATTTTCACGATGATGCCAGATCGTGAAATTTTGGTTCGCTTAATCGGTCTGTCGAATGATGTGTGCTTATGTGTGAGCGTGTGTGTGCGGCCTAGGTCTAACGTGCCTACGCACCCTCAACAGCAAGTCATAAGGCTGAAGGGCTCAGAGGCTCAAAATCAGACCCCACTTTCCTCTCGTCAGGACGAACATATTTACCGGTCTAGCGGCGACCGAAAAAATTCGTTACAGGCGCCGATGCTCGCACCGTTACAGGCATCAATGCTACTCAGCATGCAACCACCGTCGATTTTCCATGGAACCTGTCACTGTAGCCTATACGAGAGAGCCTTGCGCAGGCCAGGGCAAAGAAAATACTGCAGCTCGTCTGCCCTCTTTTCAGCCCGCCTATACTAACCGCCGATGATCAGCAATATTCGCGACCTGAAGCAGCACGTGGGTGAGACAGTCACGCTCCAAGCCTGGCTGACCGACAAGAGTGGAAAGGGCAAAATTCAGTTTCTCAAGCTGCGCGATGGCAGCGGGTTCGTGCAAGCCACAGTATTCAAAAATGACGTAGAGGAAGAGGTCTTCGAGTCAGCGAAACGCCTGACCCAGGAGCAGGCGCTGACCCTGACCGGCGAGGTACGTGCCGACGAGCGCGCACCTGGCGGAGTGGAACTGAGCGTGCGCAGGCTCTCCCCCATCAGCGAGAACCACGCCGAATACCCGATCACTCCAAAAGAACACGGCATCGAGTTCCTCATGGACCAGAGGCACCTGTGGCTCCGTCACCGACGGCCCTGGGCCATCATGCGTATCCGGGACTGCGTCCAGCGCGCCATCGTAGATTTTTTTCATAGCGAAGGTTTCGTACGTTTTGACGCCCCGTTCTTTACTCCTAACGCCGCCGAAGGCACCACGGAACTGTTTGAGATTGACCTGTTCGGTGAGGACAAGGCGTACCTTTCACAGACCGGACAGCTCCACGCGGAAGCTGGCGCGTTCGCCTTCGGCAAGGTCTACACGTTCGGACCGACCTTCCGGGCTGAAAAAAGCAAGACGCGCCGGCACCTGCTGGAATTCTGGATGGTCGAACCCGAAGTTGCGCCCAGCAACCACAAGCAGAACATGGACCTACAGGAGCGGTTCGTCAGCTTCCTGGTCCGCCGGGCGCTGGACGAATGCACGGTGGAACTTGAAATGCTGGGGCGTGACCTCAGCAAACTCAAGGGGGCAGCTGAAGGCAACTACCCGAGGGTGACCTACACGGAAGCCCTCGAGATTGTCAGGCAGCACATCGAAAACAAGGATCTGCCCCCTAACGTTCAGGAAGACGTGCAGCCAGTCGAGTGGGGGGACGACCTTGGGGCGCCGCATGAGACCATCCTTGGGCACCATTTCGACCGTCCTGTCATGATCGAGAAGTATCCGGCTGCCATCAAGGCCTTCTATATGCAGCCTGATCCGGAAGATTCCAGGGTCGCTCTGTGCGACGACATGATCGCTCCGGAGGGCTATGGAGAAATCATCGGCGGCTCCGAGCGCATCCACGACTACGACCTCCTCAAATCCCGTATCGAGCATGAAGGGCTGCCGCTGGAAGCCTTTGACTGGTACCTGGACCTGCGCCGGGTGGGCAGCGTGCCTCATGCTGGATTCGGGATGGGACTTGAACGGGTGATTGCTTGGATCAGCGGCATCGACCACATCCGGGAGGCTATTCCTTTCCCGCGTATGCTCACGCGAATGCGGCCGTGAGCTGACAAACGGATAGGGGCTGTGAACACTTGTCACAGCCCTTCTTTTGCGTCGGACTCAGGGAAGATAATAAAATGATCCATGTCCCTTACTCTATGTGAATTTCTTCACGATATCTCAAGATCGTGATTTTAGTGTTCTCTTTCTCTTGCATTGCTGAGCTAAGCTGTGCCTATGATCGCCTACAGCGAGGTCTGCGCTTTTACCAATACCCCGGGAATGGGCAACCGGGCTGGGGTGGTGCTGGATGCTTCTGACCTGAGCGAACAGGAAATGCAGCAGCTTGCCGCATTCGTCGGCACGCCCGAAACAGTGTTCGCGACGCGACTTACGCCGGGTGCCGTTCGGGTCCGGTATTTCACGCCTACGCAGGAAATTGAATTCTGCGGTCACGCGACCGTTGCTCTGGGTCTTGTTCTGGCGCAGAACGGGCACTGGACAGGGCAATCCCTGCATCTGGAAACCCTGGCCGGCCGAGTACCGCTGCGTCTGGAATGTCAGGCGGGTGTGCCCAGCAAGGTCTGGATGCGGCAGCCCGCACTGCAGACCCGTTCTGTGCCACCAAGCCTGCGCGGAGAGCTGGCAGAGGTCCTGGGAATCGACTCACGCATGATCCACCGGGGATTGCCGCTGGCTGCCGCAAGCACAGGCGGGTGGAGCGTCGTGGTCCCTCTACTGGACCGGTTGATTCTGGACGGCTTGGAACCAGACTTCTCGCGTATCCACAGCCTCACCGAAGCGTTGGATGTCGTCAGCCTGTATGCGTATGCCCCAGTGGGTGTCAACCGGTTTGCCACGAGAGACTTTGCGCCTCGCGTCGGCATTCCCGAAGACCCGGTGACGGGCAGCGCTGCTGGCGCTCTGCTGGGCCTGCTCGCATCGCAGGGTCGGCTGCCCGTCAGGGGCGAACGCGCGTGCGGGCTGATTAATCAGGGACACGCCATGGGGACACCAGGCGAAGTGGAAGTCGAGATCGAGATTCAGGGTCACGACGTGCGGGCAGTTCATGTCGGCGGTGAGGCGGTTCTCGACCGGGAAGGGACCTGGTCGCGGCCCCTGAGCAGCTAGCCCGTCTGGAACATCAGGGCAACACCTGCCCGCCAGACCCTACACTGCCCGGATGCTTGGTCTGATCGGTGTGGATGTAGACGGGACCCTGGTGGGCACCCGCAATGAGGTCAGGGACGATGTCTGGAAGGCATTGGAAGGCGCCCGCTCGCGGGGTGTGAGGATCGTGCTGTGCAGTGGCCGCCCTGCCCTTGGTCATGCGCTGGACTACGCCCGGAGGCTCGACCCTGACGGCTGGCACGTGTTCCAGAACGGTGCCAGCGTGGTTCACGCATCAAGCGGCGAAAGCATGTCAGAGACCTTCCCCCCTGAAGCGCTGCCTGGGCTCCTGGAACGCGCGCGGGCCACTGGGCGCCTGCTGGAAGTCTATTCCGACGTTGAGGTGGCCGTGACCCACCCCGGCGAACTGGCGCGCCGCCACGCTGCTCTGCTGGGCGTACCTTACGAGCCTCAGGCTCCAGAGGAGCTTCGTGGCACTCCGGTGCGCACCCAATGGGTGGTGCCGCGTGAACAGGAAGAACTCGTGGTCGCTGGCCCTCATGAAGGCCTGGATCTGCATCCTGCCGGGAGCCCAGGCATGCCGGACGTAATGTTCATCAGCGTCACGCGCGCCGGCATCAGTAAAGGCAGTGCCATACGGCGGATCGCCGCGCAGTACGGAATTTCCCTGGACCGCGCCATGATGGTCGGTGACGGCGAGAACGATGTCTCGGCCATGAAAGTTGTTGGACATCCCGTGGCCATGGGGAATGCCGACGCGCCGGCCCGGGACGCCGCGCGGCATACCGTGGGTCATGTGGATGAAGGCGGCCTCCGCGAAGCAGTGGAGCTGGCACTAACGCTGTAGGAAACAAAGAAGCAGCCCCGCCATAACTCAAGCGGGGCTGCTTCTTTTGGCTCCTTACACCAGAACGGGTTCGGTGTATTCGCCGTACACGGTCTTGAGCACGTCCATCTGCTCGCCCAGCGTGACGTAGGCATGGGCGCATTCCAGGAAGGCGGGCATGGAGTTGGCGCCGGTCACGGCCGTGTCCCGCAGGGCTTCGATCGCGGCGGTTGCCCGCTGCGGGTCGCGTTCGCGGCGAACCTGGGCCAGGCGCCGGGCCTGCAATTCCTCGACCTGCGGATCGATGATCTGCAGCGGGACTTCCACCGCGTCCTGCACGAACTCGTTGACGCCCACGATCAACCGGTCCTTGGTCTCGACCTCGCGCTGGTAGCGGTAGGCAGCTTCTGCCATTTCCAGCTGGAAAAAACCGTTGTCGATACCGGCTTCCACGCCGCCCATCATGCGGATCTGCTCGATGTAACCCATGGCAGCAGCTTCGATATCGTTGGTGAGCTTCTCGACATAGTAGCTTCCGGCCAGTGGATCGACCACACCGGCCACGCCGGTTTCATAGGCGATGATCTGCTGGGTGCGCAGAGCAATCGCGGCGCTTTCCTCGGTGGGCAGGGCCAGCGCTTCGTCGAAGGCGTCCGTGTGCAGGCTCTGAGTACCGCCCAGCACCGCCGCGAGCGCCTGAATGGCCACACGCGCGATGTTGTTCAGTGGCTGCTGGGCTGGCAGGGAGACACCAGCAGTCTGCGAGTGCGTGCGCAGCATCCAGCTCTTGGGGTTCTTGGCCCCGTAGCGGTCGCGCATCTGACGCGCCCAGATCCGGCGGGCTGCACGCAGCTTGGCGATCTCCTCAAAAAAGTCGTTGTGGATGTCCCAGAAAAACGAGATGCGCGGGGCGAACTCGTCGATGTTCAGGCCACGTTCCAGCGCCTTTTCTACATAATGAAAGCCGTCGGCCAGTGTAAACGCCAGTTCCTGCACGCCGGTCGCACCGGCCTCGCGGATGTGGTACCCGCTGACCGAGATGAAGTTCCAGCGCGGCACGACCTTGGGGCCCCACTCGAAGGTATCGATGACCAGCTTCACGCTGGGTGCGGGTGGGTAGATGAACTCCTTCTGGGCAATGAATTCCTTCAGGATGTCGTTCTGAATGGTGCCGCCGACCTTGCTCAGGTCTTTGCCCTGCTTCTGGGCGTTGGCGATGTACATGGCCCAGATGGCGTTGGCCGGCGAGTTGATGGTCATGGAGGTCGTGACCAGTTCAGGGTCGATGCCCTGAAACAGGATCTCCATGTCAGCCAGAGAACTGACAGCCACACCGCACTTCCCGACTTCTCCTCGGCTGAAGGGATGGTCGGAGTCATACCCCATCAGGGTGGGCAGGTCGAAGGCGGTGGACAGGCCAGTCTGACCGGCCTTGAGCAGCGAGTGAAAGCGTTCGTTGGTCTGCTCGGCGCTGCCGAAGCCCGCGAACATGCGCATGGTCCAGAGCTTGCCGCGGTACACGCTGGGCTGGACGCCCCGGGTGTACGGGAACTCTCCGGGATACCCAAGGTCGCGTTCCGCGTCCCAGCCATCCAGGTCGTCGGCCGTATAGATCGGCTCGGGCTCCATATCCGAGAGGTTCTTGAAGTTGTACTTGCGCTCCGGAAATTTCTGAGCCGCAGGTTCGTAGACACTTTGCAACCACTCGTTCTTGGTCTTCATGAGGCACCTCCAGGGGAGACAGGCAGGGCCGGCATCTTGATGCAAAGCCGCGAAAAACTAACGCCCGTTAGGTTGCCTCCAGGGTAGCAGAGTCTTGCGTGCCTCACGTGATAGTGGCTCCCGGACGACCATACAAATGCAGGCGAAAACTGCGGTTGCACCTGGGCACACTGGCCCGTCCAGGGCAACATCCGCGGTGTCCCCCTTCCGATCTGCTAAAATCTACGTTTGGGTGTCCCGCCCCGCGATCGTGTGGCGGGCTTTTTTATGCCTGAGAAGAGAGCTGAAGACATTCCAGCGCACGGCTGGCTGCTCAAGGCTCGGCACGAGGAGCGAGAAGATTTATGGAATACCGGAACATCGCCATTATTGCGCACGTTGACCACGGCAAGACCACACTGGTGGACGGGCTGCTCAAGCAGACCCTCAAGCTCGGCCACGGCGAGGAAATCGCAGAGCGGGCCATGGACAGCAACGACCTGGAAAAGGAACGTGGCATCACCATTCTCGCCAAGAACACGGCCGTCGAATACAACGGCGTGAAGATTAACATCGTGGATACGCCAGGACACGCCGACTTCGGCGGTGAAGTCGAGCGCGTGCTGGGCATGGTGGACGGCGCGCTGGTGCTGGTAGACGCGGCCGAAGGCCCCATGCCCCAGACCCGATTCGTGCTGCGCAAGGCCATTGAGCTGGGTCTCAAGCCCATCGTGGTCATCAACAAGATCGACCGCCAGGACGCACGCCCTGAAGAAGTGGTCAACCTGACCTTCGACCTGATGGCTGAACTGGGCGCCAACGACGACCAGCTCGACTTTCCGATCCTGTATGCCATTGCACGTGAAGGCAAGGCGTTCAAGGACCTGAACAACCCGCAGGAAGACATGCACGAGCTGTTCGAGATGGTGCTCGAGCAGATTCCCGCTCCCAGCGTAGACCTGGAAGCTCCTTTCCAGATGCTGGTGACCAACCTGGACTACTCCGAGTACCTGGGCCGCATCGTGCTGGGCCGGGTTCAGCGCGGCACCGTCAAGAAGGGCGAGTTTGTGCAGCTGATGCACAAGGACGGGACCATGACCAAGTCCCGCGTCGTGCAGCCCTTCACCCACATGGGCCTGCGCCGTATCGAGGTCGATCAGGTCGGAGCCGGGGATATCGTGGCTCTGGCAGGCATCGAGGACGCGCAGATCGGCGAGACCGTAGCTGACCTGGCGGATCCTGAAGCCTTGCCCATCATCACTGTGGACGAGCCGACCGTCTCCATGATCTTCCAGCCCAACACCTCACCGTTTGCCGGTAAGGAAGGCAAGTACGTCACCTCGCGCCACATCAACGACCGCCTCAAGCGCGAAGTGATGACCAACGTGTCGCTGAAGGTCGAAGAGATCCGCCCTGACGAATTCAAAGTCAGCGGGCGCGGGGAACTTCACCTCTCGATCCTGCTGGAAACCATGCGCCGCGAGGGTTATGAAGTGCAGGTCGGCGCGCCCCAGGTGATCATCCGCGAGATCGACGGCGAGAAGCACGAGCCGATCGAGCATCTGGTCATCGACGTGCCGGATCACCACTCCAGCACCGTGATTGGTGTGCTGGGTGCCCGCAAGGGACAGATGGTGAACATGGAACCCCAGGGTTCGCGTACCCGAGTGGAATTCAAGATTCCGTCGCGCGCGCTGTTCGGCTTCCGCACCCAGTTCCTGAGCATGACCCAGGGTGAAGGCATCATGAGCCACATCTTTGACGGGTACGCACCGTGGGCCGGGGAACTCAAGACCCGCCAGAACGGCTCGCTGGTCAGCATGGAAGATGGCGTAGCCTTTGCCTACAGCATCTGGAAACTGCAGGACCGCGGCAGCTTCTTCATCGACGCTGGTCAGGAAGTGTACGTGGGCATGATCGTGGGTGAAAACGCCCGCGAGCAGGACATGAACGTCAACGTCTGCAAGAACAAGAAGCTGACCAACGTTCGTTCCAGCGGTGCCGACGAAGCCCTGACCCTGATCCCGCCCAAGCGCATGAGCCTGGAAGACGCGCTGGAGTACATTGCCGACGACGAGCTGGTGGAACTGACGCCGCAGAGCATCCGCCTGCGCAAAAAAGTGCTCAACCCCAGCTTCCGCAAGTAAACGAAGCTGTAACAGAACGAAGCAGTCACAGGAGGCCGGGTCATACCCGGCCTCCTGTCTCATTCAGTGGTCTGAAGGGTGCCAGGCAAGCTTGCAATCAGCGACCTGAGCGTAATACGGCCAGGATGTGAGAGTCATTCAGCGTTACCGAGATTCATTACGAATCCCGGGCTCGATTTCCTGTCACCAGGCCAGAGCAGTCTGCAGGATCGCCCTTGTAACTCCGCCATTTCCTCGTTGTGTCTGTGCCTCGGTCGCCCCGATGATCTGCGCGGCGTGATGACGCAACCTGACGCAAGGGGCGCGACCGTACGGACTGATCGAAAACGTAGTCACGCACGATGACGCTCGTGGGCAGGGGATTGGCACTGCAGTGATGACCTATGTCATGGATTTGTCCCGAACCCTGAACGTTTACAAAGTCCTGCCAGTGACAGACGGCAATCGAGAGCGGATTACACTCCGATGCTGTGCATTACTGCCCTCGCTTTGACCCCTGCACAGCAGGGGGTAGCTTCCTCCTGCCCGCTTCCGCCAGTCAGAGGTTCCTGCCCTTTCACGTCAAATCCGTTATTTCCACATTCGGGGGAACTGCAAGGTGGTTTGCCACGTACCCTGACCATATGAACGGCGCGACTCTCGGAGGAACACTCTGATGCCCGATGTTCTGAACTGGCTGGCCTTGCCTCTGGCCATCTTCGCCGTAATTTACTTTTCTTCGGTGATGTTCAGGTCGCAGGGTACCAGTGCCAGAACTGTAGTCCGTGCGTCCGGCCTGGTGGTTCTGGCAGCCCTTCTGGGCGCAGACTGGGTGGTGCATCCGGCAGCTGGCATGCTCCTGGGTTTCTTTGGCTCCCAGGCTTTTGGCAAGTGGCACAAACGCAGGGCTGCCCTGTTTACCGGACTGTTGGCCGCGCTGGTATTCAGTGCGCTGGGCGCCCAGTGGATCATGTACCCACTGGCTGTTATGGCGGCGTTCTGGCTGTTGAGCCAGGGGTCATCGGGATCGCGCCGGCACCATCGTCAGCCCTCAGGAGCCGCAGGAGCCCTGCCAGAGCACACAGGGGGGCAGATGTGGCCTGGTGAACGGAACTGGTTATCACCTGAAGGGGAAGTCTCAACGGTCCGGGCAACAACGGCAAATACCAGCAAGCGCAAAGCCGAACCATCACATTCAACTGCAAAAGCTGCTCCTCTCGGCGGACCGGCCAGTGCCTTGGAGGCCCTGTACCGGAACGAAGGTCTTCCTGCGGATATCCGGGCACAGCTCGTGGCGCTGGACCTCCGGACTAAGGAAGTCCTCACGCATCTGCAAGCTGGAGGACAGACCAGTAGTGAGGGGGCCTACCTGGCGCAGGCTATCCGTGAGGATTACGCACCCACTGCTGTCCAGGCCTATCTGAAGCTCCCCAGTGTCCAGGCGGAAGTGACACCCCTTCAGGATGGAAAAACCGGTGGTGAACTGCTCAGAGAACAGCTGGACCTGCTGCTGGGCGCTGTGCAGGAGCTACTGGGCGGGGCCCTGAAAGTCAGCAGTCAGGACCTCTTGACGCATCAGCGATTTCTTGAAGAGCGCTTCGGTACACGCAGCGAAGACCTGAAGGTATAGTCCTGCCGGACAACGGGTATTCAGGAGGCTCATGAAGCTGCTTTACTACCTGAATGACCGCCGATGTGACTGTGCGCCGCGCTGACCGGGCTGACGTCCCCGCCATTCTGGAGATCTACAACGAAGCGGTTGTGAATACCACGGCCTCCTATGATCTGGCGCCCGTCAGTCTGGAGTCCCGGCTGACCTGGTTTGACCACAAGCAGCAGGCAGGCTGGCCGGTGCTGGTGGCTGAGCAGGAAGGTAGGGTGGTGGCCTGGGCGACCTACGGGCCCTACCGCGACAAAGCTGGGTACGCAGGGACTGTGGAGCACAGCGTATACGTGCACGCCGGTGGGCGCGGCGGTGGCATAGGACGGGCGCTGATGGCCGCCTTGCTTGCAGACGCTAGGGAACGGAGCCTGCACGTCATGCTGGGTGTCATTGACGCAGAAAATGCCGCGAGTATCCGTTTCCACGAGAATTTCGGGTTTGTGGTCGTCGGCCGGCTTTCGCAGGTCGGGCGAAAATTCGATCGCTGGCTGGACACCGTGTACATGCAGCTGATGCTCCAGACCGAGGCCCCGACAACTTCATTACGCTAATGACATAACGCGCTATGCTGGAGGTGATGACTGCTGTCTCCCCCGCTTCACCTACCCAAGCCCTGGAGGTCCTGAACCGGGTCTGGGGTTACAGCGCGTTCCGCGGCGTTCAGGCCGAAATCGTCCGGACAGTGACCGATGGGGGCAACGCGCTGGTCCTGATGCCGACTGGCGGCGGAAAAAGTCTGTGTTATCAGGTGCCAAGTCTGTTGCGCCCGGGCACAGGCGTGGTGGTCTCTCCGCTGATTGCGCTGATGAAGGACCAGGTGGACGCCCTGCGCCAGCTCGGCGTCCGTGCAGCGTTCCTGAACTCCAGCCTGACTGCCGATGGCGTGCGCGAGGTCGAGCAGGCGCTGCTGGAAAGTGAGCTCGACCTGCTGTATGTGGCTCCCGAACGGCTGCTGCTGCCGCGCACCCTGGAGTTGCTCGAGCGTGCACAGGTGGCCTTGTTTGCCATTGACGAGGCGCACTGCGTTTCGCAGTGGGGACATGATTTCCGGCCCGAGTACGGGCAGCTGCACGTGCTGCCTCAGCGTTTTCCTTACGTTCCCCGGCTGGCACTGACCGCCACCGCAGACGAGCGCACCCAGGCGGACATGCTCCGTGTGCTGCAGCTGCACGGCGCTCCGCGTTTCGTCAGCTCGTTTGACCGCCCGAATATTCAGTACCGGGTCACGGCCAAGGAAGGCCCCAAGACACAGCTGCTTGACTTCATCCGCGCTGAGCATCCGGGCGACGCCGGGATCGTGTATTGCCTCTCTCGCAAATCTGTCGAGGAAACGGCGCGCTGGCTGCAGTCGCAGGGAGTAGATGCGGTCGCCTACCACGCCGGCCTTTCGCCCCGTGAGCGTAACCAGGCGCAGGAGCGGTTCCTGAACGAAGAAGGCCTGATCGTGGTGGCCACAGTGGCCTTCGGGATGGGAATCGATAAGCCCAATGTGCGGTTCGTGGCGCACCTGGACCTGCCCAAAAGCATGGAGGGGTACTACCAGGAAACCGGCCGCGCCGGGCGCGACGGGCTGCCCAGCACCGCGTGGATGGTCTACGGACTGGCTGATGTGGTCAATGTTCGCCGGATGCTGGCGCAAAGTGACGCTCCCGAGGACGTCAAACGTGTCGAGGCTGGCAAGCTCGACGCCTTGCTGACCTACTGCGAGGCGGCGACCTGCCGGCGGCAGCTTCTGCTTGAGTACTTTGGCGAACACCTCCGCGAGCCGTGCGGGAACTGCGACGTCTGCCTGAGTCCACCGCGCGTGCAGGACGCGACCCGCGAGGCGCAGATGGCACTTTCTGCCGCCATCCGGACCGGTAACCGGTTCGGAGCAGCCCATCTGACGGATGTTCTGCTGGGCCGCGAGACCGAGAAGGTTCTGGCCATGGGACACCACCAGTTGCCGACCTTCGGAGTGGGACGCGAACACGACGAACGGTTCTGGCGGGGCGTACTCAGGCAGCTCACCAGCCTGGGGTATCTGACATCAGGTGAATACCATGGCCTGAGTGCGACCGGCAAAGCCCGGGCCATTCTGAAAGGAGAAGCGAAGCTCGCGCTGCGAGAGGACAGCCTCCAGCCACGCGAGCGGGTGCGCAAGCGCGACTCGGCACGGTCAGGCCGCACCGCGGTCAGCACGCAGGATCAGCCGCTGTTCGAGGCGCTGCGTCAATGGCGACTGAGCAAGGCGCGGGAGCAGGGTGTACCTCCGTACGTGATCTTTACCGACGCTACCCTCAAGGCAGTCTCCGAGACGCGGCCCGGGAGCCACGCTGCCCTGGGCACCGTCAGCGGCGTTGGGCAGCGGAAACTTGCTGATTACGGCGACGAGGTGCTGCAGGTGGTGCGTGATCTTGGTGGTGCGTCAGGTGTCCAGGCTACGCCCCCTGACCGAGGCGTGGCCGGCAACCGGGCGGTGCTGGACATCCTGAGCGGGTCCCGGCGGGCCACCGAGGCCCCAGCAGGCGTAACGTCAGGCGGCGAGAGTCTCCCGGACCAGCACCGCATTGAGGCTGTAGCGGAGGCGCTGCGGGCCACGCGGCGCGATCTGGCCAGCGAGGCCGGCGTCAGTGCTTTTCTGGTTTTTCCCAACGCCACGCTCGAGGCCGTGGCACAACGCCAGCCCCGCAGCATTGATGAGCTGCGGGGCCTGCCGGGTCTGGGCCCTAAGAGGCTGGAAGCCTACGGCGAAAAGATCGTGCAGACGGTACGTGCCGCGCTGAGCGGATAAGGGCCGAAACAGGTGCTCAGAAGGTATAGCTCTTGGGCACCACGACCACACCGCTTTCTGTCACGGTGAACCCACGCTCGCGGTCATGGTCATGGTCGACGCCGATTTTGGTACCCGGCGGAATTTTGACATTCTTATCTACAATGGCGCGGTTCAGGTGGCTGTGCCGCCCGACCTCCACGTCGTCAAACAGGACGCAACTCTCGATCAGCGCGTACGAGTGCGCCCTGATGTTGCGGCCCAGCACGCTGTCGCGCACCGTGGCGCCGCTGATGATCACTCCGCCGGCCATCACCGAGTTGAAGGCCTGTCCTTTTCGGCCATCGCTTTCGTGCACAAACTTGGCAGGTGGCGAAAACTCGCTGCTGGTGCGCAGGGGCCAGCTGGGATTGTAGATATCGAATTCCGGATTGATGCTGATCAGATCCATATTGGCTTCGTAGTAGGCGTCGATGGTGCCGACATCCCGCCAGTACAGGTTTGGATTGGACTGACCCGGAATAGGATTGCGGTGAAAGTCGTAAGCCTGGACGTGATAGCCGTCTGCCAGGGCTCTAGGAATCACGTTATGCCCGAAGTCAAAGCCATCTTCCTGACCACTGATACTGGTGTGCAGCAGTTCTTCGAGGGCGCGCCGCGAGAAGATGTAATTGCCCATGCTGGTCAACGACAGGTCCGGATTTTCCGGCAGGCCAGGCGGGTCCGGCACCTTTTCCAGAAATTCGGTGACGCGCCAACCCGCGTCCACCTGCATCACGCCAAACTGGTGGGCCTGGCTGCGTGGCATGGGATAGGCCGCGATTGTCACGTCGGCGCGGGACTCGATGTGCTTTTCGAGCATATGTTCGACGTTCATCTTATAGATGTGGTCGCCACTGAAGATCGCCACGTAATCCGCGTCGAAGTTATCGATCAGATGCATGTTCTGATACACCGCGTCGGCCGTGCCGCGGTACCAGACTGCGCCCAGTTCCTCGTAGCGGTACATCTGTGCCGGAACCAGTGTGATGAAGTAGTCGCTGAGGAAGGTACCGAAACGCCAGCCGCGCTGGATATGTTCAGTCAGGCTCTGCGCCTTGTACTGAGTCAGGACGTAGATGGAGAACACACCGCTGTTCATGAAGTTGTTGATGGCGAAATCAATGATGCGGTATTTGCTGCCAAACGGAACCGAAGGCTTGCTGCGCTTCTGTGTCAGCGGTGCCAGACGCGAGCCTTGGCCACCAGCGAGAATCATGCCCAGTACACGTGGTTTCATGCCTGCTCCCTGAAGTGTGAGGAAAAAGGGTCCGGCCAGGAGGCACTCTCTCCTATGCCGGGACCCGCCGGAACCTGGGGCGGAAAAGCGTCGTCTACCTCCTAATTCTAGGCGGCGAAGGCGTCTGCTCCGCTCTTTAGGCTTTCTTGTGTCCTGAGGGACCTATACAACACCAAGACGCTGGCGCAGTTCGGTGTGGGCTCCGTCCACTGTCTGTATCACGGCACCCAACTGGGTCCGGGCGAAGGTCAGTTGCCGTCGGGCATACTGCCTGGACGCCTTCACTATTGCCTCGGCAGCCTGCTGCATATTCATCGCCCCTTCCGCCACTGCCAGTGCCTCCGGATATCCCAGGGCCTGCCAGGCAGTTGGCCTCGGCACTGTGCCAGGGGACACCTGCGCGGCCAACCACCGTGCTTCCTGTGGCCAGCCTCCTTCCAGCATGGCCTGCACGCGGGCGTGCATCCGCGCTTCGAGTTCCGGGCCGGGCCGGGTAAAAGCGGTGACCTCATACCGGAATGCTGGAGGTAAGGTTCCAAATTCTCCTGGGAAACGCCCGGTGCTGCGGTAGATCTCCAGAGCACGCACGACCCGGCGCGGATTTCGCTCCATTCTTGCCGCCTCGGCGGGGAGACGCTCCGCGATTTCCAGCAGCAGGGCGTCAAGACCGCGGTCAAGGAGTTCAGCCTCGATGGCCGCGCGCAGGTTCGGGTCGGAGGCAGGAGTCAGCGGCATACCGCGCATGAGCGCTCGCAGGTAAAAGCCGGTGCCACCCACCACGAGGGGCTGACGCCCACGCGCCAGGATGTCGTGCAAGGCCGCCTCCGCGTCCCGGACGAAGCGGGCCACATCGTAATTTTCGGTGACCCGGGCAATATCAATCAGATGATGAGGTACAGCACTACGCTCACTGGGGGTCGGCTTGGCCGTCCCGATGTCCAGCCCTCTGTAGACCGTGAAGGCGTCAGCAGCCACGATCTCCACCGGCATGTCTTTGCCCAGCGCCAGTGCCAACGCTGTTTTGCCAGCCGCCGTGGGGGCAGTCAGAATGGGAATCACCGGGCTCACGGGCCGGATTGTAAGGCAGTTGCCCTGCGGTGCGTTGACGGGGCTGCCTGGAGCGCAGAGTCACCGTTTGTGGCGCCAAAAGGCAGGGCTTGGAACACGTAGGGCAGGAAGCTGCTGCCTGGTCGTTCCCTCACGGCTGGCAAGCTCTCAAAAAGCAGTGGTAGCGTACTGAGCATGAACGAGCCGGTTTTGAGCCGCCTGCAACATCTGATGACCCTGCGTGAAGGCGTGGAAGCCCTGACCAGCAGCGGACCCTGGGTGCCGCTGGCCGACTGGACAGACTCCGACAGCCACATCACCCTGCACCTGGATGTGCCTGGGGTCGTCCCTGACAGCCTGGCTCTGCATGAGACCGGCGAAAGCGTCACCATTTCTGGCGAGCGCCCTGCGCCCCAGGGCCGCCTCAGCGCAGAGCGGCCTCACGGCGTTTTCAGCCGCACATTGGGACTCCCGGTGGAAATCGTGCCGCAGTCGGGTCAGGCCACTCTTGCGAACGGCGTGCTGTGTGTTCAATTTGAAAAACGCCATCCTACGATCAACGTCCATGCCGACGAATATCAGGACCCAGACAGCAACCACCCCTGAAGGTAAACGGCAGATTAAGGCGTGAGCCCCTGACTGCGGGCCCGCTCTCTTCTGCCGTTCAACGTGGACGACTAGCATGAGTTCAATGTCGTTCTGGGGTTTCATTCTGCTGGGCTGGACGCCTGAACTATGAGTTCATCACGCCTGACCCGTCCTGTTCTGGTTTCTCTGCTGACCCTGGTGCCTCTGAGTTCTGTTCCTGCACACAGTGCGGCTGCCCAGCCGGCCTGTGATCCGGCGGGCCGGGTGATGAACAGCCTGTTCAACCGCCCCGCAGGAGCAAAACGAGTCTGTAGCGGGCGCAAATACACTGCCTACGCAGCAGAAATTCAGCAGTATCACTCGCTTGGAGTGCGCTTCGAGATCTGGACAGCTCCAGAAGGTCAGGCGTCCCGGACCTTCGAACTGACGCTCAAAGCAAAGCTGCGGCAGTTCGGGTATCACGCCTCTCAGACGCTGAGCAACGGCGACGTGAAATATAACCATGTTCAGGGTCGGGGGGTCCGGGTTTCGCGCTGGACCGAACGCAATAACCGCTACTGGATGCTGTTCATGTACTGAGCATTACACCCTTTGTTCCTGGCCAGGGCACGGTATTTGGGTCGCCTAATCCTGTTAGCCTCATCCAAGGTATGGACCGCACGATACACATAGCGCTGGGCAGCGTGGTGGTGGCCACTGTCGTGCTTGGTCTCAAGTTCCTGGCCTATGTCATGACCGGCAGCCTTGCGCTGTACTCGGATGCGCTGGAAAGTGTGATCAATGTGGCGGCAGCTCTTGCCGCACTGGTCGCCTTACGCATTGCCGCCCGGCCAGCCGACGCGAATCATCCATATGGCCATACCAAAGCTGAATATTTCAGTGCGGTCGCAGAAGGCGTCCTGATTGTCCTGGCCGCTGTGACGATCCTGCGCGAAGCGGTTCCTGCGCTGCAGAACCCCTCTATCAAAGCTGCGCCGCTCTCGGGTCTGGCGGTGAATCTGGGGGCCAGCGTGCTGAATGCGGTCTGGGCCGGCTTCCTGCTGCGAGCAGCGCGCGCAGTCCGGTCTCCTGCCCTGCAGGCCGATGGACGCCACCTCCTGACGGACGTGGTGACCAGTGTCGGGGTGCTGATCGGCGTTCTCCTGGCACGTATGACAGGCTGGTACATCCTTGATCCCCTGCTGGCCGTTCTGGTGGCGATCAATATTCTCTGGAGCGGCTGGCATCTGGTGCGTGACAGTGTTGGAGGACTGATGGATATCGCCGATCCTCAAACGACCCGGCGGCTGCGTGAGCTGATGAGCATTCACGCAGCCGGAGCGCTGGAGATCCACGACCTGCGGACCCGTCAGGCCGGTCAGGTTACTTTTGTCGAGTTTCATATGGTTGTGCCCGGAGAGATGTCGGTGAGCGAGGCCCACCTGATCTGTGACCGTCTGGAGGACGCCATACAGGTCGAAATTGGCGGAGCCAATGTGACCATTCACGTGGAGCCGCAGGAAAAAGCCAAGCATCAGGGCGTACTGGTGCTGTGAGGCAGCCCTGAGATCTGCGCTGCACATCCACCCTGCAGCGGGACCCGCGTCCCTGCGCCTTTCACCTGCCCGGGCCCGCTAGCATGCAGAGGTGACCGACCGAGGCGAGCGGCCCACGCGGCCCATCCCAGCAAAACCAGCCGGCTATCTGGAACTGGCCCGCTACTCCAGCCTGGGACGCCTGTGGTCTCTGCTGTCGGGGGCTCAGCGGGCAGGCCGTAGGGTCTCGCTGGTCCGTGGTGACGCGCCCGAAACGGCGCGGCGGCGCATCAGCGGGTACGCGCTGCCGGGGGCAGGCGTGTTTATCGACACGGCCCGGATCCTGAGCGACCTGGAAGACGGGTTTGAGCCACACCCCGCGCTCCTGGCCCTGCTGGCTGGAGACCCGGGGTCCCTGCGCACCGAGCTCAATGCCCATTTTGAACTGCAGCTCGACTTTGTGGTCGCGCTGACCGCAGGGCGCGACCTGATCGCACGGCCGGAGTTCCGCTACGCCCCTATCGTTCCTGGGCTGAGCACCCTGCCGGCGGACCTTCCACTTCGTGCCCGGCGTCTGCCCAGAGATGAGGTCCATCTGTTACTCCAGCGTGCCTGCGGGCTGGCCTAGAAAGAAGGCCCAGGGAGCGTCAATTCCCTGGACCCGTCTCTGGCCCTCTTCAGAAGCTCCCGCTGCAACCAGGCCGCAGCGCAGTGTCAGCCGTCGCTGGGCGTGCGCTTCTTGGGTTTGCTGGCCGCAAATTTTGCCAGGCTCATGGTGACGCCCGCGGGAGTGTTAGTCAGAAGGTTGCGGGAAGCCGGATTGCGCGCCGCGAAGGTATCGACGCGGCCAAACATGATCTCGAAGACGTCACGTGGCATGTCCAGCGCCGGAGTCAGACGCACCGTCCGCTTGCTGCTCAGGCTCAGGTTGGCCATGACGCCCGCCTGATGCAGCTCCCTGAGTGCCAGGATGGCCGTGCCCTCGTAGACGAGCTCCTTGACGGGTCCAGGCAGTGGAATGCCGACCACCGGCTGGAACTGCATCGCCAGCAGCAGGCCCTGACCGCGTACCTCCTGAAGCAGGCGAGGATAGCGCGCCCGCAGGCTCTGCAGATGGCGCAGACCCACCTCGCCCAGTTCAAGGCTGCGCCGGGGCAGATCGGTCTCGATCAGATGTTCCAGGCTGCGCAGGCCGACCGCCATGGCCAGGGCCCCGCCCCCGAAGGTATTGCTGTGCCGTTTGCTGCTCAGGCCACCCAGCATTTTCTTGTAGATGGCGTGGCGCACGATAGTAGCGCCGACCGCGACCAGCCCCCCACCGAGCGGCTTGGCCAGCGTCACAATATCCGGATCCAGCCCGTGGGCCGCCGACTCGAACCAATGTCCGGTCCGTCCCAGACCGGTCTGAATCTCGTCTGCGATGACGACAATGCCGTGGCGCCGGCACAGCTCTCCCAGGCCGCGCAGGAAGCCTTCAGGGGGAATATTCACGCCTCCCTCTCCCTGGATGGGTTCAACCACCACACAGGTCACCTTGTCAGGCCCCAGGCGCCGGATCAGCGCCGAGAGCGCGTCCAGGTCGCCGTAGGGACAGGTGACGGCTCCAGGCACCAGTGGGCGGAAGACATCCTGATACTCAGGGTTGGGCGTCAGGCTCAGGCTGCCCAGAGTTTTGCCGTGATAGCCACTGTTGAAAGAGATGCTGTACTTGGTGCCGGGCCGCCAGGCACGCGCAAACTTCAGTGCCCCCTCGATGGCTTCAGTGCCGCTGGAGCAGAAGAACACCTGGCTGTCCTGGTGACTGGGCAGTTCGCGGGCAAGCAGCCGCACCAGATTGGCTTCAAGGGCCGCCCGCCAGGGACTGCTTGACTGCTGCGGCAGGGTCATCGCGCGGTTTTTTTCCAGAAACTCCTTCAGGAAGTCTGTCAGCACCAGCGGCATTTCTCCAAAGGGTGTAGCCGAATATCCGCTGGCGTTGATGCGGCGAACGCCCTGCTCATCTTCAAGCTCCCAGGGCGTCACGCTGGAGAAGGGACCAGCAACCCCGATCAGGTCCAGTCCGTAAAGCAGTTCCTCATTGCCATGCTGCAGCTCCAGGGTGCGGACCTGAGCGCCGGTCAGGCGGTCCTCAAGCACATCGCGGCTGCGGATAAATCCGTGGGGCAGTCCCGTCATCCCGCCAGTGTAGCGGTGGGTGACCTGCCGCAGGCTTGGAGATGAATCAGGGGCGCAACGCAAGCAACAGGGCGTCGATTCCGCCCGGTTGCGCCTGGGCGTCCAGACCCTCGGCGCGCAGGTACCGGGCAGCCAGACTGGAACGCACCCCGCGCTCGCAGACCACCAGCAGAGCCCCCTGGTCCCGGGTCAGGCCGTGCTGGCTGTCCTCGATGGCCTGCAGACTGATTGCCACGACACGCAATCCAAGTCCGTCCAGCGGCTGGGCCCGGCGCAGGTCCTCGGGCCTCAGGTCCACCACAGTCACGGGCTCGGGCAGCGGCATCCACACAGCATACCCGCACAGCTCCGGCCACATTCCGACCTGCACGCTCAGGTATGCTGAGTCAATGGAAGAAGTCACCCCACAGGAAGGTCAGCGCCGCGTCCAGCAGGGCGCACTGCTCGTGGATGTCCGCGAGCAGAATGAGTTTGACGAGATTCATGCCGAAGGGGCGCAGCTGATCGCCCTGAGTGAGTTCGAGGCCCGTGCAGGCGAATTGCCCCGCGACCGCGAGCTGGTGATGATCTGCCGCAGTGGGGCCCGCAGCGCCCGCGCCGGTCAGTTTCTGCTGGATCAGGGCTACAGCAGCGTCGTAAATCTTGCTGGTGGCACACTGGCCTGGGTCGACGCCGGCCTGCCCAGCGTGCGCGGAAAGTAAGAGGGGGAGCATATGGAAGAGCAGATGAGCAGTGCAGTGCAGGGGTCGGCCGACCTGCCCAATCAGGAGCAGGTTCTGGAAGCCCTGAAAATCGTCAAGGACCCGGAAATTCCCGTCAACGTGGTGGACCTGGGGCTGATCTACGGCGTGGACATTCAGCCCAGCGGACTGGTTGACATCACCATGACCCTGACCAGCGTCGGCTGCCCGGTTCAGGACCTGATCCGCGCAGACGCTGAAATGGCGGTCAGCCGCCTCGACGGGGTCAGCGAGGTCAACGTGGAGTTCGTGTGGACTCCGCCATGGGGCCCCGACAAGATGACCGAGGACGGCAAGCGCCAGATGCGTATGTTTGGCTTCAACGTCTAAAATCACAATAGAAAAAGAAAGAAGCGCCGTCTCGTTTGGACTGAGACGGCGCTTCTTGCATGTACTCGCAGATCCTACCAGACCCGGAACAGTCCGTGCCCGGACGCCATGTGGCACACCTGCCGCTGATCAATCGTCGCTGTGACGTGCCAGAGCCAGTACATTTAAGAACTGAGCCATGGCCATGGCGAAGCCTGCCACATAGGTCAGTGCGGCGGCGTTCAGGACAGCGCGGGCCCCGTGCTGTTCCTCGGCCGAGCCGTTCAGGCCTCGCCGGTTGAGGTAAATCAGGGCCCGGCGGCTGGCGTCGAATTCGACCGGCAGGGTGACCAGGTGAAACAGCAGGGCAGCCCCGAACAGCGCCGCTCCTACCCAGATCAGTCCGGTCACCTGGGTGACGATGCCGACCAGCAGCAGCAGTGGCGCAAGATTCATCCCAAGACTGAGCGGGACGGCCATGCGGCCGCGCAGGACCAGAGCAGGCATACGAACCTTGTCCTGAATAGCATGCCCGACCTCATGGGCAGCCACGGCCATAGCACTCACGCTGGGGACGTTGAAGTTCCCTTCGGACAGATTCACGGTCTTCCGAAGAGGGTCGTAGTGGTCAGTCAGCTGGCCCCGGACCATCTGGACGGGAATGTGCCTGAGACCGTTCTCGTCGAGCATCATTCGGGCAACCTGTGCGCCAGTCAGGTTATGGGCGTTGCGGATCTGTCCCCAGGTGCGGTAGACACGGCTCAGGTGCCCCTGGATCAGCATTGAGGCCACAAAGATGATCAGAATCAGTGGTGTGTAAGGCCCAAGGAATTCCATAGCAGATCCCTCCACCGTCTATGGTAGCGGTGCTCCAGGCTGCACTATGAAACCGCGCTGACAGGGCCTTGAGCCTCAGGGCGCAGGCGCAGGAGGAACCGCCCGGACCACGAAACGAATGGCGGTGCGTTCCTCACGGTCAACGTCGAGCTTGATAAATTCCGGCTGAGCACTCAGATCGATGCCATTCCCGGCCAGGTAACCCCGCGCAATGGCAAGGGCCTTGACCGACTGGTTGACAGCCGCCGGCCCGATGGCCTGAATTTCCACAGCCTGCTGGGTGCGAAGCAGCGCGGCTATAGCGCCCGCCAGAGCGTTGGGCCTTGAATTTCCTGAAACACGTAAAACTTCCACTTGACAACCTCTGGGGACCCGACACCCCGTTCCTGATTAAAAATTCTGCCGTGCGCAGTGCGCGGCGCACAATGCCCCCACCGGGGGCAGGGAGCCGTGCGCCTACAAGATTGACGCTTGCTCAATCTCCGCTGGGCGCCCCGTAAAGGTCGCAATCATCCTGTGGAGTGCCTGTACCGGCACACTGTCGCCATGGAAGTTTTCCTCGCTGCCGGAGCTGTAATTCTGCCATTCATGCTGCTGCCGGTACTGTATCCGGCTCGTCGGAGCGACGAACACCAGTGATGACTCACCAGACCCGCGCCACCCAAAGCCCCCGCTGAACGCTCCGGGGGCTCTTCTCTGACTCGGTCGGATGTGCAGGTGGTTCTGTGGTCGGTGGCCACATGCTGTGAAGCTGCGCAGGGTTCTGATGATGGTCGCCACGTCCGGGACGCAGCGCTGAACACAGCTGAAAAATCGGGGCGCCTGAGTTCGCTTTTTACTTCTCAAGTGCATCCCGAATCCTTTGCGCCAGCATTTCAGCTACAGCCCGTGAACTGATGCCGTTGCCCAGGATAACTTTCCCGCCAGAACTGAGTTCGGCCTGCAAAGCATAGGAGTACCGCTGGTCATGGTCAGCGCCGCTGGAACCTTCAACCACCGGCACAATCTGCTTCACTGATGAAGCTGGCCATTGTTCATTCAGACGTTTGTACGCAGTGATACCGCGCACTGTCAGGAACTGAGATGTGGCTTCTACTCGCAGAGGCGTGGTCCACGAACGGATACCCGTCACCAGCAGGCCCAGGCTGGTCAGACCAAGCAGCAGGGACATCACACTGCTCCCAGAGCGAACTGCCAGCAGGCCAGCAACCGCACAGAAAAGCACACCTATGGTCAACATGGCCCTGGCCGACGCGCGGTGCCGGCCAACCGCATACTCAATGCGCAGCCCGTCTGACAGGGGTACCAAGACCCCCACAGAGGCAGGCATGGCGACTGCTTCTGACCGGTCGACCTCCTTGACTTCTGGCAGGTGGTGCGCGGCAGCTGCGGCTTCAGACATCTGACTGCTGGCTGGCATGACTGTCAGCGGGAAATTCCGGCTGGTTTTTCCGTCAGGCCATCTCAGGTTAAGACGCCAGGAGGTGAGCACTCGCCCATTGACCGCGCTGGACTGAGCGCTTGCAGGGGGATCAAAGCGGCAGGTCAATGTCCCATTGCCGGCCCATACCCGAACCTCCTGTTCCCACAACAGGTGAGTGCGTCTGTGTTTGCGACCCTGAACGATCCGCTCGTTGAGCAGGTGCAATGTGTACTCCCCCTCCTGAGGTATCTTCCCGAACTCGACCTGGGCGAACAGAGGCACTCCGCAGACCGGCTGCGCTGGAGCCAGGACAAGCGACGTGCGACCGATACGGCGCCTGTTCTGCGCCTTCAGGATCAGCCACCGCACAAGTGCAAGACCAATGAGTGGAAAGATCAGCACCACCAGATGGCTGCCCCAGAGCCCGTGTTCCACAAGCACCATCGCTCCAATGGGAAAGACCAGCAGATTCCAGCACAGTACAAACCAGAAGGTTGCCCACAGACCCTGGCGCTCGTCAGATGAAATACGGGGTGGGTTGGGAGGAATAGCTCCAGCGGGCCTGGAGCGGATCGCCCACCAAACCCCCCAGAGGGCCCCCAGCCCTATCAGGGAGAACAGAGAGGCAAATGGCAACCAGAACAACACCTGTCCGATCCTTAGCTCGCGGTTGAACACTGCTTGTGACGGTGCCGAAGGGTTGACCCACACGGTGACCTGACGACCCTG
Source organism: Deinococcus deserti VCD115 (assembly GCF_000020685.1). NCBI lineage: Bacteria > Thermotogati > Deinococcota > Deinococci > Deinococcales > Deinococcaceae > Deinococcus > Deinococcus deserti. Next base: position 1,358,937 of record NC_012526.1, on the reverse strand, counting down.
ATTCAGGGCAGCAAGAAGTGCAAGGTGCTGGGAACGCTGCCAGTCACCAATACTGTCGCCCCCTGGACCAATGCCGAGGCGCGATGATTCGTAGGTCTGCCCACCAAAGGTATAAGCGTAGCGGGTCGTTGCCTCATAGGTTTTCCCCTTTCGACCAGGTTCGGTCTTCAGCTCAGCCTCCAGAACCTGAGCCGGAACCGCCACCCAGCTACGCGCAGCTGTCCAGTTGCTGATCATGCCCACCAGTTGAGCCGTTGCCAGAGCTCCACCGCCCCCGAACATCACGGCAAATATCAGACAGAACACCACCAGGCCAGCTTTTTCTCTCACAAGAACCTCGAACACCATTAAGCCACAATGAAAACGGTGCCCTTGCGGGATCTGGAGTAATCAAGGGTTGATGCACGCAGCCCGGCCAGACCCACCCATGTGTCAATGCCAGAAGTCGCGGCTGAGTCCCGTACGAAGGCGAACCTCTCCTCTATCCGGCAGGATGCTGGACCAGAACGAATATGGTGTCTCGTTTCTGAGTTGCCGGAAGACGAAACACGACCTCACCGCCAGAGGAGCCGAACAGTCATCTTGCAATGACCCTCTGTCCCTGAGCGAGAATAGGTGTATGACATGCCGCGAGGAGATTCTGGTTGTTGCTCGCATTCTGAGCAGACAGCACGCCGACAACACCTTCTCCATCCAGGACATCGTGGCTGCCATGCGGGCACGCGGAACCACACATCTCGACACCACGATCCGTCGGCACGTCAGCACGCAGATGTGCGTTAACGCCGCCGGGCCGGAAGCAGGGAAATACAAGGACCTGGAGCGGGTGAGTCGAGGCCGGTTCCGTCTCCTCTAAAAACTATTCTGCTTTTCGCATACGGCAGGACGGCAGCGCACACGTGTCTGGCGTTTGCCCCCTGGGGCGGGACGGCTTGAGCATTCTGCGGCCCGGGCATACTGCCGACCTGCTGGAAGCCGGGACTCCAATTCGGCGCTGAGTGTAAGGTCGCGACCTCAACAGATTCTCGTTTCAGGAGAACTGAAAGGTCAGTCCCCTGAAACTGCATGTTGGCCCTGGGGCGGATCACCGGGCTGTAGTACCCAGCTTTTTGCTCAGTGCCTTCTGGTCGCTTCCAAGCAAATGAAGATGGTCAACCGTCCACCTTCCACACTCACTGAGAAATGCAGGCCGATCGGTAGAGTGCAGAATGGACATCAGTCAGGTTGTCAGGGCAACGGCCCACCACTTGTTCAAACTGTATTGGGCAATGTTTGCCAACATCGAAAACCCTGAAGAGGCACTCGCTTCCGCAGGTCAGGCCGTCCTGCTCTACCTCGACGATTGTGGAATGCCGGCTCAGGAAGCCGCCATGCTCCGCGACGAAATTATGCTCAGCATCCCTCCGACCCGAAAAATGTAACGCCTGGGCATGAAACAGAAAAACCCCGCACAGGGCGGGGCTTTAGGGCTGAACCTTAATCGGCGGCTTCCTGTTGCATCTGTGCCAACTGGACTTGTGGTCCAGAAGACAGGTAGGCAATCGAGCGCCATGGAATTTCAATGTCCAAGCCATTCACCTGAGTTGTGAAGGGAGTGGTTGGAAGCTGATTCTGATTCATAGTCCGGCTGATCCGGTTCTTCTGAGAGAGAGTCATGTTCAAGGCGATTACATCGCCGCCAGCCAGATGAAGTTTGACAGATAGCATCTTCGTGAACCAAGACTACTTATGGAGTCTTACGGTTTTCTTAATTCACGTAGCAAAGCCGATAACGTGCGCCTGAATGTCAAAAATCCGAACTCGAGGTCTGGTTCACAACAATCTCTGACCAGTGGGCGTCGTCAGGTCGGAACCAGCCTATTCCCGCCTGCACTCGTGTAGCTTATGACGCGTATCACAGGTAAACGAGGTGCTTCGACAGAACAAGCAAAACATTCCAGTGGGCATCGGACATATTCCGCTTCCTGGAGCGCTCGGGGCTCCGCCAGATCTTCGTCACCTGCGGAAGTGAACCAACCTCAGCCCTTTTGATCGCACCGCCGATCCAAGGCATTGATCATTCGTTCGAAGAATGCACACTCGCACGATGGTTGGATGCCAATTCTGCTCGTGGCCTTGTTTGCCGCGGAAGGCGCTGTTGCTTACTTCAGCCCCAATGGACTGGTGGTCAGTCGCGTCCTCCTCGCGGTACTGACCCTGAGTCTGAGAGTTGCTGCGGGTGCGGCCTTCTGGCGTACGGAAGGTCGTCTTCTGGCGGTAGCTACGGGAACAGCACTCCGTATGATGGCCTGGAGTCAGTTCGCGCTCACACGATAACGCAAGTGTGATCCATGTTCGCTTGTCAATATTTCTTGATAGGCCTCTTTTCTTAGCCTTCGGAGTGATTCTGGTTCATAGTCCACCTGCTGGCGCGTCGATCATGCGAAGGAATACTGGAACCAGTTCGGGATCAAAGTGCCGCCCGGCCTCTTCCTGGATGTACTGAGTGATCTTCTCGGTGGGCCAGCCTTTACGGTAAGGCCGGTCACTGCGAAGCGCGTCCCACACGTCCACCAGCGCGAACGCGCGGGCTGCCAGGGGAATCTCATGCCCTTTGAGACCTCGTGGGTAGCCGCTTCCATCCCATTTCTCGTGGTGAGAGTACGGAATGTCCAGCGCCGGTCGCAGGAAATCAATGGGAGAGAGCAGGTTCAGCGCGAGCTCAGGATGCTGCTTCATGATCACCCACTCCTCGTCCGTGAGCTTCCCAGGTTTCAACAGGATGCTGTCTGGGACGCCCATTTTGCCGATGTCATGAAGCAGTGCACCGCGGCGCACCTGTACGATCTGCTCCTCGGTGAAATTCAGTTCGCGCACGAGACGGACAGTCAGTTCTGTCACCCGTTGACTGTGCCCTTCTGTTTCCTCATCGCGCAGGTCCAGGGCACGTGCCCAACCTTCAATAGTGCGGTCGTACGCAAGGGTCAGTTCAAGGTTGCTGTGCTGCAGGTCGCGAAAGAGATTGGCGTCTTCAATGGCGATGGAGGTCTGGCGACCAAGCATCTCGGCGAACTCTACCCAGTCCGCCTCCTCTGGCAGTGGGGAACGGCCAAATATCTCCAGCACGCCGAGAAGCTTCCCTTTTGAGATCAGTGGCACGCCGTGGTACTCCACAAAGCGCTCCTGAGTGACAAGGTCCGGGCGTTGCAATTTGTCCACGTGATCCATCAGGTTCAGACGCTGCGAAGAGCGCTCCTGCAGAAGCCCGGCCAGGACGAGGTCCTCCCCGAGACGCACGGTGGCCTGTCTCAGGTTCATACTGCGAATGCCGCGGCTGGCTGCACAGTACATCTCCTGACTGCCCTGGCGCACGAGCATGACGGTAGCCGCGTCTGCGCCGAGCTGCTGGAGAGTCTGGTCAAGGACGACGTTCAGAACGAGCCGCATGTCGAGGCTGGACGTGATCGCAAGGTCGATTTCATGGAGCGCCGTGAGGCGGTCGAGACGTTTCTCCAGTTCGCGTTTCGCCATCTCCAGCTGCTGGTTCGCGGCATGCAGGTGGGTGATATCGCGTGCGTTGACGACCACTCCCTGAATGTCCGGGTCCTGGAGCTGGTTGCTGCCCTTTGCTTCCAGCCACAGGCGGCTCCCGTTGGCATGGAAAACCCGGAGAATGACGCTCTCGGTAAGGTCCGAGTCCTGACCGCTTCGCCGTAACTCGAAGCGCTTCTGGAGAATCGTGGCGTATTTTGGGCCGACGATGTCAAAAAGCGAGCGATTGACGAGAGATTCAGGAGCATATCCCAGGTGACGTGACACCGATGGACTGACGTACTTGAGAATGCCCGCCGCATCAACGACAAATACAAAACTGGTTTCGTTTTCCGCTATGGCCCGGTACCAGCGTTCGCTTTTGCGCACCTGCTCCTGCGCATGCTGCAACTTCATCATGGAAAGGGCATTCTGTATGGCCGTGGTCGCAGCCTGAGCAACCGCCTCGAGCGACGTCTGGTCGTCAGCTGTAAACGGCTGGTCGTTCCGTTTGTTATGTAAGTTGATGAACCCCAGCATCTCACCGTTCCCGGAAAGAATGGGTACAGCGAGGGCAGAGTGAATCCCAAAAACCTCCCGGAGCTGTGGAATCACATTTGGATCATTGACCGCATCGTTTGTCAGGTACGGACGTTTGTACTCCAGCAGCCACCCAGTCAGCCCATGACCTTCCGGCCAGGTATAGTTGAAGTCAATCAGCCTGCCCTGCTCGTAGTACCTGGCACAGGAGAAACCCTGATCCCTGTACAGTCCGGCGCAGCCGCCCTCCGCACCAATCAGTCCGCAGGCTTCTTCAATAAGCGCGTCAAGGAGTGCCTGCAGATCCAGCGTGGCGCTGAAACGATCGTTCATCCGCCGCACCGTCTTTAGTTGCTCGTCACGCTGATATTGCTGTGTGATGTCGCGGCCAATGCCAAAAGAGACGTCATCACGGAGTATTCGTCCGGCCCATTCTATCCAGACGGTATGTCCGAGCTTATGCATAAAGCGTTGTCGGAAACCCATCAATGATCCGGTGCCTGCCTGGAGTGCTGCCCCTATATCGGCAACGGTCTGAAGATCATCGGGATGGACGAACTCTTCAACGGTTTTGCCGATCATTTCTTCCGGCGTATACCCGAGAATGGCGCGTGAGGACGGGCTGACGTTCACGAACACCCGGTCGCTGACGGTCACAGTGACGATCAGGTCAAGTGACTGCTCCAGGAGCATTTCTACCAGCGCTGCGTGTTCACGTTGCAGCGTGATGTCGCGCGCGATACCCAAAAACTTTGTTTCACCGGTGACCCTGCCGCTCCACTCCAGCCAGACACTATGACCATCCTTGTGCAGGTAACGGTTTCGGAAGTTGAGAACAACCTCTCCGTCATCCCGCACGGTCACGGCTTCCTGGTATGTCCGCTCCAGATCGTCCGGGTGGATGAATGCATCTGCGGGCTGGCCGATCATCTCTTCTGGCGCGTACCCGAGGATGGCTTCGCACGCACGGCTGACGGAGGTGAACACGCCAGCTTCATGAGTAGCGATCATGTCGAGCGAGTGGTCCATCACCGACCCGATCAGCGAGCGCTGGTCACGGGCCTGTGCCTGAAGATCATGGCGCTCGAACCCACCCAGCAGGATTCTGGCGATCGCCTCGGCATTTGCGATCTGCGCAGGGGTGGGCGTGACGGGCGTGCGTGATATTCCGTACATCAGGCCGTACGTCGTAGCCGACGTGTGCAGCGCGCAGCAGAACAGGGTTTCGACCTCGAAGGTCTCCATCAACTGCGCTCCGGACGAACCGATCGGGTCCTCGCGGTGCGCCCATACCAGCTTGCCATGACCAGCCTGGTATGCCCGCTCAGCCACACTTCCAGGCTCGATGCTGACGCGCGCGGTCTGCAGAATGTGCTGCTTCTCGGTAGGCACACCAGACATTCCCACGGCCTTCAACAAGCCGGGAGGAGCAGCCGGGTCCTGCTGCCACAGAGCAGCCGATTCGATCCCGAGTGCCTGGGCAAACAGACTGCAGAACTCGTCTTCCAGCCGTCCATGCTCCCCGGGACCTTCCAGGGCAAGTTCACTGGCGAGCGCGTGAAGCCGGGCCTGCTTCTCGGCCCGAACCGCTTCTTCCCACGTACCTTGCTCCTCGCGTGCGCGCGTTGCCTGCCGGTAGTCTTCAATAGCAATGGCGGCAATGAGGGCCGCCTGCTTGAGCACCGTGATGTCTTTTTCCGTTGGGGTTCGCACCTCGCGGTGATACATCGCAAAACTGCCCAGACAAACACCACTTCGGCCAATGATGGGTATGGACCAGGCACTGACGAGTTGATTGGGAAGAATCAGGCTCAGGAACGGCTGATATTGAGGATCCGTCCGAGTGTCCTCGACAATGGTGATCTCACCGCTGTAGGCCGTACGCACGCAGCTGGGCCCATGAGGTTGAATCTCAAGTTCGCCTACCTGTTCGCAGAAGTCATGAGGAAGGCTAGGGGCCACCATTCCCCGCAGGTAACGACCAGACATATCGGTAGGGAATATGGAGACCCGGATGTCCGGCACCTGATCTTCAACCAGGCGGCAAACCGCTTCAAGAACTTTATGAAATGGTGCTCCGTACGCGATCATCTCTAGAAGATGGTCACGTTCAGGATCGTTCAAAAAAGGACTTGGGGCCGAATTGCTGCCAGACATAAGCGGAATTATCCCGGCGCCTGCAATTAATGTCAGTGCAAATCTTCTAATATTAAGCAGCGATTAAATAAAGTATGAATTAATAATGAAGAAATGAAAAACCGGCGGTTTTAGCCTGTGTCTACAGTGTTACGTTTTTGTAATTGCTACTTGCAACTATTCTTTCGGCCTTTGCACCAACAGAAAATAACTGTGCATCAGCGACAGGTGAATACCGCATGGTGGATTTGTCGGCAAACAAACAATACAAAAGCGTTAAAAGTAAAAACCTCGTCCTAGACGAGGTTTTTTCTGGTGGGCGGTGAGGGATTTGAACCCCCGACCCGTCGCTTGTAAGTTGTAAGGCAGGCCGATGCACGCCATTTCACGAAGTGTGGTGGTCTATCGTTGGTCTCCGCTGGGACGCACTTCAGCCCGTCCGCTCGGCTTGCGGAGTGTGATGGAATTCGATGCGGTTTCAACCATTTTGGGCACAAGATAGGCACGCGTGCGCACCCCGTAGACACCGTGCAGCACAATGGATTTACACGTTCTTCGAATCATGTCAAAACCTTGACACCCGAATTTGATGCGACTACGATGCCGGACGAGGTGAACCCATCGAAAGAGATCAGACCCTATGGATACCCATAACCTGACCCCTACCCCTCGCCCCCTCGTCCTTACCGTGACCGAAGTTGCCGCGATGTACCGCGTCCACCGGTCACACGTGTACAACGCCGTAAAGGAAGGAACCTTGAAGGCGGGCAAGTTTGGCGTGACCATCCGCATTCGCCATGAAGATGCTGAACGCTGGTTTGACTCCCTCACCGCTGCTTGACCCAAAACGACAAACCCCCCGGCACCATCAAGGCTGGCGGGTTTGTCGTTGAGTGGTTCTCCGCGCTCACAGGAAGCCCGTGAAGGTGCTTCCGTTCGTCTTTGGGGGTCTCAGCACCCTGTCAGCAATGGTCTGTCAGGGGGGCGGATGAACGGCTGTACGCGCAGAACGGCTGTGGTTTTATGTAGCAGCTTTTGATTGAGGCTCGCTCGCTGGAACCTGGCGGAACGCCGATAGCATGACTCGCGATACGAATTAAGATAAAATTAACGTGTGAAACAGCTTATGGTCTGCGCGGGGCTTCTTCTCGTCTCTACCGCCTCTGCGCAAATACAAAAATGGGAATACGCGTTGCTCGTAGAGCGAGTGACCTTACCAGCACCGGGGGCAAAAGGTGAACCGTTAAAAACGCTCAGCTTTACGAGTGCAGGCCGCACCATCACTTTTGAAGACCCCCTGGTCATGAATTCAAGTAATGACAGGTTTTTCGAGTTCTTCAAGATCGACAAGAGCAAAATGGGCGCTCCATACGCTGCAGATACACAATTCCAGGATTACATTGGTGGACTTGGATGGGAGATGGTTAATCATGAGTTTCGCATCAACAAGGAAGTTGCGTCCAATGGAAAATTTCATGAGGTCGAACTCACGTTTATCTGGTACAAGCGGCCTTTGAAGTAAAAATAGTGCAGTCCGTGCTGTAGCAATCACAGCTGCAGGCCAACCCTCGATCTGACAGACCATTGCTGACAGTCCACTAGAACGGAGGCGGACTCAACCCGAAAGCGGGCCCGCTGGTCGGGGAGTTGGCCTCGACGCTGGCGCACGCCGTGGACGGCAGCACTGAGTGGCGGCGCTGGTGGTGCGGCGTGATCTGGCGGGCCTGGTATGCCTATGTGGAGGGCCGCGCTGGGGAGTTGCAGGCTCTTGGGGCCGCACTTCTCAGGCTGGAGACACCGCCGGGAGTGGGCGTGATGCAGAGAGCCGGGGCCGTCTTCGGTGGCCGCCCCGGCTCTCGCAGTAGCGCCCCGCTGAAGGTCACCGTTCGGAACCATGACCGGCGCCCCGGCTGAAGCCGCTGGGTGAGGGCTGCCGTCCGTCGCCTGTCACTCCTAGGGGTTGCAACCTGGTGGGGTTCATCCTCACTGGTAGTACGTAGGTTAGGTGCAGCGACGTTTACGACCTTGCCACTGCGTCCGCCCTTGCCGGGGAGATGGCCGCTCATCTGAGGAAGGCGGGCTTTCGGGCCGCGCTGCTGTCGGGTGTCCTGCTGTGCCAACAGAAGATTTGCCACGCCCTCAGCAGCTCGATCTGGTGTGGCGTATCTCCATCCTTCATCTTCGCTGTAGTGGCCGCAGTTCACGGCCTGCACAGGCTTCGCCAGATACTGCACGACCCGGATGATGCCGCCCTCCTCGATGGCTTCCCAGTGTGCGCCGAGATCAGCGGCCTTGACTGCGCTGGTCAGGTCACAAATGTAGGCGGCATGGGCGCGGCCCGTGGCGCTGATCTCAACGCTGAAGTCGAGCGGGGCATTGGGGCTGATCTCGCGGGCGAAGGCCAGAGCGGCGGTCCTTGCCCGCTGCCAATCGCTCAGGCGGTCGAAGCGGGTCACCGTGTGCAGCTCGTCCACCGTGACCAGGTGCAGGCCGCACCGGTCACGGGCACGTTCCTCGCGGGCCATGATGCCGGCCAAGGTCCGGCGCGGCTTGATGATGATCTCCCCGGTGTCGGTGTCCACTGCGTACCCGATGGCGGCGTTCACTCGCGCCCCAGTGTGCATACAGGCATCCGGCAGATACCCGGCCTCGATCTGGGCGGGCTTCGTGGCTTGCCAGTAGGCGAAGGCGGCGGGGTGCTTGAGGCGCACTTCCTCGATCACCTGGGTGCGGTAGGTGGCGGAGTGCTGGTCAGTGTTCGGGTTTACATAGCCCTGGTGGGCGCTCTTGGTAGAATTCACGGCATTACCTCGTGTTGTGCGGCGGCTCCTGTGGCGGGAGCCGTTCTCGTTGGCTTCATGCTGCGTGGGTACGCCCTGGACGGCAACCAAGGCCGAACACTTACACGTGAACACCCGCGCCGAGAAGGACGCGGGTGTTCTGATCGGCTACCACCCCGACCACCACTCAGAGGACCGGAGGGCTATGAGTCCGCACCGGCCTCTCGAGTCTGCCCGGTCGGAGTTGAGTTCGCTGTGGGGTTTCGTGCTCTACACGAAACATCTTCTGGATAACGTGTCAGACGGGCTGGAGCAGGTATTGCAACGGGGGAAAGTCGGGCGCATCGCGCACCTGTTTTCACCCGCTGGTTTACCGAAAGTGATGACCACGGCGGCACTTCTTCAGGGTTGACCCTCGCAGGATGGTGCTGAAGCTGCTGCACGGGGGCGGACACCTTGACGGTGATGCCCTGAGCGTGGGCGCGAAGGATTGAACCTTGAGGGTGTGGGCGTGCGCTGGGCGAGTGTTTTCGGGACATCCCCGCCGCCAAGGCGTGCGGAGACGTGATTTTGACAAGGAGTTGGGAACGATGACGAAGGGTGCTGATTTGGTAACGCTGCGGGACGCTGTGACGGTGTTCCGGGGTGTGGTCATGACGATGGGCGGGGACGTCGAAGCGGTCGCCCGCGTGAGCGTGGCGGGGCAGCAGGACGTGCAGGCAGAGGGCTGGGAGGCGCCTGCATGGGCACCGGCTGGCCGCTTCCGGGCCGATGCTCGGATGCTGGATGCTGGGCGGCCTGTGGTCGAGCGGTTGCTGATCGGGTGGCGTGCGCCGGACCTGGAGGCTGTGGCCGCCGTTGAGCTGGAAGGGCGCGAGCTTGAGCGGGAGTTGTACCAGGCGCGGGCCGCGTTCATCGAGTCCGTTGCGCTGGTGATGTGCGAATACGCCGTCCACGGCAACGTGTACAGCAGGCACCTAGCGGACGGAACCGCGTGGCGCAGGGTGGAGCCGGGAAGCTGGCCTCAGCAGGCCGCCGCGCTCCTCCCGGCGGCCCAGGAGGCCCTGAACGCCTTCGCCCTGGCCTGGCTGGCGGTGGCCGCTCGCGTGGAGGGGGCGGCCTTCCTGCCCCGGAGGGCCGCGTGAGCGGGCGCGGGCGGCACCTGGCGGCGTACCACGCCCGGCAGCGCGACCAGGCCCTGACCGAGCTGCGCCCGGCCTTGACCGAGGCCAAACGACTTCGGGGTGAGGGCCTGACGTGGGAAGAGGTCGCCGCCGACCTCCGAGGTCGTGGCTTTACCTCCAGGTCGGGCGCACCTTTCACCACGGCGGCCCTGTACCTGGCCGCCCGCAAGTACCCTGTGTGACCCCTGTCCGCCGTCCTGGCGGGATTTTTGATGGGTGAGCTATCTGGAAGATAAGACTTGGTTCCATTTCCTGAGCTCCGTGTAGACACAGGTGGGAAACGGTGCCCAGCGATATGAAGGGGATATTATGGGTTTCCGGCGGCGTCAACTTTGACCTGTCGCATGATGAACTCGTGCGACATCGCAGAACACTGTTGACGGGCAACATTTTCGCGGCCTAGTCTGTGCCTATGGGCAAGCACGGAATGGGCACCTTCACGGTGTTGGAGAGCCTGGGAAGTAATCGCTACAAGTTCCAGTACCGCATCTGGGCAGAACTTCCCGACGAATCCCGCAAACGGCTGACAGGCCGGTTCTCGGGCACGGAGAAGGAGCTTCGGGCATTCATGCAGAAGGTCAAGCTGGAGGCGAAGGGGCAAGGGGTGAGCGCCGACCCTGGTATGACAGTGAACACGCTGATTGAGGAATGGCTGGACGGGAAGGCGCAGGAGGTCAGCGCACGGACCGCCAGCATCTACCGGGGCGTGTTCCTCCGTCACATCCGCCCACGCATCGGCGGGACGAAAGTAAGGGCGCTAGATGCCGCCCGGCTCAAGGGGTTCTACACCGATCTGCGGAGGGATACCGACCTTGAGCGTACCCGAGTCCAGATTCACCTCGTTCTACGGCAAGCACTTGACCATGCGGTTCTTACGGGAGTCATCCTCAGCAACCCAGCAAAGGTCGTCCGCCCTGCCACGGCGAAGGCAGTTCGGCGCGAAGCACTGGCAGATGCGGGAGACGTCCCGGCGTGGACGCATGAGGAGGCGTCGAAGCTGTTCGCCGTGGCGATGGAAGATCGGTCCCCGTTCGGTTGGGCAGTGGCGCTTGGCCTGCAAACTGGACTGCGACGTGGGGAGTTGCTGGGGCTTAAGTGGTCGGCGGTTGACCTGGCCGGAAAGACGCTGAAGGTCGTGGGGAACCTGACCGAGAATGACGGGCACCGGGCCGTGGGTAATCCCAAGACTCGTGAGTCTCGCAGGGTGGTGCCGCTGAGCGAGGAGGCCGTGAGGGTGCTGAAGGCGGTACGGGAATGGCGTGACCTTGAAAGCACGCGCCCTGGTTGGGGCGGTACGGACTTCGTGTTTCCCACCGTGGACGGCAAGATGCAGCACCCCTCCAACATCAACCGTAAGGTGAAGGCACTGACCACGAAGGCGGGGGTCCGTTACCTGTCCATGCACGCGACGCGCCACACCTTCGTCACCCTCTTGGCGGCAACTGGAGTGAGTTTGCAGCACATCAGTAAACTGATCGGCCACAAGACGCCCCTCGTGACCATGACGGTCTACAGTCACGTCTTCAAGGAAGAGGTTGCGGCCCCGGTTCTCAATCTCACCGGGAAGTTGTCCTGAAGAGATTTGGGCACGAGATAGGCACGAATGCCCCAAAACAGAGAAATCCGCCCGAGATGAATCGGGCGGATTTGCTGTCCTGCACGTGGTGGGCGGTGAGGGATTTGAACCCCCGACCCGTCGCTTGTAAGGCGAAAGCTCTACCGCTGAGCTAACCGCCCACGCGGCCTGAAATATTACCTGAGCCGCAGCAAAAGTGCAAGCCTCAGATCGGCGGGAGGCGCACACCTCCCAATTCACGGTTAAGGTGGGCGCCCAGGCTCATCAGCCTGCCGTCCTGGCCAGCGGGCGCGACAAGCAGGACGCCCCCAGGTGCGCCCGTGCCGACATGAGGCACACTCAGACTCGGATAGCCGGCCTTGGCCGCTTGGCTACAGCCCTGAATGCCAGGAAACAACACCGCGTCAAGACCACGCGCAAACAGTTGGTCAAAACCCCCGGTGCGTGTCAGCCGTAAATCACGCTCACGGGCACGGAGATAGCCCTGTTCACTTAAGTCACCCCTGGTTCCCTGAGCGGCATACAGCAGGTGCTGCCCATATCGCAGGCAGCGTTCCGGATCTGCGTCGTTGGCCTCAATGACCTCTGAAAGCGAGCGCGGACCATTCGTAACCCCTGCCAGGTATGCATTCAGATCGTGCTTGAACTCATAGACCAGGACGTCAAGCATCCAGCCCGAGGCCTGCATCTCCGCGCGGCTGGGAAAATCCACGGGAACCAGAGTCGCCCCGGCACGGATCATGGCCTCCTCGGCGGCACTTTGTGCCTGCTGATCGGCAGGGCTGACGCCTGTCTCGTCCCGGATGACCCCGATGGACGCACCCTTCAGCGCCCCTTCCGTGAGGCTCAGGTCAGGAACAGGCAGGTTACGGCTGGCCGGGTCCTGGGCGTCGGGACCAGCCATTACGTTCAGAAGCAGGGCGGCGTCCCGTACGCTGCGTGTAATTGGACCCGCAGTGTCCTGACTGTGGCTGATGGGAATAATTCCGGTACGTGGCACCAGACCGACGGTTGGCTTCAGACCGATCACCCCACTCTGATGTGCAGGGCTGACGATACTTCCACTGGTCTCCGTACCGATGGCAGCAGCACAGAGACGGGCGGCGACCGCAACCCCGCTGCCGGACGAACTGCCCCCGGTATCCACCTCCGGACCCCAGGGGTTGACCGTCTGACCGCCCAGGGACGAGTACCCGTTGGACATTCCCAGGGTCATGAAATTGGCCCACTCGGTCATGTTGGCCTTGCCCAGGATCACGGCCCCGGCGGCGCGCAACCGGGCCACCAGGGGTGCGTCCTCGGCCGGGATGTGATCCTTCAGAAGGATGCTTCCTGCGGTGGTCGGCAGTCCGGCAACGTCGATGTTGTCCTTGATCAGGACAGGCACTCCATGCATGGACCGTCGTTCCCCCAGGGGGAGTTGGTCCAGGGCTTCAGCGTCCGCCTGGGCACTGGGGTTCACCGTGATCACAGCCCGCAGTTGCCCATTTAAGGCTTGCAGACGCGTCAGGTACGCGCGTGTCACTTCGGAACAGGTCAGGTCACCTCGGGTGGTTGCGGCGCTGAGGGCACAGGCATCCAGATCAAGGATCGGGTCCGGGGGCGTGGCAGTCATGTCCGCAATGTAGCTTGCATCGACCGTCGGCCGCCCACGTCTACCTCTTGCTGTCCGTAAAAACGGTACCGTGCGGTAGCCTCGGAAACATGACTGACGTGGCCTCCACACACTCCAGCTCTGCCGTGACGGTGGCGTTCCAGGGAAATCCCGGTGCCTACGGCGAGATCGCTGCGCTCAATGCTGTTCCCAACACGCAGGCCACCTGCGGCTATCCCACCTTCCATGAGGTCGCACGTGCCGTAGAAACCGGCGAGGCTGACTATGGGGTGCTGCCGGTCGAAAACAGCCTGATGGGCGCCATCCACCAGACCATCGACCTCCTCAGCGAGACCGATCTGCACGTCATCGGCGAGGTTGTCGTCCGGGTCAGCCACTGCCTGATGGCGCTGCCCGGCGTGGAACTGGGAGACATCCGTAAGGTGCTGAGCCAGCAGCCGGCCCTGGATCAGTGCACCACGCTGATCCGGAAGCACAATTGGCGGCCTGTAGCGGCACACGATACGGCTGGCAGCGCCAAGGACCTCGCCGTCCGGGGTGCTCGCGACGAGGCGGTGATTGCCAGCAGCCGCGCAGCGGAGCTGTACGGCATGAACATCCTGGCCCGCGAGATCGAGGACGAACCGTTCAACTACACCCGTTTCATCATCCTGGCCCGGCATGAGCCTGCCGTCTCCGACGTTCCACACAAGACCAGCCTAGTTTTTGCCGTCCGGCACACCCCAGGTTTTCTGGTCGAGACACTGAACGAACTGCGGGGGCTGAACCTCAGCCGCATCGAATCCCGGCCCCGGCGCGACCGGGCCTGGAGCTACCTGATGTACGTCGATATTGAGGGAGACGCCCGGGACCCTCAGGTGGCGCAGGCACTGGCCGGAGTGCTGCGAAAGGCGAGCTATGCCAAGATCATCGGTTCGTATCCGCGGGCACTGGACACAGTGGGGTAAACGGACTCATAAAACCGGGGCAGGCCCATTCGCCTGCCCCGCGCTGCCATACCTTGAGCTCAGGTCCGGGTGACGGCGGTGTCGCGTGTGGCACCCCAACCGAAGTAAGCGGCCACCAGGGCAGTTGCGGCGTGCAGCCATACGTCGTTGCCGTGCAGGGGCGCCAGACCGAACATGGTTTTCAGCCCCGGAATGAGGCCCATAATGGCCAGCAGCGTGTACAGCACTGCCAGGCCGCGGGCGAAGCCCACCGAGGCTCCCAATGAGCGGGCCGCCGACAGGCCCCAGAGCCCAATCGCGATGTGCACGAGGTTGTGCATCAGGTTGACTGGAAACAGACCCAGCAGTCGCCCCTGCATGGAATCTACTGCCAGATCAGGACCAGCGTATGGAGACAGGAACGTAGGAATAAACCCGAGAAGACCCACGAGGAGATAGATGATGCCGGCAGCACGTGCGAAGGTTCTGACCATAACTTCCTCCTTTAAACGGGCCGGACCATGTCACAGGGCATTGTCCAGGCCGTGCTTGCTTCCTGCATTGAGCCACGACGGGAACCGCAGTAGGACTTGAACAGACTTAGCGTTTCTTGATTTGCTGTGGGGTGGTGCAAAGGGTCCGCCGCTGGAGACGGCCCGGCGGCTAGAGCAGCTCAACAGGCTGCACCCGGATGACCAGCGCATCCTGGCGGAAATTAAGGCGCAGGGACTCCCTGTAGGTACGCCACCAGGAACGGTCCAGTTCTTCAATCATCACCTCGTACACCACAACGTCGTCACGCACGGTCCGGTCGCCCTCCTTCCACAGACCTGTTGCCGGGGCGCGGACATAGGCGGTCAGACCGCCGAAGTGTTCGGTCAGGGTCTGCCGCACCTGCGCAAACAGCTCGCCTTCGAAGGCCTCGCCCGAATTGTCGTACAGCGGCAGCAGCAATTGGACAATGTGCATGGTAGACGCACTGTAGCTCGCCCCCACTCATTCCTGTCAGGTCGTGGCCGGACCTGCACGACCCCTGTGACCGGTGCCTGAGTCCTGAATAGCTCTCTGCACAATTGAAATTCCCAAGCGCGCTATTCTTGCGTTTATCGTGCCTCCCCGGCACGGTCATCCAGAGATGCCCGAGGGTTTTTCCTGCCCTGTGACGGCGCGGCAACCGGCCTTCATTGCGGCCATGGTGCTTTCAGGAAAGCCCCCGCGTAGGTGCGCTGACGATGGCGCGAGCGGGCGACGATGGCCCAGCGGAGGCGCTTAGCGCAAGAGAAACTTGTGGGCCGCTTACACGCGGCCCTGTTCGACCAGGGGTGTGTTTTGACCAGCCGCGATAGCACGACGAATGTACCGGTTCAACCGGCCGCGACACCGCACGAGGTCAGGGTGGCCAGCCTTCACAGTGAAGCCCAGCGCCGCATTCTGGTGCTGGACGGCGCGTGGGGCACCATGCTCCAGCGTGCCGGGTTGACCGAGGGCGATTTCCGCTGGGACGGCGCCGATCCACTGCGGATGTACCGGGGCAACTTCGACCTGTTGCAGCTGACCCGCCCTGACGTGATCCGCGAAGTTCACCGCGCCTACTTCGAGGCCGGCGCGGACATCGCCAGCACTAATACCTTCAACTCCACCGTGATCTCGCAGGCAGACTATGGCACCGAGCACCTGGCCCGTGCCATGAGCGAAGCGGGGGCCCGCCTCGCCCGCGAGGTGGCCGACGAGTTTACGGCGCGTGACGGCCGGCCCCGCTGGGTGGCAGGGGCTGTGGGTCCGACCAACCGCACGGCGACGCTGTCCCCAGACGTCGAGCGTCCCGAGTTCCGGAATGTGACGTTCGATGATCTGGTGGCTGCCTATGTCGAGCAGGTCGATGGGCTGATCGCAGGCGGGGCCGATCTGATTCTGATCGAGACGGTCTTCGACACCCTGAACGCCAAAGCGGCGCTGTTCGCCTGCGAGGAAGCTTTCGCGCAGGCGGGCCGGACGCTTCCCATCATGCTGTCAGGCACCATTACGGACGCCTCCGGACGCACCCTGAGTGGCCAGACCCCAGAAGCCTTCGTGATCAGCACGGAACATGCCCAGCTGTTCAGTGTGGGCCTGAACTGTGCGCTGGGCGCCGACCTGTTGCGCCCGCACTTACGCGCCGTTGCAGCCAGTTCGGGGACACTCGTTTCGGTGCACCCCAATGCCGGTCTGCCCAATGCCTTTGGCGAGTATGACGAGACCCCGGAACACACAGCCGCCGTACTGCGATCGTTCGCGGAAGACGGGCTGGTCAACATCGTGGGCGGATGCTGCGGCACCACACCAGACCACATCCGGGCGATAGCCGAGGCCGTGGCAGGACTGCCGCCCAGAACCCCCCCGACGCTGCCTCCCTACCTGCGCCTGAGCGGGCTCGAAGCCTTTACAGTCACTCCCGAAACGAACTTCGTGAATGTGGGTGAGCGGACCAACGTGACGGGTAGTCCCAAGTTCTCGAAGGCCATTCTGGCCGACGATTACGACTCCGGTCTCAAGATTGCCCGCCAGCAGGTTGTGAACGGTGCGCAGCTGGTCGACGTGAACTTCGATGAAGGCATGCTCGACGGTGAGGCGGCTATGGTCAAGTTCCTGAACCTGCTGGCAGGTGAGCCCGACATTTCACGCGTGCCCCTGATGCTGGATTCCAGCAAGTGGGAGATTCTCGAATCGGGCCTCAAGCGGGTGCAGGGGAAGGCAGTGGTCAACTCCATCAGCCTGAAAGACGGCGAGGAGAAGTTCCTGGAGCGCGCGAGACTGCTGCGCCGGTACGGAGCCGCTGCTGTGGTCATGGCCTTCGATGAGCAGGGGCAGGCCGATAACCTGGAGCGCCGCAAGGAGATTACCTCCCGCGCTTACCGGCTGCTGACGCAGGAGGCCGGCTTCCCGCCGCAGGACATTATTTTTGATCCCAACGTCCTGACGGTGGCCACTGGCATGGAGGAGCACGATCGCTACGCCATCGACTTTATCGAGGCGACACGCTGGATCAAGGAAAACCTGCCGGGCGCGCTGGTCTCAGGTGGAATCAGCAACGTGTCGTTCTCGTTCCGGGGCAACAACCACGTGCGCGAGGCGATGCACTCGGTGTTCCTGTATCACGCCATCCGTGCAGGCCTGGACATGGGCATCGTCAATGCGGGCATGCTCGCCGTGTACGAGGACATCGAGCCGGAGCTGCGGGAGGCGGTGGAGGACGTTATCCTCGCACGCCGTCCCGACGCGACCGAGCGGCTGATCACCCTGGCCGAGAGCTACAAGGGCGTCAAGCGTGAGGCCTCCGCACAGAGCGCCTGGCGCGAACTGCCGGTCACTGAGCGGCTGAAGCACGCGCTGGTCAGTGGTATTACCGATCACGTCACCGAGGACGCCGAGGAGGCCTATCAGCTGCTGGGCTCCCCACTGGCCGTCATCGAAGGGCCGTTGATGGACGGCATGAACGTCGTGGGCGACCTGTTCGGTGCAGGCAAGATGTTTCTTCCTCAGGTCGTCAAGAGTGCCCGGGTCATGAAACGCGCGGTGGCTCACCTGACGCCGTACCTGGAAGCTGAGCAGACCAGCCAGAGCGGCAAGGGTAAGGTCCTGCTCGCTACCGTCAAGGGAGACGTTCACGACATCGGCAAGAACATTGTCGGGGTGGTCCTGGCCTGCAACGGCTATCAGGTCACCGACCTGGGCGTCATGGTTTCGACCGAAAAGATTCTGGACACCGCCAGCGAGATGGGTGCAGACGTCATTGGTCTGTCTGGACTGATTACCCCCAGCCTGGACGAGATGGTCACGGTCGCCCGAGAGATGACGCGCCGGGGCCTGAAAACGCCCCTGCTGATCGGTGGCGCCACCACCAGCCGCGCCCACACGGCGGTCAAGATCGATCCGGCCTACGACGGCACGGTCGTGCACGTCATGGACGCCAGCCGCGCCGTCGGTGTGGTCAATGATCTGCTGACCCAGCCCGAAGCTGTGCAGGAAAGAACGCGCGACGAGTACGCCAGCCTGCGCGAACGCCACGGTGAACGCACCGTACGTTTAATTCCCCTTGCACAAGCCAGAGCACGGGCTCCACAGCTCTCCCCTGCTGTGCCTCCGGCACCCGCGCAGCCGGGCCGTCAGCTGATCGAACAGCCCATTGCGGAGCTGCTCGACTACATCGACTGGACACCCTTTTTCATTGCCTGGGAAATGAAGGGGATCTACCCGAACATCCTGACTGATCCCCTGCGTGGCCCCGAAGCCCGGAAGCTCTTCGAGGATGCCCAGGCGCTCCTGCAGCGGGTGATTGCTGAAGGAACGCTGACCGCCCGGGGCGTGATCGGCCTGTGGCCTGCACACCGTGAAGGGGATGACATCGTGGTTACTGCGGGCGCTCAGTCGGACACGCTCGATCACCATACCCATGAACTGGCTGCCGGCCGCGCTGACTTTGACACGGAATTCCGGCTGCATACCCTGCGTCAGCAGCGCGACCAGACAACTCCCAACACCGCCCTGGCCGACTTTGTGGCGCAGCAGGGGGATCATGTCGGCGCTTTCGCAGTGGCCATTCACGGTGCCGAGGAACTGGCCCGGGCTTTCGAAGCCGCCCATGACGACTACAACTCGATCCTGGTCAAGGCTGTGGCTGACCGGCTGGCCGAAGCCTTTGCCGAGAAACTTCACCGCGATGTCCGGGTCCGTCACTGGGGGTACGCACCCGACGAGGCCCTGGCCAACGACGACCTGATCCGCGAGCGCTATGCCGGTATCCGGCCTGCACCCGGCTATCCTGCACAGCCGGACCATACCGAAAAGCGGACCCTGTTCCAGCTGCTGAGGGCTGAAGAAGCCGGCTTGGCACTGACCGAGTCCTGCGCCATGACCCCGGCGGCTGCAGTTTCTGGTCTGTACTTTGCTCACCCGGACGCCCAGTACTTCGCGGTAGGGAGAATCGGCCGGGATCAGGTCGAAGACTACGCCCACCGCAAGGGCTGGACTCTGGAAGAAGCAGAGCGCTGGCTGGGTCCTCTGCTGGCCTATGATCCGGCCCGCAGGGCCGAGGCGGTGGCGCTGTGACGCGCGTGTCTATTGAACTTGTGCCCCGGTCGCGCTCGGCGTTGCGTGCAGAACTGCAGGCAGTCGCAGAACATCTGCCGGGGGTGGATACGGTCAATATTCCGGATCTGACGCGCTTTTCGACGCGTTCATGGCACGGCTGCGCTTTCGCACGTCCGCACTACCGGGCCATTCCGCACATCCGCGCTGTGGATCTCAACCCTCATGAACCACTGCCGATGGCGGCCCACCTGGATGAGCACGGACTGGATGAAGTCCTGATTGTTTCCGGTGACGCACCTGCCGACATGAGTGCCCGCGTTTACGATGTGGACGCCATCACGGCAATTCGGCGTTTTGCCCGGGAATTGCCTCATGTCAGGGTCTACGCTGGCCTTGACCCCTACCGCCAGTCGCTGGCCCGCGAACAGGACTATCTGGAGCGAAAGCTGGAAGCCGGAGCTGTGGGCTTCTTTACCCAACCGTTTTTTGACCTCCGTCTGATGGAAACGTACGCCGACCTCATTCCGCAGCAAGCCGAAGTCTGGTGGGGGGCAACCTCTGTAACCGAAGAAGGGTCGCTGAACTACTGGCGCACCCGCAACCATGCCGTATTCCCGAGGAGCTTTCAGCCGACCCTGGAATGGAACCGCCAGTTTGCAGCCCAGATGCTTGCCTTTGCCCAGGAGCGCAACCAGCACGCATACTTCATGCCGGTGCGCGCGGACACGCTGGCATATCTGGGCGGGCTGCTGTAGCTGTCGGTCTGGCTAAAGCCGGGAGTCATACAGCTGTAGGGCTGGCGAATAGCCCCAGATATTCCCAGTAAGCAGGCCGCTCCTCTGCATTGCAAAGGAGCGGCCTGGACCTGACTGGAGGTCAGCTGTTATCGACAACCACAGTAAAGCTGCGGGTTACTTTCCCTCCGGCAGGAATATCCACCTTCAGCGTGGCTATCCCCTGATTCTGGGCGGGAGGAAGACTGTCGATGATGATCCGCCGTCCACCAACACGTTCCGTAATCTCAGCACGCACGGAGCGGGTCTTGCTGCTCTCCAGCAGGTAAGTGACCTTGTAAGTCGTGCGGTTGACATTGCCCTTGGCGTCGCGGGCCTGGTTAAGGGTCTGCACAGTGCGGGTGTAGGCCACGTCAGGGTCCTGACCGAGGGTAAATTCCACCATACCGCCTTTACGGGTCTCACCAATGTTCGTCTGACCAACGATACGTCCCTCTTCCCGAACAGTGATAGGTCCCCCTGGAAGCCGGTCATCTGCCTTAAAACGGTAAAAGCGGCTTAGCGTTCCTTCCTGTGCCTCTGGACTAAAAAAGGTGTTGAGGCCAACGTAACGGTCGAAGCTGGTCAGTTTAGGGTTCAGGAAGGGCAGCGTGACCACACTGTTGGCAGGCAGCCTGAAAGCGGTGGACAAAGTGTATTTATACAGACCGCGCAGATCCCCACTGCTGACGATTTTGGGGGCAGACGTGACCCGAGCAGCAGAATCCATAGCTTCGCTCTGCATCATCGGAGCAGGGGGAGGGTATCCCCCGCCCTGCACATTGACGTCTCCGGCGTAGAGTTCAGTGTTTTTCACCTCGTAGGGCAGGTCTGTACCGTTGCGGATATCGGCCAGAGCCGCAAGCTGAGCTCCGGCGTCGCTGGCCTTCAGGGTGTAACGAGGTTGCCAGCTCACGCTGCGCGTCAGGTAGCTCAGCGTGCCGCTGCCTGCCTTTGCAAGGTTGAAGACCAGGCTCTGTGACGGGCTGAGTGGATTGCTGGGAGGCAGAACGTCAAACTGCAACTGGTTGAATTGCACCGTGAAGTAGCGGCCAGCACTATCCCGCACCAGCAGATCGCGGGCCCGGATCAGTGTGACCGGCTCGGTGCGATTTCCTTCACGCATGAGATACACGGTTTTGCCTTCCAGGGTGGCCAACCAGTTGGGTTCCAGGTTCTGAAGGGCACTGATAAAGGCCAGACCCTCCAGGTCCAGGCTCCCGGGGATGACTCCTGCCCAGGCTTCCTGCGGCAGAGCGACGCTTAGAGTTGTGCCCGAAGCGGTCACTGGTTCCCGCACTTCCGTGAAGCTGGGGTAGACGCGCAGATCAGTAGCCACAGCACCTCCAAGGCTCAGGGCAGCAGCAAGTGATAGTAGGTGTCGCATAAAGTCAGCTTGCGCCACGTCCCCTGATGAAGTGTGAGAAGATGACCATTTGAATCAACAGTTAGTCACCAAAGAAAACCGCCCATACGCTCGTATGGACGGTTCTCATGGTGCAGGAACGATCAGAGAATATCGTCGCGGATGCAGGCTTTGAAGTGATCGGGCGCGACCTCACGCAGCTCCGGAACGATGTTGGCGCAGTCGGCAATGGCATAGCGGCAGCGGGTCCGGAACACGCAACCCGAAGGCGGATTGATCGGGCTGGGAATGTCGCCTTCCAGGATGATGCGCTGACGCTTGATCGTGGGATCAGGCACCGGCGCCGCCGACAGCAGGGCCTCGGTGTAAGGGTGCTTGGGATTGCGGTTGAGCTCGCGGCTGGGCGCAATCTCCATGATGCGGCCCAGGTACATCACGATCATGCGGTCGCAGATGTACTCCACAACGTGCAGGTCGTGGGCAATAAACAGCACGGTCAGGCCCAGTTCTTCCTGCAGGTCCTGAATCAGGTTGACCACCTGCGCCTGAATCGAAACGTCCAGTGCCGAAACCGGCTCGTCTGCCACGATAAAGCTGGGGTCAACGGCCAGCGCGCGCGCAATACCGATACGCTGACGCTGACCTCCGGAGA
Organism: Deinococcus deserti VCD115; assembly: GCF_000020685.1. Lineage (NCBI taxonomy): Bacteria > Thermotogati > Deinococcota > Deinococci > Deinococcales > Deinococcaceae > Deinococcus > Deinococcus deserti. The sequence continues at coordinate 1,336,812 of NC_012526.1, read as the reverse complement.
ACTCGTGCGGGTAGCGGCCCATGTGCTCGGGGCGCAGACCGACGCGCTGCAGCAACTCGGCGATGCGGTCGATACGCTCGCGTCCCGGGTGCAGGTTGTGGATCTGCATGGCCTCACCGATGATGTCACTGACCGTCATTCGGGGGTTCAGGCTGGCAAACGGGTCCTGGAAAATGATCTGCATCTCACGGCGGTAGTCGCGCATCTGCCCTTTGGAGAGCTTGGTGATGTCGGTGCCGTTGAAGATGACCTGTCCGCCGGTCGGCTCAACCAGACGCAGAATGGCGCGGCCAGCGGTGGTTTTGCCCGACCCGGACTCACCGACCAGGCCGACCACTTCGCCGCGACCGACCTTGAAGCTGATGTCGTTGACGGCCTTGACGTTGCCGACCACCCGCGACATCAGGCCGCCGCGGATCGGGAAGTACTTCTCCAGGTGCTGGACATCCAGCAGCGTCTGTCCAGTCGCTGCCATGGCGCTGCGGTCACGGGCCACGCTTGGGCTCAAAGGGGTAGCAGTCATGCGGTGACCTCCGTCTGAACCTTCTCGAATTCGCGCCAGCGAATGCAACGGGCAGTGTGCCCGTGCCCGGTGTCCTCCAGGGGCGGCACAGCTGCACTGCACTCAGGAATAGCGAACTTGCAGCGCGGCTCGAAAGAGCAGCCCGGCGGCAGATTCAGGGGGTTGGGAACGTTGCCAGGGATAGCTTCCAGGCGGCCCTTGGGCGCGCCGGGCACATACTCGTGATCGCTGGGACGCGGAATGCTGTTCAGCAGGCCCATGGTGTAAGGATGGCGCGGGGCTTTGAAAATCTCGACCACGTCGCCTTCTTCCACCACACGGCCGCCGTACATCACGACGACGCGGTCCGCCATCTCCGCCACCACGCCCAGGTTATGGGTGATGAACAGGATGCTCATACCGATCTCGCGCTGCAGCTTGCGCATCAGGTCCAGGATCTGCGCCTGAATGGTCACGTCCAGCGCGGTGGTCGGCTCGTCAGCAATCAGCAGAGCCGGGTTACAAGACAGTGCCATGGCGATCATCACACGCTGACGCATGCCCCCGGACATCTGGTGCGGGTACTCGTGAACCCGTTTTTCGGGGGCAGGAATACCGACCAGACGCAACATATCGGTGGCCACGCCCAGAGCTTCTTTCTTGTTTTTGTTCTGGTGCAGGATCACCGCCTCGGCAATCTGATCACCGATGGTGTAGACCGGGTTGAGGCTGGTCATCGGCTCCTGGAAAATCATGCTGATGTCATTGCCACGGATCTGGCGCATCTCAGCTTCACTGATGTTTACCAGGTTCTTCTGCGTACCGCTTTTGTCGGTAAACAGAATCTCGCCTTCGACAATCTTGCCGGGTGGCATAGGAATCAGGCGCATGATCGACAGACTGGTCACGCTCTTGCCTGAACCCGATTCGCCCACAACGGCCAGCGTTTCGCCTTTGTTGATATGGAAGGTGACGCCGTCAACGCTTTTGACTACACCGTCGTCGGTGTAGAAATACGTTTTCAGGCCGTTCACCGCCAGCAATACTTCACCCTGATGGGTCATTCTTCCTCCATCTGCTGCTCATTGTGGGACACGCCCTGCATCATACAGGCTGACGAGAGCGTGACCCTGTTACGCCTCACTGACGCTTGCGGGGGTCGAAGGCGTCACGCAGCCCGTCGCCCAGAAGCTGAAAGCACATCACCGTAAATACGATGAAGAAGCCGGGAATCAGCACCCACGGACGTTGATTGATGCTGGCCAGACCGCCTTCCTGAGCCTGAGCGAGCAGGCTGCCCCAGGACACGTAGGGCTCGACGGCCCCGATTCCCAGGAAGCTCAATCCCGATTCCGTCAGGATGGCTCCCGGAATGGACAGACTCAGTCCAACAATGACGAACGTGGTCATTGTAGGGAGCATGTGCCGCCACATGATGCGTCCGTTACTTGCCCCCAGGGCCTGAGCCGCAGAAACAAAGTCCTGTTCCCGTACGCTCATCAGCTGGCCACGAACCGCGCGGGCCAGACCACCCCAGCTGATAAAAGCCAGCAGACCCAGAATCATGTACAGCGCCAGAATCGGATTGATGTCCTGGGGAAAGACGGAGCGCAGCAAGATCAGCAGGAACAGGTAGGGAATCGCCGCGATCACTTCCACAAGGCGCATCACCACGGTATCCACAAAGCCGCCGAAGAAGGCCGCCGCTGATCCCATCGCAAGTCCGATGAGGGTGCTGATCAATACAGCGCCCACACCGATCGTAAGGCTGATCTGCGAGGCATACATGGTCCGCGTAAACAGGTCACGCCCCAGAGCTTCGCCCCCAAACAGGTAGACGTTGCAATCCGGATTCTCCTGGCCGGTACCAAACAGGTGAATGTTTCCGGGAATCAGGCCGAGAATGCGGTAGCTGTCGCCGCGAACACCGAAAAAGATCGGGCATTTCTCAGCCGACGGCTTGTACTCGTTCACGAAGGTATCCATGTTGAGCTGTTGCGTGTACTTATACACGAAAGGCCGCCCAAAGGCTCCGCTTTCAGGGTCACGAATATGAACGGGAGTTGGAGGATGGTAACGGGTGATGTTTGACGTGGAATACGTAGAGAGGCCATCCGGAGCCACCACAGGCGCAAACACTGCCAGCAGATACATCAAGGTAAGCAGGAAGCCGCCGATCTGGGCCAGACGGTTTTTCCGGAACTGCCTCCAGGCCACCCCGAACTGGGACTGAGCCTTATTGGAGCGGACAGCAGGAACATTTGAGGGAACAGTCGTCATAGCGGTCTCCTCAGCCTACCTTCACGCGCGGGTCTACTACTGCAAGCAGCAGATCGCTCAGGGCATTCCCGATAATCAGCAGAACGGTTGTGATCATGGTAAATCCAGCAATGACATACAGATCCTGGGTATTGATGGCAGAGAGAAGCATGGGCGTGATGCCAGGGTAAGCGAACACCACTTCAGCAAAGCCCGCACCAGCAAACAGGCTGGGAAGGAGACCGCCGATGCCAGCGACAATAGGCAGGATGGCATTGCGGAAGGTGTGTTTCCAGATCGCAACGCGTTCAGTCACTCCCTTAGCCAGGGCGGTCCTGACATAGTCCGCACGCTGCACCTCAAGCATCTGACCACGAATCACGCGGGTAAGGCCAGCGGCGTCCGACACGGCAAGGACCGTGGCCGGGATCAGAATGTGCTTCAGGATATCCCAGACCTTACCCAGGGCCGACAACGTGTTGTGATTGTCGCTGGTCATTCCACCAATAGGAATATCCAGGCCCGTGGCATGCCTGACCTGAAGGATGAAGTAGATCACGAGCAGTGCCAGAAAGAAGCTGGGAAAACCCAGGAGGAAATACAGCACGACTCCGGTGCTGCGGTCCCCGAAGGAATTCTGACGCACTGCGCCGTACACGCCGAGCGGTATGGCAATGACATAAAACAGGACAAGATACAGGAGTACAAGGTAGAGAGAATTCACGATGCGCGGCCAGACGATGTTAAGTACTGGCTGCTGGTACTGGAACGACAGCCCAAAGTCGCCGGTGGCCATGTTGCGCATCCATACCAGGTACTGCTGCCACAGCGGGCGGTCCAGGCCGAAGTTTCGGGAGAGCGCTTCGAGTTGCTCAGGGGCAATGTTCGGGTTGAGCCGTGCTGGTGTCAGAAAGTCACCAGGAGCCAGCTGAATGACAAAAAAGATCAGCAGGCTGGAGAGAAAGAGTGTGGGGACGGCCTGGACCACCCGCCGCAGGATGAATGGGATCATGCTAGGTACCTCTGAGAGGTGACGAAAGAACCGGGCTCACATGGTTGGGGGGGCAGCCCGCTTTCGCAGGCCACCCCTCCTGAAGGTGTGGCGGGGTTACTTGATAAAGGTCAGGGCCAGTTCGCGGTCGCCGTAGTACGCGTCCAGGTGGGCTGCCGGGCGCTCACCGCCGACGCGCTCGTTCCAGGTGGCGTGGTAGTTACCGCCGACCAGGTAGATCACAGGCTGCAGCTCGCCTTCGGCCTGCATGATGCGGCCACCGATGGCGCGGCGCTTGGCGTCGTCAAACTCGGCGTCGCCTTGGTAGTACAGCTTGGTCATCAGCTGTTCCTGGCTGGTGGCGCAGGCGCCGTTAGTCGGGTTGTTGTAGCTGTGCAGGTTGGTACCGCAGGGAACGACGTTGCTGCCGAAGCTCCAGATGTTGCTGCCACCGGACAGACCCAGCAGGATGGCGTCGAAGGGACGGTTCTCGCCCTTGGCGGTCAGCTGGTTAACGAGGTTGTTGAAGTCAATGGGGGTGAAGTTAACCTTCACGCCGACCTTCTTGGCTTCGTCGGCAAAAATACGGCCGAGCTGCTCACGCACGGTGTTGCCGGCGTTGGTGCTGAGGTTGAACTCCAGGACCTTACCAGCCTTGTCGACCAGGAAGCCCTGAGCGTTCTTCTTGGTGTAACCCATCTGGGCCAGCAGCCTGGTGGCTTCACCGGGGTTGAAGGGGTACTTGGGAGCGTTGGCGCCAGCGGCCATCTGCTGCTTGAAGATCGGGTACACGCTGAAGTACGTCTCGGTGCCCAGACCACCCAGAGCGAGCTGAACCATGGCCTGACGGTTGGCGAGGTGGCTCATGGCGCGGCGGAAACGCACGTCGCGGAACAGCTTCTGCTTGGCAGGATCACTGGCCTTGTTCCAGTTGAAGACGATCCACTGGCTGGTGGCCTGGGGGCTGACGTTGGGCCTCAGGAAAGCCTTGAGGCTGCCTGCGTCCATGGCCTTCTTGATCTGGGCCAGGTCGTCGGCGTTACGCACGGCGACGGTATCGATCTGGCCGGACAGGTAAGCGGCGAGCGCCGCGTTCGCGTCGCCTACGATACGGTAGGAGGTACGGTCCAGGTAGGGCAGCTCGTTGCCACGGCTGTCCTGGTTCCAGTCACCCCAGTGTGGGTTCTTCTTCAGGACAGCACGCTCACCAGCACGCAGCGATTCCAGGACCCAAGCGCCAGGGCTCACGATCTCGCTGGGGTTGGTGCCCAGGGTCCACATCTTCTTGATGGCCTCAGCGCCGCCGGCACGGTAGGTCTTGCCGAAGACGTGGTCAGGCCAGGGGGTGAAGGCCATGCGGCTGTAAGCCTGAGAGCTGGGCTGAGGGAAGTCAAACTGCAGGGTGTAAGTGTCAATCTTCTTGATGGTGATGGGCTTCTTGTTCAGGAAGAAGCTGTCGAAGCTGTTGCTGCCGACCTTGTCATCCTTGTGGATCGTCATGGTGCTGACCCAGTCGTCGGCGGTGATGGCCTGACCATCACTGAATTTCATGCCCTGACGGATCTTGACCACAAAGCGCTTGTTATTGTTGCTGACAACAGGCTTGCCATCGGCCATATAGGGAATGAATTCGTCGTTGCGGGGATCCTGGAAGAACAGACCCGTGCCGTAGCCCATGCGGAGGGGCAGGCTGTTAGCTTCAACGCTCGTAAAAGGGTTCAGCGTCTTGTAATCAGTCAGGTTGTAGTTGCGGTATTCGCCACCGCGCTTTGGAGCGGTGTTCTGCTCAGCGGTCCAGGCGGCGGGCCACACAAAGGGTGCTGCGAGCGAGGTGCTGGCGGTCATGGCCAGCGCAAGAAGCAGGGCTTTTTTCATGGAGTCTCCTATAAGACTGGACCGTGTATAGCCAAAGGCAGCAGATGCCAGCCAAGGGGTCTACACGAGAGGGATTTCTGAGTTTCCAGCGTGGTCACTATATGAATTGGCCTAGGTTTGGTCAAGGGTTGCTCTTACGATCTGACCATGCTTACGGTGTTAGGTACTACAATTGTGGATTGGTTTGTTGCCGATCCTATGTTTGTCAGCTCCAGATATGACGACTGCCCGGCTCCACGATGAGCCGGGCAACACAGAATAAGGTGGTCTCAGCGAGAAATAAAGGAGATCAGGAGTGCAAGTAGCATGAAGAAGCCTCCCAGTACACTCGTGACCCGAATAAGGCCGCCTTCCACTCCCCGCCCCCCCAATAGGGAGCCGCCGGACGCCATACTGGCGGACAGACCAGCCTGTTTGGGCACCTGAAGCAATACGAAAAACACCAGTGCCAGGCAGATCAAGGCGAACAGAACAATAAATAGATTCAGGATCATGGGAACCTCTTCGGCGCTACCGGTAAGCTATGCCTCCGGCTTGCCCGTTTGACTTCTCACGGGGCACCATACAGCTTTCCACTATACACGGCAGCCAGACAAACCACGATCTGCTGAAGACCATTGGCGCGGGCTGCATATCAGAAGACCCGAAGCGCCGGCGTAGCGTGTCACGCCAGGAATTGCTGTCGTCACTGATAATTTTCTCAAGCGGACTGAATTTTGGTGCACACAATTCTTGAAGTGATCTGCCTTGGTGTTTGAAAAGCATATCAGCCGACCATAAAGGGTCAGGAGTGCCAGACAAATGAGCTCTGTTGCCAGAGGAAGTCTGCCGAAGCAACCACATTCAGCTGGTGCAAGGACAAGGCTGCCCTTGAAGCCAGACGCGAGCAGCATTTTCGGAAAGCCCTGCAAGATACAGGCGTAATGAGCGCGCAAGGCTTCCTGCCCGGCCGTCCTCTTGCGGCGCATGTAGCTACACACCTGCTTGCTAAGCGCGCTGCCCAAACTGCACTATCCACATGACGTGACTTCCCAGACCATGAAAAAGGGCACAGAGGAAGGCTTTTCAAACCTAACAGTCGCCTTCGGATTCTCTGACCCTCATGACCTGAGCCGAAGATCCTTCGGCTCAATCTGTAGCGGCAATCAGCCTGCCTGATTTTCTTTTCCTCTCCTCGATAAAAGCGAGCGCCCCGTCCAAGGACGAGGCGCTCTAATTTGGTGCCGGTGAGGGGACTCGAACCCCTACGGTTTCCCGTTCGATTTTGAGTCGAGTGCGTCTACCAATTCCGCCACACCGGCACGCCCGGGGAGCTTGCCGTGGAGAATGGTAGCGCGGGGACGGCCCGCGGTCAAACCTCAGCTCCAGGAGCCAACCCGATCCGGTGACCAATATCCCGGCGCATCTGCGCGCCAGGGAAATCGATCTGGTCGGCCAGCGAATAGGCCCCGCTCAGGGCTTCCTGAAGAGTAGTGGCGGTCGCAGTTACTGCCAGAACGCGGCCCCCATTGCTCCGCAGTACCTCACCGTCCTGACGGGTTCCTGCGTGAAAGATGGCTGTCCCGGATGGCTCGGGCGGCAGGGTAATAGGGATGTCACGCACAGGCTCGGCGGGATACCCCGGAGCCGCCAGAATCACCACGGCGCTGGCCCCACGCTGGAACTGCACGGCATCAGGGTCCAGCCGGCCCTGCGCTGCCTCCAGGGCATGCTGCGCGAGATCACTTGCCAGCAGCGGCAATACGGCCTCAGCCTCGGGATCACCGAACCGGGCGTTAAACTCCACCACCTTGGGGCCCTGGGGAGTAAGCATCAGTCCGGCGTAGAGCACACCACGGAACGGCACACCTTCTGCTTCCATGCCCCGGAGCGTCGGAATGATAATCGTCTCGCGGATCAGCGAGAGGGCGTCGTCAGGCACCGGGAATGGGCAGATCACACCCATGCCACCGGTCATCGGGCCGGTATCGCCCTCGTAAATGGTCTTGTGGTCCTGACTGGGAGGCGTCAGGGCATAGCGCACTCCGTCGGTCAGGGCCAGGATCGTGACTTCCTGCCCGGTCATGAAGTCTTCGATGACGGCCTTGGCCCCCGCCTCGCTGAAGATGTCTCTCAGGGCGGCTCCAGCCTCTTCGTGGCTGTGCGCAATAGTCACGCCCTTGCCTGCCTTGAGACCAGCATCTTTAACCACAATTGGTGTCCGCAGGCCACGCACGTGCGCCAGCGCGTCTTCAAGGTTGTCAAAAGTCAGGTGCTGAGCAGTAGGAATCCCATGCCTGGCCATGAAGGCCTTGCTCCAGGCCTTGTCTCCTTCGAGCCGGCTGGCCGCCTGGGTAGGGCCGAAGGCCGGAATGCCCAGCGCTGTGCAGGCATCCACCACTCCAGCAGCAAGGTAGGCCTCGGGACCGACGATCACCAGGTCCACGGCTTCCTGCTGCGCCAATCGGGCCAGGGAAGCAGCGTCCTGCGGGCTGTGTAGCACACGCGCCTGTCTGGCAATGCCGGGATTTGCCGGAGTACACAGCACTTCATGACCATGGCGGGTACACGCCGCCACGATGGCGTGCTCACGGCCGCCGCCGCCGATCACCAGAACGCGCATCAGGCGTCTCCCCTTCCGCTGCGGACGGACTGCCGCTGCCAGTAACGCATCAGGCCCTGCACACTCATCCAGGGCGGGCAGGCAAATTCATAGCGGGCGGGCAGGTGAATACCCTCGGCCGCCAGCTCGGCCATCAGGACCTCGGTGTATTCCTCGGAGATGGCCTCGAACGACTGGCCCCGCTCCATTCCCTCCCGTATCCGGCTGGCGTCGAGCTCCATGTTGTTAAGCAGTCCGTCCCAGTGGGCAGCCTCCTGAGGATGGGCACCGAAATGGGTCAGCTGCAGCGTACGGGCGTCGAGGACGCGCAAGGTCGAAATGCTCTGTTTCCAGTCATCAAGCTGAATATCTGGCGGAGGGGTAGGCGCACGCGGCGTCTGCCGGGGGTCCAGCCGGACACCGCCTACGTCTCCGACAAACAGGTCGTCTCCGATGTGATAGGCCACGTGATGCACGGCGTGCCCCGGGGTGTACAGCACCCGGGCCTCGGCCCGCCCCAGACGCAATGTCTGCCCGTCCTCCAGGGGAGTCAGGCGGTCCTGATCAACCGGCTGCATCACGCCCCACAGGCGGTCCATCTGGTCGCCGTAAATCTGGGTGGCGCTGGCGACCAGCCGTTCCGGGCTCACAAGATGACCTGCTCCGCGTCCGTGAACGTAGACCCTGGCCCGGGGCACGCGGGCCAGCACGGTACCCGCCGCCCCCGCATGATCAAAGTGAATATGCGTCAACAGAACGTGCCGGACATCGCTGAGCTCAGCCCCCAGGGTATTCAGACCAGCTTCGAGAGCGTCCAGCGTGCTGCCAGGGCCCGGATCGACAAGAGCCAGGCCATCACCGGTATCCAGGACATGGGCCGCAATGACGCCCGGGGTCTCCTGAAAGTGCAGGTCAATCAATTGCGGCCCGTTCATGCACGACCCATCAGGCGCGCCAGTGCCAGCAGCAGCGCCGCAAGGTACTGAACAGCTGCGAACATCCGGATGACCCGGATATTCTCTGCCGTCTTCAATGGACCGAACGACAGCGCGAGTATCAGGGTCGCACTGAGCAGAATGAAAACCACCACCAGCCAAAGAACCATGCCCAGGAGTGTAGCAATCCACATTCCGGCGGCCAGGCACCTTGACTGTCACGGCAGAGGTGTCGGGCGCCGGCCTAAATCGGCGGACGGGCGCTGAGCCGGATCATGGCGTCCCAGCTGTCAGGCTGCTGCGGATCATCGAGCGCCGCCTTGTTGCGCCCGGTAAATCCGCATCTGACGCACTGGTGCACGATCAACCAGCCTTTCTTGCCACTCTGCTCCACAGCGACCGGCTGCATCAGCCCGTGGCAGGTGCTGGCCCGGTCTCCCGGATTGATATCGACATGTTTGCTATGAAGGCACTCGGGGCAATGGTTGCGGACACTGCCGTTCTGAAGCGGCTGAACCTCAGCGCCGCAGTGTCCACAGGCGAAGGCATTGTTGGTACCCTGCACCATGAACCGGCGCCCACCAGTCTCAGGCCCCCCGGTCACGGGCGGCTCCGGGCTGGGGTGCTCCTGCGGCGCGCAGCCCAGCGGCTGTCGAGGAATGACCGGATGCTGGGAATGGCGACCAGACAGCAGGCCAGCAGCAGAAATCCGATTCCGGCTGCACTCACCAGCCAGCCCATCCAGGAGTTTGCACCAGCCAGCATGCCGACCACGAACACCACCAGGCCGGTAAAAATGCTGAACGACACGGTCAGGCGCCAGGCCCACACGCTGCCGCGCCAGACCAGGACCAGTAATACCGCAGTGGCGCAGGTGTACAGGACATTCTGAGCAAAAAGAGTGGTCTCACCCTGCAACAGCCGACCCAGGAAGGGGGTGCTTGACAGGGTAAACAAGCCCCACAACACCACCAGTGTCGGGATCCGGCCAGCGTCTGCCAGAGCCGGATCGAAGGGACTGTCCGGTCCGGACGCCGGTTGTGGAGCTGATGGAGACTTTTGAGGCGTCACCCGTCTATTTCAGCACGGCCTTGCCCCGGGCAGCGGGACGAATCTCACCAGCCATGCGCCGGTGGTGCGCTCAGGGGCGCAGCCACGACGGAAGGCTTAGCGGACGGCTCCGGCCCCACTCGAACTCGAAGGTCCGCTGCCCGGCCTCCAGAGCAGCCGGGTCACTGGTCGCCAGGGTGTATTCATTCAGGCCCCGGTCACCGAAGGAGGAAAAATGCAGGTTCTGGCTGCCGACGGTCAGCATCTGCCCGTCGATCAGGGCGGCCTTGGAATGCAGTCCACCGTCGGTCCCGGACCAGCGCGCCTGCACGTGATGCTGAAGGCCCAGAGGTCTGAGGGCGGCCTGAACGCCAGCCAGGAAGGCCAGCGTCTCCAGTTGCAGGGCGGGGTCGTGGTCCACCACCAACCGGACCTGTACACCCCGCTCGCGCACGGCACCGATGATGGCCTGCCACACCGGCAGGTGCTCAGCGGGAAAGGGACAGCCGCCGGGAGCCAGCAGGCTCAGGCTGCAGCGCAGGGTCCCGCTGACCTGCGACTGCATCAGGTCGATGCGGGTCCGGGCCGCTCCGAGCAGGGCAGTCATGGCGTCGTCTGCCCCGTTGTACCCGGAGCGGCGGTAAAGCCCGTACACCCGGGACGACCCCACTGGAGTGGGTGGACTGGACCAGATCAGCGTAAAGGGTTGCGCCTGGGTCCCCAGCGCACAACTCTGCAGGGTGGCGGGCGTCACGCCCTCCGGGCATTGCAACGTCCGGCTGAGCAGCCAGGCATCGCGGAATGCTGCTACTGCGTGCCGGGCCACCGGGCCGCGCACCCGCAGGGCGAGGTCAGTCAGGTCGCGGCCTCCGCGTGTGCGCAGCGGCACATGAAACCAGCTGATGTTGTAGCCTCCGGCAGACACCTCCTCACCGTCCACGATCAGCAGCTTGGCGTGGTCATGCGGCGCAAAATAGGCGTAATTTGCGATTTCCAGGTGCCAGCCGGGCACAGGGTCGCCGGCCAGTGGAACGCCAGCCAGCAGCAGGTGTCTTGCGGCGCTGTAGGCACTGGATTCAGGGTTCAGCAGGCTGTCCAGGCGCACGGAGTTGCCCAGCAGAAGCCGCACGCTCACTCCCTGTGGATAGCGTTCCGGGTGGTCGCGAACGTCCCGTCTCAGGTCCGCGATCGCCTGGGCAATCAGCGCACCGGGGGCGGGCGTGGTGCGCCCGGGCTGATCATCGTCCCAGATCATGTTCTCCAGCAGCACTTCCCGCCGTGCTCCACGGATGGAATCTGCCAGCACCGCGAAAGCTCCCAAGGGGCCACTGGCCTGCGAGGGGTTGAGAGGCCCGGCGTCCGGAAAGTGCACCAGCGACGCAAACGCATTGCCACAGCTCAGCGCAGCTCCTTCGCCGTCCAGATGGTCGTACAGGATGCGGTCCAGCGGAGCTTCAGGCCTGGGGCAGGGGCTCACCACCCCCAGGCCGTCAAGGGCAAGTCGATTGGGCGCAGGCAGAGGGTCGAGGGGCACCTGAAAGGCACCTATCCCGGCGCTGCGAATTTCAGAAGGAAAAGTGGCCCGCGCGCTGGCTTCTGTCCAACAGCCCAGCATGGACGCCCACACCAGGATTCGCCAGCAACGCGAAATCAGGTGTGAGCAGCGGAACAGCATGGCGATCAGCCTAGTGGGCAGCCTTGAACGGGCACCTTCACACTTCCTGCTAGCCTGCCCTCATGACCAGCATGAAGGTGATCAGCGTGAATGTGGGGCAACCTACAGCCCTGCAGGTGGGCAACCGCACCAAGGTCACCGGCATCGTCAAACACGCGGTGCCGGGCCGGGTGCGCGTCACCCCTGCCGGGCTCGAAGGTGACCGGGTCATGGACCGCCGCTACCACGGGGGCGCGGATCAGGCGGTGTATGTGTATACCCGCGAGGACTATGACGCCTGGGCCGAGCGAATGGGCGCTGAGCAGATTCCGGGAACCTTTGGCGAAAATCTGGTGGTCAGCGGCCTGGAATCCGCTCAGGTGCGGGTGGGCGACCGGTTGGAGTTACGTCGCCTGGACGGCGAGGCCGTCGTGCTGGAAGTCACGGCACCCCGAATCCCCTGCGACACCCTGGGTGCTCACATGGCTGACGCGGGTTTCGTGAAGCGGTTTGCCCAGGAACGCCGGCCCGGCTTCTACACCCGGGTTCTGGCCGGGGGCACCGTTGGGCGCGGTGACGCCGTCACCTATCTTCCAGGCGATCCACTGGCGCCGACGGTAGGCGACCTGTTCGATATGGTGTATGCCAAGGCACCGGAGGCGGAGCTCCTCGAGTCCTATCTCACCTTTCCGGTGGCAGAACGGTTTCGTAAAGACATCAAGGAGCGGCTGACCAGCCTGCGCCAGTAAGTTTAGGAAGCAGGGCCCGCACAACTTAACGTGCGGGCCCTGCTTTTCTTGTTCAGGCGCGAAGTTTCTCCCCGTAGTATTGCCTCAGCTTGGCGACCTTCGGTGCTATGACCGCCCGGCAGTAACCGTCATTCGGGTTATTGGCGTAGTAGTCCTGGTGATAGGCCTCGGCCACGAAAAATTCAGAGGCCGGTTCGATGGTGGTCACGATCGGCGCCTCGAAAATGTTCTGAGCGTTCAGGTCGGCAATCATCTCACGGGTCTCGCGTTCCTGCTCCGGGGTCAGCGGAAACACAGCGCTGCGGTACTGCGTCCCCACGTCGGCGCCCTGCCGATTGAGCGTGGTGGGGTCGTGCGTTGCAAAAAACAGCCCCAGCAGGTCGCGGAAGCTCACCTGGGCCGGGTCGAAGGTCACCCTCACGGCCTCGGCATAACCGGTCGTGCCACTGCATACGCTGCGGTAGTCCGGCCGCGCCGTATGGCCGCCGATATAGCCGCTTTCTACCTTATGAACCCCACGCAGGTCCTTCATCACGGCCTCGGTGCACCAGAAACAGCCCCCGGCGAGAATAGCCTGCTGCATGCCCTGCATTGCGGTGTCGGTCATGGCGGCATTCTGGCGTCTGCAGAACACGCGCACCCCGCAGGCCTCACCATTGACGCGCAGACATTAATGAACCAGGAAGAGGCGGGCCGCCACCAGCAGCACAATCAGGGCGTACATGCCCTTCACGAAACCGCTGCCGCGCAGCATAGCCATGCGGGCGCCCAGGGCCGCTCCCAGGGCGTTCGCCACCCCCATGGGCAGGCCGATCCACCAGACCATCTGCCCGCCGACCAGGAAAAAGAGGAAGGCGCCCAGATTGGTGGCAAAGTTGATGGTGCGGGCGTTGCCACTGGAACGGACCAGGTTGAAGCCCACCAGCGCGAACAGGAACATCAGGAACGTGCCGGTGCCGGGGCCAAGGAAGCCGTCATAGAGACCGATCACAAACGCACCCGGCAGGGTCAGGGCCAGGACACGGGTGGTCAGCCCCGGAAACCGGTCTTCCATACCAAAGCGCTTGTTGACCAGTACCAGCGCGCCCACGCCCAGAATCACTATTCCCACCAGCGTCCGAAAGGCGTCGGGGTCGATGAAATGTACCAGGTAGGCACCCAGCGCACTTCCCGCCAGCGCCAGCGGGATCAGCCGCACCACCAGGTCACGGTCCACATGGCCCTTGCGCCAGTACTGCACGGTGGCGCTGCCCGAGCCGAAAATGGCCAGCAGTTTGTTGGTGGCCACCGCCTGCGCGGGGCTCAGCCCCATAAAAAACAGCGTAGGAAGCGTGATGGTGCCGCCACCACCTGCAACAGCGTCAATAAATCCAGCCAGAAAGGCAAGTGGAAGACCGTAGAGAAGCACTTCGGGGCCGGGCACGACCAGGACTGTAGCAGGCTCCCGGCGCCGGGTTGCCGCACCAGCATGGCCGTGTCTGGCCTGCCAGCAGCAGAAGGCGAAAAACGCGTGCTAGCCTCGCCATATGAGTGACCGTGCCGTGCCCGCAACCCCTCCGCCCCTGTTCGATACGGCGGTGGTCGCAGGCGTGGGGCTGATCGGGGGCAGTGTGGCGCTTGGCCTGCGTCAGCGGTTCCTGGCGCGCCGTGTGGTCGGCCTGGACGCCAGCATGGATGTGCTGCGCGAGGCCGAGGCCCTTGGCGTAGTGGACGAGGTTCGTATCAGTCCTGGCGAGTGGCTGCGCGAGGCGGACCTGGTTGTTCTGGCAGCTCCCATGCGCGCTCTGGAACCGCTGGCCCGTGAGCTGGCGCCCTTCCTGAATCCCGCCGCCCTGGTCACTGATGTGGGCAGCGTCAAGAGCGGTATCGCAGCCGAGATGGAGCGGCTGGGTGTGCGCCATTTTGTGCCCGGTCACCCCATGGCTGGCAGTGAACGCGGCGGCGTAGTGCACGCCCGCGCCGCACTGTTGGAAAACGCCGTATGGGTGCTGACCCCCACCGACCACACGCCGCTGACCGCACTGAGCCGGGCACGCACGCTGGTCGAGCATCTGGGAGCTGCTCCTGTGGTGATGCCACCCGCAGCGCATGATGACCTGGTCGCCACCATCAGCCATCTGCCCTACCTGGCAAGTCTGGCCCTGACCCATATGGTGGCGCGAGACGAACGTCTGAGCCTGCTGGCAGCGGGGGGCTTCCGCGATCTGACCCGGGTGGCCAGTGGGGATCCGCGCATGAGCCGCGACATGATCGTGGAAAACAAGGAGGCGCTGCGCTGCGCACTCGAGCGCTTCCGGCGGCAGCTCGAACGCCTGGAGGCGGACCTCGACGAACCTGAAGAACTGCTGGCCGCTGCCTACGAGGGCAAGCGCACACGCGACAGCCTGCCGGTGGTCAAACGCAGCCTGCTGCCGCAGAAACACGACCTGGTGGTCGCCGTGCCGGACAGGCCGAACCAGATTGGAGCAGTAACCCAGGCCTTAGGGGCAGAAGGCGTCAATATCAAGGACATCGAGGTGCTGGCCATCCGTGAGGAGGGCGGCGCGCTGCGGCTCGGGTTGGAAAGCCCCGAGGAAGTGCAGCGCGCCGCCGGGATCCTGACCGGGGCAGGCTTTGAGGTGAGAGGCCGGTCCTGAGTCACCGGGGTTTCACCTTACGGTCCCTCTGACGTGGCATGCTCGGGCGATGTGTGTCTTTTGCGCGGCAGGTCTCTATGACTGACGCTTCTTCCCCACCTTCCGCCACGGACACAGCGGCCGCTTCTGACCGCCTGAGTGCCATAGATGTGTTCCGGGGCCTGACCATCCTGGAGGTGGTCGGCCACCATGCCAGTGGCATGGCGCTCCGGCACGCTACCCCCGGCAGCCTCACCCACGACGCGCTGACGATATTGAACCGCAGCCTGCATTTCGCTGTGCCGGCCTTCGTGTTTCTGTCGTGCGTGGTTCTGACCAACAGCCTGCTGAGGCGCTTCAACCCGGGGCAGTACTACTGGCGGCGCCTGACCCGGGGCGGCTGGCCGTACCTCCTGTGGAGCGTGCTGTATATCCTCTGGTATGTCTGGACCGGCCAGCGCGACGCTGCCAGCCTCGAAGATCCCCAGAGGTGGTGGACCTGGCTGGCGTACGGCAAGGGCAGTTATCATCTGTATTTCCTGCTGGTCGCACTGGAGGTCTATCTGGTGCTGCCTCTGCTGCTTCCCCTGGCGCGCCGCCGGCCTAGCGTCAGTGTTGCGCTGCTCGCTGGACTGGCCGCTCAGATTGGAGCTTATTTCCTGAACAAGGAAGTGCTGCACCTGCAGTTCCCGGCCAGCACTGCATTCTGGTATGTCCTGCCCATCACCCTGGGTGTCGCCGTGGGCGCACGCTTCGGGGAGTTCGAGGACTGGTGGCGGCGGCGGCGCGTCATTCTGCTGCCGCTGCTGGCAGCCGCGTACGCCCTGTACCTGCCGGTGGCCCTGGCCTACGTACGTGGAGAAAGAGTCACGCCGCTGATTTACAGCACGCTGAGCTGGACATTTACGGCGCTGGTGGCTCTGGCCCTGATGGGGCTTGCCCACCGGCTGCAGCGTGGGCCTGACAGGGTGCGGGTTGCGGTCGCGACCCTGGGCACGGTCAGTCTTCAGATCTACCTGCTGCATCCGGCGGTCCTTCAGGCCCTGGAATTATGGCGGGCACCGCTCGGCCCACCCGCTCTCATGCTGGCGCAGGTTGTCATCTATGCCCTGGTCGCACTGCTGGTCCCGGCCATCCTCGGACGCGCCCTGCTGCGTACCCGCCTCAGCACCTGGGTGTTTGGCCGCTGAGACCGCTGTCATCCCGTCAGGCCACCGTCAGACGAACCGCGCTACAGTACGCGCCAGTGCAACTTTCGCGACGATCTCTGCTTCTGACTCTGCTGGTGGCCTGGACGCCCCTGAACGCCCAGGCGGCCACTGCCACTACTTCGCCCCCTCCAGCGGTTCAGGCTGCTCCAGCCGGAACCACCCGGACTGCCCAACCACTGGACGTGCTGGGCGTCCGGTCATACCTGCTGGTGCCGGACCGCTGTCAGGTCACCTCCTGCCCGCTGGTCATCATCTCGCACCCCCGGGCCCAGGACGCTGACCGGATGGTCCGCAGCTCCGGAATCCTGACCCTCAGCGAAAGCCTGCTCAAGGCCCGCTTTGCCGTACTGATCAGCGGTGACGGAGGCCCCACCACCTGGGGCAGCCCGGACGCCCTGACCCAGGTGGCCCAGACACAGTTCGAAGCTACGGGACGTTTCAAGTGGAACAGCCGCACCTATGCCGTCGGCTTCAGCATGGGGGGCTTGATGGCGCTGCGCAGCGCCCTGCCGGGCAGCCCTTACACAGTCCATGGCCTGGCCCTCGTCGATGCCTGGGCCGACCTGCGGGGCGCCTGGGGCACAGCAACCAGCCGCCGGAACGAGATCAGCGCTGCTTACCGCCTGACCGGCCCACCTCCAACGGATCTGGACCCGCTGCATCAGGCGCATCTGGCGCCCATGCTGCCGCTGTTCGTGGCGGGAAGCCCCGATGACGCCACGGTTCCCCTGCACTCCAACAGTGAGCGGCTGTATGCTCTGGCCCAGCCGGAGCTCAGTGAGTTCGTGACCCTCAGTGGACCGCACCTCGGTGCCAACCGGTTCTCCCAGGACATGGCACGGCGCATCACCTCCTTTTTCCAGAGGCTTGAACTGGGCACGACGGCACGCAAACACTGAGTCCCCAAAAAGGGGGGCTGGGCACATGCATGTGCCCAGCCCCCTTTCCTTATGCTGCCTTACATCGCGGCGGGAACCTCAATGCCGATCAGGTCCAGCGTTTCCTCGAAGGCGCGGCGCAGGCGACCGACCAGCGCGAGGCGGGCTTCGCGCAGGCCGGGCTCGGACTGAAGCACATTCGTGGCCGGTTTGCCCTGCCGGTCTTTGGCATTGAACCAGGCATTGAAAGCCGTCGCCAGGTCCAGCGCGTACTGGGCCACCACGTGCGGAGAGTGGACTCGCACGCTCTGAGCGACCACTTCAGGAAGGCGGGCCACCATCTTGGCCAGGGCCAGGTCCACATCCGGCAGCGCGTCCCAGTCGGCGCCGCTGCCGTTAATGTTGTGCCCGGCCTCCTGGGCCTTGCGCAGAATGCTGGCGGCACGGACAGCGGCGTACTGCACGTAGGGCGCGGTATCGCCGTTCAGGGCCAGGGCCTGCTCCCAGCGGAAGTCGATTTTGCGGGTGGGTTCGGCCTTCAACATGGCAAAGCGGATTGCACCGATACCGATTCGCCGGGCAATCTCGGCCGCGTCCTCGCGGGCAGCCAGATCCGGGTTGAGTTCGGTCAGGGCCGCGAGCGCACGCTTCTCGGCCTCGTCCATGGCGTCGTCAGCGCTCACGGCAATGCCCTTGCGGCCACTGATGGTCTGTCCTTCCAGAGTCACGAAGGCGTAGGACAGGTGAATACTGCGGTCCTTCTTCTCGTACTGGCCCGCAACCCCCAGGCTGGAGCGCACCACCGTCTGCGGGTGATCCTGACGCGAGTCGATCACATTGATGACCTCGTCGGCGTGGCCGAAGCGGCGCTGCACGTCGGGCTCCCCGTCCGGAGCACTGGTCCACACGGTGTTGCCGTCGGGATCAGTCATGAACGGTTTGAATTTCATTCCCTCGAACAGACCGAACTTCCAGAACTGATACCCGATGTCCTTGGCGGCATACATGGCCGTGCCGTCGGAACGCACCAGCACCACATTGGATTCTTCCAGACCTGGCATGAACTCGGAGACGTCCATCACAAAGGCGCCGGCGTACTTCCCCTCGGTTGGCCTGGACGTGTAGCGGCTGCTCTCCAGGATGTTCATGGCCTGCGTCAGGAAACCACTGCCGACCACGTCCGACTCCCAGTTGAGCAGATCGTAGCGGGCGCCCAGGCGGAAGCAGGTTTGCAGGTGCGCAGTCACGACCTTCTCGACCTCTCCGCGCAAAACGCCGGCTTCCAGGCGGTGCATGATCGCGCTGATGCCCTCTTCCAGGTCGGGTTTGGCGGGGTCGGCATTCAGGCGAACGTACCCTTCTCCCAGCCAGTGGTCGTACTTCTGAGTTCCGTCCCACTCCCGGTGGTAATGGTTGATAGCAAACAGGGCCTCGGCGGCCTGGCGCCCGGTGTCATCGATGTAGTTCTGAACCTCCACGGTGTGGCCGGCGGCACGGAAGATGCGCGCCATGCTGTCGCCCAGCACCACGTTGCGCAGGTGGCCCACATGCAGTTCCTTGTTGGGGTTGACGCTGGTGTGCTCAATAACCACCTTGCCGCCCAGAGACGGCATGACAAAGGGATTTTCCACCACGTCGCGCACGAACATCGCCGTGTCCAGGAAGAAGTTCAGGAACGGCCCGGCCGCTTCCACACGCTTGATGCCCGTGGGCAGCTGCACCGTCTGGGCCAGCTGAGCAGCAATCTGGGCCGGGTTTCCACCGGCGCTCTTCGCCATCTGAAACGCCGCTGGGGTGCCGTAATCGCCCGGCTTGGAAGCCGGGGTGTCCTGAATAGCTGCGTCCACCGGTATGCCCATGCTCTGGGCGGCAGCCTCCACAGCAGCTTTGAGTTGTGCCTTCAAGTCCATAGTCAGAGAGTCTATCGGGAATGGGGCGTGCGGGCAGCACCTGTCGGCCAGTCGGCCACTTCCGCTGAGCATCTGGGAAAGGAAAAACAAATCCAGTCGGGCCGTTGAGCGAACCAGCGCGGAGATTTGAATGGGCACGTTGCCGTATATCCGCGAACTGCTGAAACCGTCATGAAAGCGCCGGGGCAATGTGGAAACTATGGAAGACCAGCGCCCCAGGACTGAGACTGGACGCCGCACCGCCCCGCAATTGCCCAATTTCTGCCGCATGTCCACGCGATCTGTGAACCTCTGCCAAGGGTAAACCTCCCCGGAAGATGTACTGACCATGGTGTGGCGCAGCCGCTCATCCGGCGCCTCTACGCTCGGAGACATGAACCGTCTGGCATCCGAATCCAGCCCGTATCTTCTGCAGCACAAGGACAACCCGGTGAACTGGTGGCCCTGGAGCCCCGAGGCGTTCGCTGAAGCCCGGCAGCGTGACCTGCCGGTGCTGCTGTCGGTGGGATACAGCACCTGCCACTGGTGTCATGTCATGGCTCACGAGTCGTTTGAGGACGAGGCGACCGCAGCCCAGATGAACGAGCACTTCGTGTGCGTCAAGGTGGATCGTGAGGAACGGCCGGACGTGGACGCGGTGTACATGACAGCCACGCAGGCCATGACCGGGCAGGGCGGCTGGCCCATGACCGTCTTTCTGACCCCGGACGGCGAACCGTTTTACGCTGGCACATACTTTCCGCCTCAGGACGGCTACGGCCTGCCCAGCTTCCGGCGCCTGCTGGCCAGTATCGCCAACGCCTGGCAGAACGACCGCGAAAAGCTGACCGGGAATGCCCGGGCGCTGACCGATCACATCCGCGAGGCCAGCCGGCCCCGGCCATCGCAGGGGGACCTTCCGGCCGGTTTTCTTCAGCAGGCTCCGGATAAACTCCGAAGGGTGTTTGACGCGGACCTGGGCGGATTTGGTGGCGCGCCCAAGTTCCCGGCCCCGACCTTGCTGGAGTTCCTGCTGACCCGCCCCGAGGGACGTGACATGGCGCTGCATACCCTGAGGCGTATGGCGGCTGGGGGCATCTACGATCAGCTCGGCGGCGGCTTCCACCGGTACAGCGTGGACGAGCGCTGGCTGGTGCCTCATTTCGAGAAGATGCTGTATGACAACGCGCAGTTGACCCGTGTTCTGGTGCAGGCCTACCAGCATACGGACGACGAGGATTTCGCCCGTCTGGCGCGGGAAACGCTGACCTATCTGGAGCGCGAGATGCTCTCCCCTGCCGGCGGGTTCTACAGCGCCCAGGACGCCGATACACCCACCGACCACGGCGGTGTGGAAGGGCTGACCTTCACGTGGACCCCGGCTGAAATCCGGGCGGTGCTGGGCGGCGATTCTGCCCTGATCGAGCGGGTCTACGGTGTGACCGACCAGGGCAACTTCCTTGATCCGCACCGCCGGGAGTACGGCAGCCGGAACGTGCTGCACCTGCCGACGCCGCTGGAGCAACTGGCCCGCGACCTGGGCGAAGATCCCCAGGCCTTCCACAGCCGCGTGGATCAGGCTCGCGCGCGGCTGCTGGAGGCACGTGAGCAGCGAACCCAGCCGGGTACCGACGACAAGGTGCTGACCTCCTGGAACGGACTGGCGCTGGCAGCCTTCGCCGATGCCGCACGTGTGCTCGGAGAGCCCCGCTACCTTGAAATCGCCCGTCAGAACGCTGAATTTGTCAGGCGTGAACTCAGGCTGCCGGATGGCACGCTGCGGCACACCTTCAAAGACGGGCAGGCCAGGGTCGAGGGTCTGCTGGAGGACCACGCGCTGTATGGCCTGGGCCTGGTGGCTCTGTTTCAGGCTGGCGGTGATCTGGGTCACCTGGAGTGGGCCCGGGAACTCTGGACCCTGGTCCGCCGGGACTTCTGGGACGAGGATGCTGGGGTCTTCCATTCCACAGGAGGCCAGGCGGAGCCCCTGCTGTCGCGCCAGGTGCAGGGTTTCGACTCGGCGGTCCTGTCGGACAATGCGGCGGCGGCCCTGCTGGGGCTGTGGATGCACCGCTACTTTGCAGACCAGGAGGCCGAGGCCATCGCCCGGCGCACGGTGCAGAGTTTCCGCACCGACATGCAGGCGGCTCCGTCGGGATTCGGCGGCCTGTGGCGGGCGGCTGCATTCCTGCACGCCGGACATACCGAAGTCGCCATTCTTGGCACAGCCGCCGAGAGGGCGCCCCTGGAACGGGTGGCGGCCCGCTTTCCGCTGCCCTTTACCGCGCTCGCCTTTACCGAGCCTGGAGGCAACCTGCCCGTGCTCGAAGGGCGCCGCGGCGGAGGAACAGCCTACGTCTGCGTGAATCATGCCTGTCAGCTGCCCACGCAGGCGCCAGAGGAACTGGCGAGGCAGCTCGGAAGCCTCCGGACTGAATGAAAAAGGGCGGCCACGTCCGGCCGCCCCACTCTTCATGCTGAAATTAAACCGGAGTCAGTTCCCGGACCTCATCCGGTGAGGCCACGAAGGCGCGCTCGGCCATGCCCAGAAAGAACCCGGTCTCCACAACGCCCAGCGTGCCTTTCAACTGCCGTTCCAGGGTGGCCGGGTCGAAGGACTCAGGCAGCTGCGCATCGAAGATGTGGTTGCCGTTATCGGTCACGTACGGCTGCGCTCCGGGCTGACGCAACCGGCCTCCGAGCCCCATGGCCCTGAGGCGCTCGATGGTGCTCAGGAACCCGAACTTTGCGATTTCTACAGGCACTGGAGCTTTCTCGCCCAGGTGCGTGACCGTCTTGGTGTGGTCAGCAATCACAATGAAGCGCCGGGCCTGAACCTCGGTCAGCTTCTCGCGCAGCAGGGCGCCGCCCAGGCCCTTGATCAGGTTCAGCTTCGGGTCTATTTCATCGGCGCCGTCAATGGCAATATCCAGGGGACGAGGATCAAGCGGCTCAACCGGAATTCCGAGCTGCCGCGCCAGCTGGTCGCTGGCCTCACTGGTCGCCACCCCCACTATGTCCTTCAGTTCACCGCTGGCGATCCTGCGTCCGAGTTCCTCGATGGCGTACTTGGCCGTGCTGCCCGTCCCCAGGCCGACCCGCATGCCGCTTTCGACCAGAGCTGCGGCGCGCACCGCGGCCTCTTTTTTCAGTGCCTCCAGATCGCTCATGCAACCGGTTCCTTCGACTGGTGTTCCCGGATCGCGTCCGCGACAGCGTCGGCATGACCGTCCACCGTGACGGCCAGCCATGATTTGACCAGACGTCCGTCCGGGCCGATCAGGAACGTCTGACGCTTGACCCCTTCGGTCACCTTGCCGTACAGGGTCTTGGGGCCGTACGAGCCGATGCTCTTCAGGAACTCGGCGTCCGGGTCACTGAGCAGCGGGAACGGCAGGCTGTACTTCTCGGCAAACTGGGCGTGGCTGCTGGCATCGTCCCGGCTGACGCCGAGAATCACGGCATTCAGGGATTTGAGCAGGGTGTGGTCGCGAAAGTCGCAGGCTTCCTTGGTGCACCCGGGAGTGTCGTCTTTGGGGTAGGTGTAGAGCACCACGTACCGGCCGGCATACTCGGAAAGACGGTGCGCCTTTCCGCTCGCGTCGGGAAGGCTGAATTCGGGGAAGGTCGCACCGGGCTCTATACGCTGGGGTTCGGTCATGCTTCCAGGGTAGCGTGCAAGCAGGTGTTTCTTTATTTTTCTTAGTCCACCCCGCGTATGCTGAGGGGCGTGAAGCTCGCGCCGTACATTGACCACACCCTCCTGAAAGCCACCGCCACCTCTGCTGATATCCGCACCCTGTGCGCCGAAGCGCGGGAGCATTCCTTCTACGCGGTCTGCGTAAACCCGGTGTTCGTGCCTCAGGCTGTCGCCGAACTGGAGGGCAGCGCGGTCAAGGTGGCCACGGTGTGCGGCTTCCCCCTGGGTGCCGTGTCCAGCGAGCAGAAGGCCGTGGAGGCGCGCCTGAGTGTGGAAGCCGGCGCCCACGAGGTCGATATGGTCATTCATATCGGTGCCGCACTGAACAACGACTGGGACACCGTCGAGGCGGATGTCCGAGCGGTACGGCGCGCGATACCGGAGCACGTACTGAAGGTGATTATCGAGACGTGTTACCTCAGCGACGAGCAGAAACGCGGGGCCACCGAGGCAGCCGTGCTTGGCGGGGCGGATTTTGTCAAAACCAGCACGGGGTTCGGAACGGGTGGCGCGACCCCTGCAGACGTTGCGCTGATGCGCGACACCATTGCCGGCCGCGCCCAGATCAAGGCTGCCGGGGGGGTCCGCACGCCCGCCGACGCGCAAGAGATGATCGCGGCGGGCGCGACCCGCCTGGGCACCTCTGGTGGTGTTGCGCTGGTTTCTGGCGCGCAGAGCGGCGAGGGCTACTAATGCCCTCAGGGCATCCGGGCGTGGTGCTGGCGTCCGGCAGTCCCAGACGCCGGGAACTGCTGGAAAACCTGGGCGTGCCGTTTCAGGTGGTCGTCAGTGGCGAGGACGAGGACAGCACCGAGACCGATCCGGCACGGCTGGCGGCAGAGCTGGCACTCCTCAAGGGCCGCTCGGTGGCCAGACTGCACCCGGAGAGTGTGGTGCTGGCAGCAGACACGGTGGTCGCCTGTGAAGGCGTTCTGCTGGCCAAACCGGCGGACACCAGCGAGAACGAGGCGTTTCTGCGTGTGCTGTCCGGCCGCAGCCATCAGGTGTTTACCGGCGTGGCCGCCCTGCACAGAGGCACGGAGCAGGTAGAGGTGGCCCGCACCGACGTGACCTTCCGTCCCCTGACCGCAGCCGAGATTTCCTTCTATGCCCGTAGCGGCGAAGGAATGGACAAGGCGGGTGGTTACGGCATTCAGGCGCTCGGAGCTTCGCTGGTCTCCCGGGTCGAGGGCGAGTACACCAACGTGGTGGGTTTTCCGCTCAGCGTGGTCATTACCCTGTTACGCCGCGCTGGCGTGCCGGTCTGGGATGAGGTGCACGGCGCGTGAAGGAACGGCCCCGGCTCCTGCTGGTCTTTGTGGGCCTGCTGCTGATCAGTCTGCTGCTGTTGCGGTTCCAGGCAGTGGCGCCGACTGCCCTGCGCGCCGCCACTGCTCCGGTCAGCCGGATCGGGGTGGTGGCCGCAGATAACCTGCGCCGCGCCTATTCGACGCTGTTCGAGGAACGCCGGTTGAACGCCGACCTGCGCAGGCTTCAGGCACAGAACGACGAGCTTCGGCAGCGCAACGAGATGCTGACCCGTGAAGTCATGCGCCTTCGCCAGCTGGAGAAAATCACGGCCACGCAGGCGCCCAACGCCCTGGGCATTGCACAGGTGATTGCAGTGGACCCCAGCGCCCTCCTGGCCCGGCTGACCCTCAACAAGGGCAAGCGTGACGGTGTCCGACTCCGGATGCCTGTTACCGTACCGGGCGGCCTGGTTGGTCAGGTCACGGGCGTCAGTGAAAGTCAGTCCACCGTGGTCGCCCTGGTGGACCCGGAAAGCAGCGTGGGCGTCACACTTCAGGGGAGCAAGGGCGGGCGCGGACTGGCACACGGGCTGCCGCCTGACCGCATGAAGGCCGAGTTTTCGCGCAGTGTGCCGGTCAAGAAGGGGGACGTTCTGGTCACCAGCAGTATCGGTGGACTGTATCCGGTGGGAATCCGGGTTGGCACCGTCGAAAAGGTATTGCCCCTCGGGCCAAATGACGTGAACCGCAGCGTTATCGTGAAGCCAGCCATTGATGTCGGCGTGATTGAAGACGTGACAATCCTGGAGGGTGTGTGAGGGCTTCGGCCCGGGCGCACCGGGGGTCAGCGCGCTGGGTCCGGCCGACGCTGTACATCTTTGCCCTGGTCGTGGTGCAGGGGCTGCTGTCTCGCCTGTTCGATACCCTGGGCCTGCCGGCGCCCGACCTGTTTCTGCTGACAGGTGCAGCGCTGGCCTGGCGCATACCCGCCCTGCCCGCACTGCTGGCTTCCTACGGAGTGGGACTGGCGCAGGATCTGCTGGGCGGTGGGATGCTCGGTCTGCATGCGGCGGGTGTCGCCGGGGGCGCGCTTCTGGTCCTGTTCGTGCGGCGCTCGTTTGGTGACAGCGGTATTTTTCAGGCTTTTCTGACTGTTCTGGCGGCCACGCTGGGCGAGTGGCTGGTTTTTCTGCTGCTCACCTACTGGATGCGCTCGGAACTGGTCACGCTCGACACGTTGCTGGGAATCATTCCAGTGATGTTCGCCGGTACACTACTTGTTTCGCCGCTATGGGAGCGTGTCATGAGCTGGGCGATGGGACCGCGTGACGGCCAGGAAGAGCACTTTTCATGAGCAGGGTCAGAGAGCGTCGCCAGACCCTGCGTCGCCGCGCCGGTGGCGGCACCGGACAGGAGCGGGCAGCCTCCGCTCCAAATGGCCGTGTCCGCATCATGGCCCTGGCGTTTACGCTGGGCCTGGTGGGCATGGGCGCGCGGCTGTACCAGTTGCAGGTGACGCAGCACAGCCAGTTTGCGGTGCAGTCCACCAGCAACTACCAGCGCGATGAGGTGCTGCGGGCCATGCGCGGAGAAATCCGTACCCGCGACGGACTGCTGCTGGCCACGAACCGGCTGGCGGTCGATCTGGTGTACACCGGCCGGCGCGATCCTTCGGACCCGGAGCAGGCCATTCCTTCCTGGGACAAGATCCGGTATCTGGCAGGAATCAAGGAGGACGTGCTGGTGGATGGCCAGCCACGCGAGCCCGACCCACGCAAGGAACCGGACGTGATTCTGGCCCGCAACGTGCCTGAAGAGAGGCTGGCCGCGCTGTACGAATACGTGGTGCTGGTGCCGAGCCTGGAATTGCGCCAGCGGGTCGAGCGGATCTATCCCGAAGGCAAGCTCGCCGGGCACCTGCTGGGGTACGTATCGGAAGCCAACGCCCGTGAGGTCGAGGAAGGCAACTACACCGTGGGCGATCTGGTTGGTCGTTCGGGGCTGGAATACAGCCTGCAGACCACCTTGCAGGGAAAAAACGGCCTGCGCCGGCGGGAAGTGACGGCAAATGGCCGGCCGCAGACCGAACGCGTACTTGATCAGGGCGTGAAGGGACAGGACGTGACCCTCACGCTGGACAGCCTGCTCCAGCGCACCGCCGAAACCGCCCTGCGTGAGGGTCTGACCGATATCAATGCGGGGCGTGCCAAATGGGGCAAACCGGCCGAGAAGCTGTCCCGCGGCGCGGTAATCGCCTTCGATCCGCGCACCAATGAAGTCCTGGCCATGGCCAGCAGCCCGGCCTATGACCCGAACTGGTTCTCACGGGTGCCGAGTCCGGACCATAAGGCCAAGAACTGGGCTGTGGACCCGAACCGGCCGGACGCCGCCCTGGACGCCGTGACCAGCAACCGGGTGGTACAGGCCTACAACCCAGGCAGTGTATTCAAGATTGCCACGACGCTGATGTACATCGAGAAGTGGGGCAACTTTTCTATACACTGCGCTCCCTCGTACTACTTTGGACGCGCCCGGTTCAACAACTGGGCCCGGTTCTCACTTGGCATGGTGGACGGCCGGCTGGCTATCTCCTACTCCTGCAATCCCTGGTACTACCATTCAGCTGCGCTGGCCACTCCGGGCGTCTACTCACGGCAGCTCAAGAGCCGCCTGACTGAACTGGGATACAACCGCACCACCGGCCTGGAACTGGTGGGCGAAAAGACCGGCCGGCTGTCGAACATCGATGACTACACCACACCCGAGGCCCCCTGGTTTCCCGGCTTCGGCCTGATCATGAGTATCGGGCAGGGGGACGTCCTGGTTACGCCTGCGCAGGTGGCGTGGGTGATGTCCACCATCATCAACAATGGTCAGCAGCGACCCATGACCGTGTTGAAGGCAGTCGGAGGAAAGGAACAGCCTCGCAAGCCAGTTACCAGTGTGGTGCGCAACGGCAACACCGACGTGTTCAAGCTAGTTCAGGAAGGCATGGCCGGCACGACCGCCGGAACCCGGTACGGTACGGCGATCCATGAGGTCGGCCCCCTGAACTTTCCAGTGCGCACCGGCGGAAAGACCGGAACCGCCGAGAACGGCCGCAGCTACCGCGACGGCTATGCCTACACGCATGCCTGGTACGAGGGCTATGGCCCCATCGGCAAGGACGGAAAGCCGACCTTTGCGGTGGTCGCCTTCTTCCAGAACGGCGGCGAAGGCTCGGGACCGGCCCTGCGCGCGGTGAAACGGATGTTCGCGGCACGCTGGTGCGTCAAACTCGACGAGCGTCTCAGTGCCCTGCCGCTTTCCGAGCAGCAGCCCTGCCTGGGCGAGCTGGAAGACATGCGCCGGGTCTACGCGATTCGTGAGGCCCGGGGAGCAAGTACACCCAAACCCTAAGAGCGCACCACAGCACCCCCGGGGCATGACCAGGGAAGCAGGCAGCAGCAAGGACAATTCTTGGCTGCCGCCTGCTTCTTTCACCCTGAACAGGGCCGGTTAGTCCGGCGTGCGGGCGTCGCTGGACAGGTCCTCAGCCGCAAGCCCGGTCCGGGCTGGTCCGTGGAGAAGGTCCCCGAACGCCGTGAACCGTGAACCGTGACATGGGCAGTCCCAGCTTTTTTCACCGGTATTCCAGTGAACGACACACCCGAAGTGTGGGCACATGGCGCTGCGCGTATGAAGTTCACCGTGCTCGTCCCGGTACACGGCGAGCTTCCTGATTCCCTGCCGGATGACTGCCCCCTCACCCGGCGCGATGTCGGTGGGGTCGTCCCCCCCAGTGACCCACTCTCCCAGGTGCGCCGCAGCGGTGATTCCTTCCTTCAGCCACTCCAGGCGGTTTCCGCGCGGCACCCTGTTGGCATCGTACAGCTCAGTCCAGGCATTCTCCCGGCCCAGAATCAGGTCCCGGATGACCAGAGCGCCGATGGTGCCATGCGTCAGACCGTTTCCCACATCGCCGGTTACAACGTACACGCCGGCACTTTCGCCGATGTACGCCAGACCATCCGGCGTGTTCTCCACCTGTCCTGACCACGCTTCCCGGCGCTGGCCTACCGGAAAGTGTTCACGCGCCCAGACCTCCAGGCAGCGGTAGCGCTTCTCTGCGTCGTCTGCACGGCCCACGACGTGGTCTTCCCCACCGACCAGAAGCAGGTCGCCGTCCAGTCTGACGTAGTGGTAGGGGTCCACAGTGTCCCAGTAGTGTCCGGGCTCGATGGCAGCCGTCAGGTCCAGGCTGATCATGTAGGTCCGGTACGGTTCGAGCCGGAATGAGAACTTGACACGGTCAGCCACCGGAACATTGGTCGCCAGAACCACGTGCGCGGCGTGCACCCGTGCTCCGTTTTGCGTGACCACACCGGTGGAGTCGTAAGAAGTGACCGCCGAGTGGGTATAGATTTTCGCGCCCCGGCGCTGGGCTGCCTCGGCCAGGCCCTGGAGATACCGGACTGGATGAAATGCCGCCTGATGCTCCAGACGCAGACACGGCCCCAGATTGAGCGTTCCGGCAGGCGGGTCCACCATCTGTACGTTCAGGCCAGCACTCTGCATAGCTGCCAGCTCCCGCATCAGATCTTTTTGCTGCTCTGGTGGGGCGAACAGGAAACTGGGAAGCCGGACTAGGTCACACGCAATGCGTTCGCCGCTTGCGATCCGCTCGATCTCGTCCACAGCTTCCAGGTGGCTCCTGGCAATCAGGCGAGCCCGGTCTTCCCCATGAAGAGCGGCCAGTTCGAAGTACCGGAAGTCCAGGCTGGCGGTCAGCTGTGCCGACGAGCGGGAAGTTTCACCACTGCCGATCTCGTCGCGTTCCAGCAGCACGACCCGCTGCCCCTCGCACGCCAGCAGATACGCCGTCGTCACTCCCGCTATGCCGCCGCCCACAACGACGGTGTCGGCCTCCAGGTCCTGAATGAGCGGTGCGAAGGACGGCGGAGGCAGTGCCCAGTGGGATGTGGTCATACCTCACCCTACGGAGAGAGCCCCAGATGCTCCATAGAATGTCTTTTAACGTTCCGGCTGGAAATGAAAGTGCGCGAGGAACACCCGGAACCCTGGATACCGGGCTGGCTTCATACGAGCCTGTACCCTAACCGGATACTCAGGGCAAGCTCCCGGCATAGTTGCCGTTTAGCGGGTAGCTCGTGGCGGAAGTGGCGAGAGGTTTGCAGGGGGGGTGGCCGCAGGTGCTCCTTCACGCGTCACACGCCAGATCACACCAGTTCCCGGGAACGGCTTGGGAAACGGCCCAGCTCCTGCCAGCCTGAATGTCATGGCGCCAATATCAGCGATGTACATCGCTGAACCGTCCGGTGAGAACCGCACATCTACCGGGTGCTTCGGGCCAGCCGTGGCGATGTACTCTGCTCCCTTCGGCCCCAGTGCGCCCGGCCTGGCGGCAAAGAAGGTGGCGCTTTCTCCGGTGGCGGGATTGATCCGGACCACCTGCTGCCCCACCTGCGGTTGGTCGGGGCCTGTGATCGGCACGCCCGCACCGAATTCACCCAGGAACATCTGGCCCTCGAAGCCAAATGCAGCACTCCGGCTGAAGTCAAATTTGGTTACTGCGGCGTGTTTCGGACGGGTCATCAGTGGCTTTTCGACAGTGGGGTGCTCGGCCATCAGGAATTGAGGTCGGGGCCCGCGTGTGGAGTGGAAGCGTGGGTCCGTCACGGGAATACCGCTGGAGTAGTCCGGCCAGCCGTACCACGCGTTTTGCTTCACCACCCAGATGTTGTCCTCGGCGTTGGCGATGGGACGACTTCCCCGTTCGTCGTAACCGTTGTCCGTGGCGTACAGCCTTCCGTCGGGTCCCCAGCCGACACCGTACGGGTTGCGGAAGCCCCAGGCGTAGACGTTCAGACCAGAGCCGTCCGGATTCATCTGCAGTACGGTTCCGTTGGCCTTGATCTGGCCGGGAATCACTTTGGAGCCACTGTGCCCGAAGGGTTGGAAGGGCCCGGTGCGAACCAGCATGGATGTATTCGGATCGCGGTTGAACAGGCTGGTCACGGCGTAAGTGAGGTTGCTTCCCAGGTCCACGAGCCGACCCTGCCGGGCCAGGACGTTGTTCGGCTGCGGCGTCAGGAATGTTTCGTTGGTCAGCCGTATATCCCGGGCCGGAACGTCACGCATGTCCGGCCACAGCAGCAGGTCAACGAAGGGGTAGGCATTGTCGAGACCAACAATCCCGGAGTTGGTTATGGTGCCCAGCCCAAAGTAGATCTTGCCGTCCGGCCCCACGGTCATCTGGTTGTTCTGATGGCCGAAGCTCACGGGCAGATCAGTGACCAGGTCAGTGACCGTTCCGTTCTGCTCAAGTGCGGAGATCCGTCCGAAGTGGGAAATGAACAGCCGGCCCTGGTGCCACAGCAGGTCATTGATGGGCCCTCTGAGCTGCTCAGCAACAATCGAGATTCCACCCGATGGTGTCACCCGGAGAACGCGCGCAGGCGCTACCGGATCCCCGTAGGTGAAGCCCGCCTCAGCAATGTAAAGGTTGCCCCGGTCGTCCATTTCAACGCTGGTGGGATACTCGAGGTCACGCATGACCACTTCGACCCGGTACCCCGCGGGAACCTGGGCCGCGGCGGCGTCCGCGGGAGGCACCCGGGGAAAGTCACGCGGGAAGATGCCCTGCGGAAAACTCGGGTTGACCACCGTACAGCTTGAAAGGCCTACCAGAAGAGCTGCCAGCGAAAATCGAAGGTGCCGGGATTTTGGCCGCATACTGTCTCCTTTTGAAGGGACACGAGGGCAAGAGGGTCGTTACAGCTGATTGGCGTCTCTGGATGTCAGGGTTGCACAGATGAGAAGGATCCTCAACTCTTTAAAGAAAGAGTGAGTGCATGATGCTGGAACCAGTCCCAGGGTAATAACGCCGAGCTGCGTGTAAGGAATACCAGTGTTAATGGATAAACCGCTCAGAGAGCGTGTTCCTGAAATTTATGTCCGATCCAGGAAATCTACTCTCGAGCAGTGCGGTCATTTCGGCCGCCCGCTGAAACTGAGGGCTCATCATCTTCAACCGCGTGCCCTGCCGAGCAGGCTTGTATTGGGCGCCCGAGAAATCAGGGGCCACCACGCAGGACACGGCATGGCCGTGCCGCTCACCAGACTTGCCAGCATGACCTTGGCCTGAGTCGGGTACACACCAGCAGGCCTCGGAAACCATCACTCAGATCGGGCTTCGGATGGGGCGCTGCCAGGAGACGTCCGGCGCCTGACTTCCTCACGCACAACAGGCGCCACCTGAGTTCCGAGCAGTTCGATGGCCCGCATGATCTGCGCGTGCGGCATGGTACGCACACTCAATTGCAGCAGGAATCGCTGATGCCCGAAAATCCCATGCTGAAACAGGATCTTCTCCGCCACCTGCTGAGGATCGCCGACCACCAGTGCTCCACGCAGGTCCAGCGAAGCATCGAATTGCTCGCGGGTGAACGGAGGCCAGCCGCGCTCCCGGCCAATGGTATTCATCAGATGCTGATGGTACGGAAAAGACTCGTCTGCAGCCTGCTGGGAGGTAGGAGCAATGTAACCATGCGAATTGATGCCGACAGGCAGCCCCGAAGGCTCAAAGCCGGTCCGTTGGGCAGCAGTGCGGTAGAGGCTTATCAGCGGAGCGAACCGCTCTGGCATTCCGCCAATGATGGCCACCGCCAGGGGCAGGCCCAGCGTGCCCGCCCGGACGGCTGACTGAGGAGTGCCTCCGACTGCCAGCCAGACAGGCAGAGTGTTCAATGGGCGCGGGTACACTCCCAGGTCGGTGATCGCCGGGCGGTACCGTCCCGTCCATGTCACCCGCTCGGCTTGCCGAAGCTTCAGCAGCAGATCAAGCTTTTCGGCGAACAGGGCGTCATAGTCGTGCAGGTCATAGCCAAATAGCGGAAAGGACTCGATAAACGAGCCCCGCCCAGCCATGATTTCCGCCCGTCCCTGAGACAGCAGATCAAGAGTGGCAAAATCCTGGAACACCCTGACCGGATCGTCGGAACTCAGTACCGTTACAGCGCTCGTCAGACGTATGGATCTCGTCCGTGCAGCCGCCGCAGCCAGAACCACTGCGGGGCTGGAAACAACAAACTCAGGGCGGTGGTGCTCTCCTATGCCGAAGACGTCCAGCCCCACCTGATCTGCCAGAACAATTTCCTCCAGCAGATCCTGCAGGCGCTGAGCTGGGGATACCAGTTGACCGGTGTAGGGATCAGGTGTACGTTCCGCGAAGGTATACAGGCCAAGCTCAAAGCGATGGCCCCGGCTCGGAGCAGGTGCCGGGATTGAACCACGATCAGTCAACATGCGGTGTACTCCCTTGGTGCTGAAGTTGCCGTGCAGCGAGTAGAACAGGACCCTTTGCCTCAATGATGCCTACACTCTTTGCCCGCCAACCGGGAGTTTCTATGCAGGCTGACGCGGATGGGTTGATTCTGATCGAGTGTACGCTCTGGCAAAGGGCCTGCAGCCCTGGCACGAAGACCATTAAGTGCACTGGTTTTGTGCAGCCCACTTAATGGTCTTCGTATCTCCTGTCCCCACGAAACGCAACCAGTACAATCCCGCCCTCAACTCACGAACGCTCTGACATTCCCCGATTCGCCCTTGCCACTCTTCGAGTTTCACCATCACCGACATAAACGCTCGACGCCATGCTCTCCCACGTCCAGCAGACAGCAGCCCACCAAGCTTCCCTCGTCGTGTTCTCCGTGTTTTCCGAGATTGCATTGACCGGCTTCGTTCATCAGGGCACAGACCATGAATACGCCTGGTCGCTCGCGGTCGATCTGCACCATCCTTCCGTTGAAGTGCTGCGTCAGGGGCGCTGCGCGCATAGGGCGTTCCTGATCTTGGGGACGGCCAGGCACACCGAAGGACGAGGCAGGGCTATAGAAGTGCGCACCCATGCCGGGGCGGTCACGCATTCACCCCCGCCAGGTCCAGTTGCATCACCACGGCGCAAGCGGGGCAGGCGCCCTGAAATTCCCGAGAGGCGAAAACGTCCAGGGGCACCTCTTCCCGGCTGATGCGCACAAAGCCGAATTTCGGGAAGAAGTGCTCGGCCGTGGTGGTGAGCAGCACCAGGGTGCTTAGACCGCTGTGACGGGCGCGGTCGATCAGAGCACGCGTGAGCTGTACGCCGAGCCCTGTTCCACGGTGGTCTTCGCGAACGGCGACCGACCGCAGCAGACCCTGCTTACCGTAACCTTCGATTGCCGCCACCCCCGCCAGCCCGGTGAGGTCCTCTGCGAGCAGGAAGCCTGACATGTGGTCACGAACGCCCTCTACAGGCAGTCCAGCAGCGGTCAGCAGGGCTTCGATGGCGGAAAGATCCGCTGGTGTGGCCGGGCGAAAGGTCAGCACACGGGGCATAAGGAGGGCTCCTGTGAGTTGAGTTCGGCTTCGAGGGCATCAGCGAGCAATTCCAGGGCGCGCAGGACGTTGTGGCGTTCGGTGACCGGCAGGCGGTCGATCACGCGGCCGGACTGATCGTTCAGTTCGCTGCTAAGCGCGGCCACCCGATGCTGGCCCTGTGGGGTGAGGGTGAGGTCGATGGTGCGTTTGTCGGTGGTGCTGGGCTGCTTGTGGATGAGGCCACTGTGTACTAGGTCGTCGATGGTGCGACTGAGCCAGCCTTTGTCGAGATTGAGCCGGCGCGAGAGGCCAGCGAGAGTAAGGGTGCCGTCGCGGCCCACGGTAGTAAGGATCTGGCAGCGTGTAAGGCTGGTGATGCCGCAGCAGTTGGCCCCTTCCTGCTGAAGGGCGGTATGGAGGTGGGTAATGCGTCGGAGTAGATCGCCGGGGGTGACAGAACTCATCTCTCTCCTTTCGTTGCTTTTGACAACAGTCTGGAATGACGGTACTTCTGAACCCTGATCGTTGTCAATCGCAACGGTTTACAGGAGCCCGTCGCGTAACCCAGCCACCCCCGCTCCGGACCATCGCCAGGGTCTGCACTGCCGATCCCCCTGCCAACAGGAAATTGGTGACCGATTTAACCACCAGCACTATCTTCCCGCTCCCGCACGGCTGGCTTTTTGACCAATCACCTCGATGATCGGGACAGCCGTTTTGGCGGGTCCTTCGCGGTCAGTGCAGATGGTCAGGTCGTGGCCGCGCAGCCCTTGCATGTAGAGGGAATCCTCATCGTGGACTTCCCATCACGCTGACACGACATAGCCAGCTGTCGTCCTCTCAGGCTATGCAATTCACCGTCTGCAAACAGATCAAGCTGCAGGTCAAGGTCAATCAGGGTGAGCATCAGCGCGCCGTTCATAGCGTAGGTTGAGTCATTAAACCCGGTTCAGCCAGCTCATGACCGTCCTCAATCGCCAGCTCCTCGTCCGGTGCCTCGTGAAACGCCTGATAGTCGTTGCAGAGCAGCTCGGCATTCAGGTTCTCATGAGCAGGAAAGTGATGGTTTAGCGTGCCGATTCCGACGCCAGCCCTACAGGTTATTGCGTCTATTGGCGCAGACACGCCCTTTGTTGCAAACAGGCAGCGCGCGGCATCCAGAATCTTCCCCTGTTTGTGCGGGGCGTCCTTAGGCCGGGGCGGAGAAACCGGCACATCCGGAGACTGCATCACGCCTTAAGTCTGACGATAGAAACGGAGGGTAGCCCCCTTTTCGTCTGTTATGGTGCTCCGGAAACCGTGTACCTGCCCCGCTTTCGCGCCGTCTCAAACAGGAGCTGACCATGCCCAAGATTGCGATCATTATCAGCAGCACCCGTGAAACCCGCTTTGCCGATAAACCCACCGAGTGGTTTGCCCGTTTTGCGAAAGGCCGTACAGACCTGGACTTTGAGGTTGTGGATCTGCGCGACTTCCCACTTCCCTTTTTCAATGAAGTGGCCTCAAACGCCTACGTCCCAAGCCAGAATGAGGTGGCCCAGCGCTGGCAACAAAAAGTCGCGGAATTTGACGGCTACGTCATTATTACGGCGGAGTACAACCGCGGTCCGACCGCTGTTCTGAAGAACGCCCTTGACTACTCATATGTCGAATGGAACAGGAAGCCTGTCGCGTTCGTTGGCTACGGCTCTGTGGGTGCAGCCCGTGCCATTGAGCAATTGCGCCTCATCGCCGTAGAGCTTCAGATGGCTCCAATTCGTACAGGCGTACATATTCAAGGTGCGGACTTTTTTGCCGTATGGCAGCAGGGCAAGGACCTGAACGAACTGACGCACCTCGAGCCTGGCGTACAGGCCATGCTTGAGGAACTGGCCTGGTGGACGAAGGCTCTTAAGACTGCCCGCGACAGCACCACGGCAACCACGCCCCTGCCCACCTGATATGTCCTCTGATTAAGCCGCGTCGCGAGCACGAAGAGTGCGCAATCAGAAGGTTTGAAGGACGGACTGATCTGAATTTCATCGTCTGTGCTTTTAGAGGAACGCAGTGAGATCGTAGACGTGATTGACTGATGTAAAGAAAAAGGAGGCGTCATGGCGCCTCCTTTTTAACTTTGGTTAGTAATGTTGTCTTGCAGGAAAGTCAGCGATAACCAATTCCTATCTGCCGCGTACATATTCTTCGCAGACCGCTGCATTGCAATTCCTCTAGGCCTCGACTCTTCCGGTTGGTCGATAGGTCCGTCAGGGATGCTTATTCCAGCTGTGTTTCGAGCTTGATTTCACTGTTCAGACTGGCAGCCACCGAACAGTACTTCTCGTGACTCAGATGGGCGGCCTTCTCCAGCGCCTCAGCCGTAATGCCCTCCCCGCTGGCAATATGCCGCACCGTGATGGTGGTATAGCGTTTGGGATCGGTGTCGGCGCGCTCCCCTTCGACCTCAATGCGGTAGGTGCTCAGGGGCGTGCGGCGCTTTTTCATGATCTCAACCACGTCGTAGGCAGTGCAGGTGGCAAGAGCACCCAGCAGGGCTTCCATCGGCGACACGCCGACCTTCACCGGGCTATTGTCAATGAGCAGCTGATGGCCGCTTTCGCTGACGCCCAGATAACGCTGCTCTCCGAGCCACGTAACGTTCAGGGTCTTCTTCATTCCCTCAGGGTAGCGTCAGGCCACCGTCCACGGAGCCTACTCGTCTTCCTCGTCGGGCGTGGGCAACCGGACCCTGAAGGTGGCTCCGCCGCCCGGTGTGTCAATCACGTCGATGCTGCCGCCATGGGCAACCACAACCTGCTGGGCAATGGTCAGTCCCAATCCTGCGGACCCCGCCTCCTTGCCCCGGTAGAACTTGTCGAAAATACGTGGCTTGATCGGGTCAGGAACCCCAGGGCCCCGGTCAACAACGCGCACCTCGACTTCACCAGGGCGGTGCGCCACTTCCATGTGAACCAGATCGGGAGAGCCGCTGACCCGCACCGCGTTGGTCACCAGATTCATGAACACCTGGGTCAGGCGGCCTGGATCTCCTACAATCTCCGGGCTTTCTTCCGGAGCACGCACGCCAAAGTCGCGGCCTACCTGCCGCAGCACATTGCCCAGATTCATAAAGTGCATCTCGATGCTCTGAACCAGCTCCCCGCGCGAAAGTTGCAGCAGGTCATTGACCAGCCGGGTCATATTCTCAGCGACCCGCTGGGCGTCAAGCAGAGTCTGACTGCCGCCCACCTCGCGCTCAGCACGGCGCAGATAGCCGTGCAGGGCGGTCAATGGTGTCCGTAACTCGTGACTGGTCTCTGCCAGGAAGGTCTTCTGCATGTTCAGAGCCTCCTCGAGTTGCTTGGCCTGCACTTCAAGCCGCTGACTCTGGCGCTCGGCGATATTGCGCAGCCGCTCGACCTCTTCCAGCCGGGCCTGCAGTGAGGTGTTCAGTTCGCGCACTGCCTGTTCGGCCCGCTCGCGGCTGATCCGGGCCTCGACCTCATTCAGGGCGCGCCGTACAGCCGGAGCCAGCCGCTCCAGGCGCTGCTTGAGGATGTAGTCTGTGACCCCCTGCCGGAGGGTATCGACCGCAACCTCCTCCCCCATTGCGCCAGTCACAATGATGAATGGAACCAGCGGCAGACGTTCATGCGCCGCACGGAAGGCACTCAGGCCGTCATAGCTGGGCAGAGCAAAGTCGCTGAGTATCAGGTGGGGCTGCGAGGTTTCAAGCGCTTCATGAAAGCCAGCCTCGTCCTCCACACGTGTGACCTCAACTGTCCAGGGCAGGTCACCGGCCAGGTTCAGGACCACCAGCTCATGGTCCAGTTCGCTGTCTTCGAGGTGCAGGATACGAAGGGTCTCACCGGGACCAGGTGTGCCCTCCCAGCTGCTGGAAGCACGGTTCCCTGCCACTTGATTGGCAGGCGAGGTCAGGGTCTGGTCAGTCATTATCAGGGCGCTCCAGCGGTAGCGTAACAGTAAAGGTGGCCCCCTGGTCCGGCTGACTATCAGCCGTAACCCCGCCGCCGTGGCGGGTCACGATGCGCCTGACGTTGGCCAGGCCAATCCCGATGCCCTCAAATTCCTCAGCGCGGTGCAGTCGTTGAAACACACCGAACAGTTTATCCGCGTAACGCATGTCAAAACCCACACCGTTGTCCCGCACCTGCACGGTGACCTGCCCGTCCTGGACCAGGCCCGTCACGTCGATGATGGCCTGAGGACGGGTCCGGGTGTACTTGATGGCATTGCTGAGCAGATTGGTGAATACCAGCCCGAGCAGCGCGGGGTCGCCGGGAACGGTAGGCAGCTCATCGAGTCTGAATTGAATTTCTCGGCCCTGACGGTCAGGCTCCAGCCCATGCCAGCTGGCGCGAATCAGACTGGTCAGGTCCACAGGAACATTCCTCAATTCCTGGCGCCCCATCCGCGAGAAGGCCAGCAGGTCATCAATCAGCTGGCTCATGCGGGTGCTGGCCTCGGAAATCACACTCAGGTAGCGCGCACTCTTGGGGCTCAGGTTGTCGCCCAGGTCCTTGCGCAAAAGGTCGGCAAAGCCCACGACGTGCCGGAGCGGAGTGCGCAGGTCGTGCGACACGCTGTAGCTGAACGCTTCCAGTTCCCGCGCGGTGGCTTCAAGCTCGCGGGTGCGGCGCTGGACCCGCTCTTCAAGCGACTGGTTAAGCAGCTCCAGATCGCGCTGGGCTTCCAGGGCGCGGGCCCGGAGCGCATCATTTTCCATCGCCGCTGCAAAGCGCTGGGCCAGCTCAGAGGCCAGCTCATGGTCCCGGTCCTGAAGCGGCTGCCGGAAGGCCAGACCAAGGACCCCAAAACGCGTGCCGTCGCGTGAAAGCAGTGGGATCAGCAGAGCTTCCGATACTCCGATCTGATGCAGCAGGGCCTGGTCAGCCGGGAACTGAGCTTCCCCGGTTTCCATCGCCAGCCTGACCTGCGCCGCGAACACCTCGCGAAAGGGACCCTGACTCCACGCTGGCAGGGCCTGCGACACAGCCATCGGCTCTTCGGGCACGGTCCAGACCGCAGCAGCTTCCGCGAACCGCTCGGTCAGCAGGTCGAGAGCCTCGCGGTAACGCAGCGCACGGAGCCGCCGCCGGTTGCCTGGAAGGGCGGAAAGTCTCTCGGTCACGTGAGCCAGCAGGCGGGCGGCCGTCTCGGCAAACACCGGGTCATCCACGTCGGTGCTGGTGCCCACCCACTCGATGATTCGTCCAGTGGCATCACGCACCGGAGAGCCACGGCTTACGAAAGCGCGGTACCGACCGTCGGCCCCCAGGAGCCGGTGCTCAGCCTCAAAGGGCTGCTGGGTCTCCAGTGCCGCCGCCCAGCGGGCCTGATATTCGCCGCGGTCGTTGGGATGCAGCAGTTGCAAAAAGCCCTGGACGGCACGCTCGGGGCCCACATACTCAGCCCAGCGCCGGTTGAAATAGCTGGGCGCACCCTGCGCGTCGGTCAGCCAGACGATCTGCGGCATGCCCTCCAGGACACCGCGGTACCGCTGCTCGTTGTGCTGGGCCAGGCGTTCGGCCACAAGGCGGTCGTGAATGTCCGTGGCGCTGGCCACCCACTCCACGATCTCACCGCGCTCATTGCGCACCGGGTTCACGCGCAGGACATGCCAGCGGCTGACGTCTCCGATCCGCAACCGCACCTCAGCCTGTGACGCGCCGCCCAGCGCATGGGCGCGGCGCCACAGCGCGTCGTAACTGCCGTGGTCCTGGCTGTCCAGATGAACCCGGATGTGGGCCGTACCGAACCGCCCTCTGTACTGTGCATTCAGATAGGTGACTTCACCACCCGAGTCGCTGACCCACAGCACGTGGGGAATCGAATCCAGGATCTCTCCGGCGCGGCGCTGGGCACCCTGCAGAGCACGCTCAGCCTCCATCCGCTCGGTCACATCGCGCACGACCTCCAGAGATCCCAAAAGTTCACCTTCTTCGGACCGGACCTCGCTGCGCTGGCTTTCTCCAGAAAAAATGGTGCCGTCGTCCCGGCGGTACGGCGTGGTCAGGGCCTGAAAGGTGGACCGGCTCTCCAGGCGCCGGTCGAGGTGCAGCTTTGCCAGAGGCTGGCCCATCAGGTGCTGAAGAGGCTGACGGAACAAGGTTCCCATCGCGCGGTTCACACGCCGGATATGACCACCGGCATCGGTAAATACAGCTGCGTCCTGCATAGACTGGAAGATAGCCTCGAACTCCGCACGGGCCTGGGCCTGCTGCGTGCGGGCTTCCACGAGGGTCTGGTTCAGGGCCTCCGCCCGGCGGCGTCCATTGACCTGCGCCTGAGTCATCCAGTACGACAACCCTCCAATGAGAAGGCCAAGAATGACAGCAATCATCGGCAGGGCACTGGAGAGACCGCGGCCGAATGTCTGGGAAGCTGTGTATTGCACCGTCCAGGGCTGTCCTGCCAGGGTCAGGCGCCGCACCTGTCGGAACGCTCCCTGAGGGGTCTCGGCGGGACCATTGAGCGCCCGCCCCCCCATCGTGACCTGTGCCGATAGGGGGCCTGGCAGACGTGCTCCATTCAGGGACGCCAGGAGTTCGTCGGTGCGAATGGCCAGATACACAAACCCACGCAAGCCCTCAGGCGCTTCACCAGCAGGTTCGACACTTCTGTTCGCGACTGGCAGCACCACCAGAAATCCCTTCAGGGGCACCGCCGAGGTGTCCCGCTGCACCAATGTGACGGGTCTGGTGGCCTGCATCCCTCCCTGGCGCCGGGCACGGTCGAATGCATCCCGCCGGTTGACCTCGCTGTACATGTCGTAGCCCTGGGCGCGGATGTTTTCTGACGTCGGAGGAGCAATCAGTGTGATAGGCGCCATGGCCAGCGGCGCCGGACTTTCACGGCGGAGGGTAAAGTCGGGCCTGACTTTGCGCCGTAATTCCGAAAGCACAGGTCCCAGCCGACCATCCGGTACCCAGACATTGAAGCCAAGGGCCTGTATGCCGGGATAGCGCTCGAGAAGATCCAGCCGCTGGGCGTAGCTGACAAAGTCATTCTGGGACATCAGGTCCTGGCGGAGCGACAGGGCTGCCCGGGCGCTCAGCAGGACGTTTTCATACTGCGTGAGCCGCTCACGCAGCGCCAGGGTATGGGCATCGGTGGCCCGCTGAAATCGTGTGTGCTGCTCGCTCGCCACATACCGTGAAGCCACGACCGCCAGCACCAGCGAGAGACCGATCACCGCCAGCAGGAGACTCACCGGCGCCCAGTGCATCCATGGCCGCTCGCGAGGCGGCTGGGAATCGGTCATGAGGTGACTCCTGCCAGAGCATCAAGAAAAATCCGGACCGGTACGTCATGCCCGGTCCAGGCCTGGAAGGCGAGCCGGGCCTGGTGAGCCAGCATTCCCAGACCGTTCTCGGCGTGGCGGCCGGCCTCGCGGGCTTCACGCATCAGCCGGGTCTCGGCCGGTTTATAGACCATGTCGTACACCAATGCTTCCGCGGGCAATTGTCTGAAGGCAAAATCAGCCAGGGG
Source organism: Deinococcus deserti VCD115 (assembly GCF_000020685.1). Classification (NCBI taxonomy): domain Bacteria; kingdom Thermotogati; phylum Deinococcota; class Deinococci; order Deinococcales; family Deinococcaceae; genus Deinococcus; species Deinococcus deserti. Next base: position 1,295,828 of record NC_012526.1, on the reverse strand, counting down.
CGTGGCATACGGGTCTCCCAAACCCGCACTGCTGGCATTGACCAGCAGCGTTACCTCAGCCCACGACACGGCAGCTACCGCGCAGGCCCGGCCTCCCAGCTCGCGGGTAAGCGCCTCAGCCCGGGCCTGGGTACGGTTAACAACCAGCACCTCACGGCCCGCGGCCCGCAGGGCCCACACGGCCGCGCGCGCCGCGCCGCCGGCCCCCAGGACCGCGGCTGGACCACGGTCAGGCGCACCGGCGTCATCCAGGGCTGCCATGAGTCCCGGAGCGTCGGTGTTGTCTCCGATCAGCTGGCCATCACGGTGAATGATGGTATTCACTGCCCCGATGGCCCGGGCCGCGTCGCTCAGAGCGTCAAGGAGAGGCAGCACGCTTTCCTTGTGCGGCAGGCTCAGGTTGGCGCCCAGGATACCGGGCTGGCGCAGACCTTCTACCCTGGCAGGCAGATCGGCGGCCGGGACCTGCTGCGCCTGATACTGACCCGAAATGCCAGCCCACTCGAATGCTGCATTGTGCATGCGCGGGGAAAGCGAATGGGCCGCTGGATCCGCAAAGAGAAAAGCCCGCGGGGCCGTGCCGGTGACTGCCAGGCTGTGGTCCACACTCACCGGGTCAGTGTAGCGGTCAGGAGCTGGCCGATACGACCCTGTGTGGTCAAAACAATTGTTCTCCGGGCTTGGCCCGGGCTTTATCGACCCTGCCAGACACGCTCAGATTGTGCGGTGGCACACGTCCCGGCGCCTAGGCAGGTCAGACAATGATCCATCCGCATGAGACCCGTCCCCTTTCTCCCACCCGTGAAGCATCACGGCGGGAGTGTGCGCCTGTGGCGCCAGGAGCCGTTTTGACCGACCCGACCGAGTCCCAGTCCACCTCTACCCCCTCCCCCACGGCAACCGCCACAGTCGCGCTGGAAAATCAGCGCGAGGCATACGCGCTGCTGGGCGCCGGTGATGTCAACCTGCGGCGCATGCGTGAACTGACCCGCGCCAAGCTGATCGCGCGCGGAGAAACGATGACCATTACTGGCGAAGAGCTGGAAGTGGCCCGCGCCGAGCGCATGGTGCGCGACGCCCTGGACGTGGTCCGCAGCGGAGGCGAGCTGACGCCTGAAAGCCTGCTGCGCAGCGCCCGCCTGAGCGATGAGGGCCGCAGTCTGGCCCAGGAAACCCAGATCACTGGCCTCAGCCTTCCGCGAGGCATCAAACCCAAGACCCCCGGTCAGAAAATCTACCTTGAGAAGGTCGAAACCAGTGACATTACCTTCGGCGTGGGTCCAGCCGGTACAGGGAAAACGTACCTGGCTGTGGCCATGGCCGTTCAGGCCCTCAAGGCCAAGAAGATCAAGCGCATCATTCTGACGCGACCGGCGGTAGAAGCCGGCGAGAAACTGGGCTTTTTGCCCGGCGACCTGCAGGCCAAGATCGACCCCTACCTGCGCCCGCTGTACGACGCCCTGCAGGACATGCTTGATCAGGAGAAGTTCGAGTCATATCTGACCAGTGGCGTTATTGAAATCGCGCCGCTGGCCTTCATGCGCGGACGCACCCTGAACGACGCCTTCGTGATCCTCGACGAGGCCCAGAACACCACCGGCGAGCAGATGAAGATGTTCCTGACCCGCATGGGCTACAGCAGCAAGGTTGTTGTGACTGGCGACGTCACCCAGATCGACCTGCCACGGCACATCACTAGTGGCCTGGCAGTGGCCAAGCGGGTCCTGAGCAGCATCGAGGGCATCGCCTGGCACGAGTTTACCGAGGTGGACGTGGTGCGCCACCCGCTGGTGGGCCGGATCATCAAAGCCTACGAAGTTGCCGAGGAAGCCGAGCAGGACAAGCGTGCGGCGCGGCGCGGCGAGTTTGCCAGCATCCCCGAGGCCGACGGGGACGACATGCGCCCTGCCTGAACTGGCAGTGTGCGCCGGGATCACGTCCATCACGTGGTCCCGGCGCTTTTTTGCTTTACCCTGCCAGCATGATTGACCTGATCGTTCGCAAGGCCCCGCCGGCTGGGCTGCGCCCCATACTGCGCCGGAGTCTGGAGGCCACCATGCGACATTTTGGGGTCGCAGACCGGGAAGTGACGGTCGTGCTGGTGGGTGACCGGGCGATCCGCGCCCTGAAGCTGGAGCACTGGGACGAGGACGCCGCGACCGACGTGTTGAGCTTTCCCACCTGGGAGCCGGGTGACCCGTTTGTGCCTCCGCACCTGGGAGACATCGTGATCAGCCTGGATACCGCCCGGCGCCAGGCTGACGCGCGTGGACACAGCCTGACCCGTGAGGTGGCCTTGCTGGCCAGTCACGGTATGACGCACCTGACCGGGCACGACCACCCCCACGCCGAAGGCCTGGGATTCGAGGAAGGGGCCACCGGACCCGAGTGGCAGATTTTCCATGATGCCTGGGAAGCGGCTCGCTCAGCCTTGCCTCCCGGGGTCTGAGCCCATGCGTTCGGACGGCTCTGCCCTCAGCCTGAAACGCTGGTGGCGCTCGGCAGGGTTTGCCTGGATGGGCCTGGCTCACGTGTACCGGACTCAGGCGAACTTCCGGATTGAACTGTGGGCTGCGCTTCTGGCGCTTGGCGTGACCTGGTGGCTGAATGCGCCGGCCGCGCCGGTAATCCTGAGCTGCGCGCTGGTTCTGGGGCTGGAACTGCTGAATACCGCAGTCGAAGCCGTGGTGGATCTGGCCAGTCCGGCGGTGCATCCGCTGGCCAAGGTCGCGAAAGACGCAGCGGCAGCGGCCGTACTGGTAGGCAGCCTGGGAGCGCTGGGGGTCGGCGCCACGGTGCTGCTGCCACCGCTGCTCCAGCGGCTGGGTGGCTAACGGGCTTCTAGAGCATTTGTCATAAGAGATGTTTTTTGAAGGCTGCCAAGAACCACCCTTGGATATCGGTCCCAGACACGACCTTCAGTGCGTCCGCAATCCCTTGCATCAGGCTCTTCACCGTACGACGGGCCTCCCCCCGCAGCCGAGCCTTGAGTTGCGAGAACAACCACTCAATCGGGTTGAAATCAGGGCTGTAGGGCGGCAAATACAAGAGATGGCACCCGACCTCCTCGACGAGCGTCCGAATGGACGCTCGATGATGTGAAGAGAGATTGTCCATGATGACCACCTGCCCGGCACGCAACAGTGGGCACAATTCCTGGGCCACATAGAACTCGAAGCACTCGCCCGTCACTGCACCGTCAAGAACAAAGGGGGCCAGTGGCCCAGCCAGACTCAAGGCGCAGATCAGGGTGTAGTTCCGGCCATGATTGCGTGGGACCACTCCCACTGCCCGTTCCTGACGTGACGCGCGGGTATGCCCGCGCGTCATGGCCGTGTTGAAGCCACTCTCGTCGACAAACACCAGGTGATCAGGGCGTTCCAGAAGGGGCCGGAGATCGTTCAGGAACGCCCTGCGGCGTTCCTCACTGCGTTCTCTGGCGACCAGCGTTTTTTTTATGAGTGATGTGATGACGTTGGAAGACCCGGTCTACCGTTTTGTAACTCACCCTTACCCCGGTACTGGCTTCCAACATGTCGGCGTGCTCCTGTAAGGTCGCGTCATGGTGGGTTTCGAGTTGGGCCAGCAGTTGCACTTCGTGATCAGCCGTCACCGTACGGTGACGCCCTGTTGGCCGCGCAACCACTTGCAGGGTTCCTGCCCGGTGCCGTGCCAGATACCGCTTGACAGTGGAAACATGCACGGAGAAATGTCGTGCGGCTTCGTCGGGGGAAGCGCCTCCCTCGACCAGCGCCACAATGCGCGTCCGCAACTCGATGGCGTAACCTCGGACCCCGGCTGTATTCATGCTTCTATTCTGTCAAACGCTCTAAAGACCGGGAACACGCGGTCAGACTGCGTGGTTTGGCATAGTGCATCCGTGAGTGAAGAGGCCGCCCGTTCCCGAGAGCACTCCCCGGCCCAGGAGGTCACTATCCGGGGTCGCCGGCCGCGTGACCTGTCTACCCTGCAACGCTGGCTGACCGACCCGCAGGCCGAGTGGCGGCAGTGGGACGCTCCATACTTTCCCGCGGCGACTACCACCGCGTCCCTGAAAGCCTATGTGGAGCATCTGGCCCGGACACCGCCTGATCCACACCAGCGCGTCATTGACCTGGGAGGACGATGTGTGGGCATGGTCAACCGCTCCGAGGAGGAGCCGGCCGGCGGCGGGTGGTGGGACCTGGGCATCCTGCTGTACGACCCGGCCCTGTGGGGACAGGGACTGGGCTCCAGCGCTCTGACACAGTGGGTCCAGGCCACCTTCGATGAAACGGAAGCCCACGTGCTCACCTTCACTACCTGGAGCGGCAACGAGCGAATGATCCGTGCAGCTCTCCGGCTGGGTTTTCAGGAAGCCGGCAGGATACGCGAGGCCCGGGTGGTCGGTGGACAGCGCTTTGACAGTGTGCGCCTGGACCTGCTTCGGCGAGAGTGGACGCCGCGTGAACCATGAGTCCGCGGCAAACCCGGCCGACCGGGAAAAAACCTGTGAATCCAGAGGGCTTCCTGGCCACTCAGGACCTCAAGGACCGGGGCTGGACTCCACCGCTGATCCGGCGCTTTCTGGGCGAGCATGACACTACCCGTGAAAACGGTCTGCGGATGGGACGCCGCCGCCTGCCTCCCGTGAAGCTGTATGCCGAGGCCCGGGTCCTGGAAGTCGAGCGTGACGACACCTTCCTGGCAGCGCAGGCCCGGGCTGCCGATGCCCGTGCACGCGCTGAACAGGCCCGCGAAGTCCGTGAAATGCGACGAGCCGCCCTGCTGGAAGCGGCAGCTGAGTCGTACATTCCCGTGGTGCACCCAGAGCCCCTGCGAAAGGGAGCGGTGCGCAAGGCCCGGGAACCCTATCTGCCGGAAATGGGACGGATCCAGGTCCGGCTGGAACAGGAAATCGGCCGCGTGAGCGCCCGTGAGTCGGCTGTGCTGGCCACGCTGCTGCGCAAACGGCTGGATGAGGCGCTGGCGGCGGCCTATCCGTGGTATCCGGGCTCTGGTGCCCAGCCAACCCCTTCCAGACAGCCTGAAGCCAGGCCCAGTGACTGGCGTGAATGGGACTGGGACTGATACAGACTGACCAGCCCGACAATCAATCCAAACCTGTCCAGGACAGTTCTCGCCGCACCGCGAGGCCCGGCCAATGGTCACCACGCCCAGCTGTATGCTCGTCGCAACAGATCAAACCAGCCTGGTTCAAAGCGAAAAAGCCAGTGACCACAGCGCCCGCCTTCCAGGCACGGAAGGCGGGCGCCACAAAGTTGACTTCGCTTAGTTCAGCAGATCGACAGCGCGCTTGAGAATAGCGTCGCCCTGCAGGTCCACCACGGCTTCACCCTGAGAGGTGCTGCGCACCGGACGCTTGACCGTGCCGGTATAGGTGAACTTGCCGTCCTTGTCTGCCGTGACGGTCACAGGCTTGCCTTCTACCGTCAGGGTGATCTTCTGCCCAGGAGTCGCCCCGGCCCCACTGAAGTTGAGCGGCAGGGTGGAGCGGGTGTCCTTGACCACCACGTCGGGCGTGATGCCCTTCTTATGAATTTCGCGGCCAGCAGGTGTCAACCAGGCGCTGTTGACGATGGCAACCTTGCCGCCGTCGGTGGTGGTCAGCGGGATCTGTGCCACGCCCTTACCGAAGGTCTGCTCGCCGACCACGCTGGCCCGCTTGGTGTCCTGCAGCGCTCCAGCCACAATTTCGCTGGCACTCGCGCTGTTCTTGTTGACCAGAACGACGAGTTTGCCGGTGTAATCACTGGCCTGCGCGCGGGCCGAACCGGAGACCGTGGTCTTGCCGCTCCGGTCACGCAGGCTGACAATCGGACCACTCTGGAGGAACTGATCGGCGACGTCTACGCCGGAGTTCAACAGACCGCCGCCGTTGTCACGCAGGTCGAGCACCAGCTTGGTGACGCCCTTGCTCTTCATGCTGGCGACTGCGGCGCGGAACTGCTCGCTGACCTTCTCGTTGTAGAAGGTATTCAGAGCGATGTAACCCACGTTGCCGGGCAGAATGGTCTGCTCGACGCTGACAATGGTGACCTTGCGGCGCTCCATCGTGACGGTGTATGGCTTGCCGTCACGTGCGAAAGTCACGTTCACGGTCGTGCCTACCTTGCCGCGCACCAGACGCACGATCTCGTCGAGTTTGCTGGTCATGACTTCCTTGTCGCCGATCTTCACGAAGATGTCGCCGATCTGGACTGCCGACTCGGAGGCCGCGCCCCCGCGGAACACGTTGTCGATCTTGCCGCCGGTTCCGTCCGGGTTAGCGGCCACCAGGGTCACGCCAATCCCGCCGAACTCACCGCTGAGGTTCTCGGCGTCGATGGCGCTGTTGGCTGGTTCGGTGTAGTAGGTAAACTCGTCATTCAGACTGCCCAGCGCACCCTGAATCGCGCCGCGCAGCACCTTCTCCTGGTCCACCGGGTACAGGTAGTACTGATTGAGGTTGTTTAAAACCTCCAGGAGGCTCTTTCCTGAGGCCGTGCTGGCGAGGTTGGCAGTGGTGTACCCGCCAAGCTGCGCATATCCGACCGCTGCAGTGCCGGCCAGGGCGGCGGCAACAATGGTGAGTCGTTTAGGGTTCACCTGATCAGAATACCCGCCCTGGGTGAGCCACCATGAGGTTTAACTTCCCATTCGGATGCCTGGGCTATGCTGAACGGCGAGCATGCCATCGCCTCTGATATTCCTGCCTTTCGCGCTGCCTTTGAGGCGCGCATGATCGACCTCAAGCAGGTGTCCCTGGAGTACCCCGTGACCCGCACGCTGGCGCTGGACGACGTGAGCCTGCATGTGGGGAAGGGAGAATTCGTTTATCTCGTCGGCCACTCGGGCGCCGGAAAAAGCAGTTTCATGAATCTGGTCCTCAAACGGGCGCTGCCGACCCGTGGAGAAGTGAAGGTGGCCGGCGAGTCGCTTTCACGCTACCGCGGCCGGCGCACAGCCCTGCTGCGCCGCCGGATCGGGACGGTCTTTCAGGACAATCTGCTGCTCGAACATCTGAACGCCTATGACAATGTGGCCTTCGCCCTGCGCGTCACCGGGGTGCCGCAGCGTGAATGGCCCTCACGGGTCACGTCCGCCCTGCGCACGGTCGGGCTTGAACACAAGAAGTATGCCCTGCCGGTCCAGCTGTCCCAGGGCGAGCAACAGCGCGTCGCTATTGCCCGGGCCATCGTGTCGGATCCGCCCCTGCTGCTGGCCGACGAGCCAACCGGCAACCTGGACCCCGACAACAGCCGTGAGGTGCTCAAGGTGCTGCAGAACGTCAACCGGCGTGGAACCACCGTTATTGTGGCCACCCACGCGCGCGAACTGGTGGAGACCTACCGCCACCGCACCCTGACCCTGCGTAAGGGCAAACTGGTGCGCGACGATCCTTACGGAGGCTACGCCCTGTGATGTACCACTTCCGACAGGCGCTGCTGGCGATGCGCGGCAACCTGACCGCCACCCTGTCCACGCTGGTCACCATGACCCTGACGCTGCTGATGCTGGGGTTCGTGCTGCTGCTGACGCTGAATGTCAACCGCACCCTGCAGCAGCTCGAGTCCCAGGTGGAGGTCGCGGCTTTTCTGAAACCCGACGCCAACGACACCGATCTGCTTTCACGCATGCGCGCCCTGCCACAGGTGCGTGAGGCCCGGCTGGTCACCAGCGAGATGGTGCTGGAAGAGATGACCCGCGACTCTCCTTATACCCGGGACGCTGCGGCGCTGGTGGGCAACCCCTTCCCGGACACGCTGCGCATGCTGGTCAACCGCGTAGAAGACTCGCGCGCAGTGGCTGCGGCCGCCTCGACCCTGCCCGGGGTTCAGGACGTGGAGTATGGAGCCGGCTATGTGGACCCCACCGTCAAGACCCTGACCGCCGTGCGTGGAGCGGGCTACGCGCTGGTCGGCCTGCTGTTGCTGGGCACCCTGTTCAACATTTTGAATGCCGTAAGGGTGGCCATGTACGCCCGGCGTAACGAGATCAGTGTGATGCGGCTGCTGGGCGCGACGCGCGGTTTTATCCGCCTTCCACATGTGATTGAGGGCCTGCTGGTGGGGGTGCTGGCCGCCACCCTTGCCCTTGCGGTGCTGACCCCCGCATACCTGACGCTGGCCCGCCGCGTGCAGGAACTGGCTCCTGTCTTCCCGGTCGTCACCGACAGCGCCACGCTGCTGCCACTGCTCTCAGGTGTGGCTGTGCTGGGCATCATGATCGGCCTGCTAGGCAGCCTGTTTGCCACGCGCCGCTACCTGCAGGAGCTGGAGTGACCCCGACCCGTCGCCCGGCGCTGCTGGGGCGCCGGCCGGTGCTAGGTCTGCTGCTGGGCACCCTGCTGCTTGGGGCTGCAGCCCAGACCACCAGCCAGCGCCTGGAGCAGCTGCAGAGTGAATTGCAACAGCAGCGGGCCCAGAGTGCCGAGCAGGCCCGTGAGCTGCAGAAGCTGCGCAGCCGCATCGCCAACCTCAGCAGCCAGCAGAAGGAAACGCTGGCGCGTCTGGACGCCCTGGCCGGCAGCATCACCAACCTGGAAAACGATGTTGCCACGCTCAATGCCCGCACAGCCCTGGCCGAGCAGGCCCTGAGCGACACCACGGCCCGGCGTCAGGTGACTGAGGTGCGGGTCACGCGGCTGCAGAACGACGTCAGACAGATTCTCAACGCGCTGTACCGCGAACGCAGTGGGCGTTACCTTCAGCTCCTGTCGCAGGCCTCCAGCCTCTCGGACCTGTTGATCCGGCTGCAGTACTCAAATATGGCGGGACAGCACAATACCCGCATCATCGAGACGCTGCGTGGAGAAGTTCGGGAACTGCAGACCCAGCAGGCGCAGCAGGAGAGCAACGCCCGGGCGCTGCGCGAGGTACAGAATCAGCGCCGCACAGCATTGGCGCAGTTGCAGACCCGGCGACAGGAGCAGACTCAGCTGCTGACTACATTGCGCGCTTCGGAACAGGGACAGCGGACCCTGGCGGCCCAGACCCAGGCGGAGCAGGCCCTGACAGCCCGGAGCATCGATCAGCTTGTCGGTCAGGTGGTTGCCGAGCGCAGCCGCCTGGAAGAGGAACGTCGCCGGCGTCTGGAAGAAGAACGCCGCCGGCGCGAAGAAGAGCAGCGCCGTATCCGCGAGGCCCAGGAGCGCGCCCGGCTGGAAGCCATCAGGCTCGAACAGTTGAGAGTGGCTCAGGAACGTGCCCGTCAGGAACAGGCCCGCCGGGAGGCTGAGGAACGTGCCCGGCAGCTGGCCGCGCAACGCGAGGCTGAAGAAGCTGCAAAGCGGCAGGCGCAGGCCACCGCGCAGCGGCAGGCTCAGGCGGCGGCACAGCGGCAGGCTCAGGAAGCTGCGCGGCGGCGGGCCGAGCAGCAAGAGGCCCAGCGCCAGGCTGCGGAGAGATCGGAGCAGCAGCGGGCCGCCCAGGCCGCGGCACAGCGGGCCCGTCAGCAGCAGATCCAGCAGGAGCAGGCTGCCCTGGAGGCGCGCCGCCAGCAGGTCGAGCAGGAACAGACCCGGGTCGAAGCAGCCCTGGCGCCGCTTCCGGTGCAGACGGGTCCCCAGGGGTTCCCGATCAGCTCCGGGCAGGTCAGCAGTCCGTACGGGACCAACGGAGCGCAGTGGACGGTGCTGCAGGGTCCCGAGGACGCCCAGGCAGTGGCGTCACAGGCAGGAGACGTCCTGGCCGCCACCTATTACGCCAGTCTGGGCTGGGTGGTGCTGGTCGAGCACTCCAGCGCGGTCACGGTGTATCTGGGACTGCAGGACCCCCAGGTACGTGCTGGGCAGCGGGTGGCGCAGGGAACGCCGCTGGGACGGGTTGGGGGAAGCCCGGTGTTTGGCCCTGGCCGGATGGCGTTTCAGCTTAACCGGGTCCAGGGCGCAACCCGGCAGCCTGTCGCTCCCGGGTTCTAGCGGCAGGCTTGCTCCTGGGCCGAAAGGTCTGATACTCTTTTGCGGTGCGCTTTCCGGTTGGCTGCTGACGGGCGCATGACCCCGTGATCCTAAGCGGGAGCTTTACCCTCACCACCACCCCAGAGGTTCTTTGACATGGTTAAGATTCGCCTTTCCCGCTTTGGTTCCACCCATAACCCCCACTACCGCATTGTGGTGACCGATGCCCGTCGTCCCCGTGACGGTGGATACATCGAAAACCTGGGTCACTACGACCCACGCAAGACCACCGAGACCTACCTGAAGGTCAACACCGAGCGCGCCGCTTACTGGCTCGCCCAGGGCGCCCAGCCCACCCAGACTGCCCGCCGCCTGCTCAAGGCGCAGGGCGTCAAGGTCGCCTGAGCGTTTTCCCTTCAGTCTGAACGGGGCCCCTTCGGGGGCCCTTTCTCATGCCCCAGCACGTTCAAATAACCCGGGAAGGCGCCAGCGTACTCTAGAATGTGCCCCATGAAGAGTGATCCTGTGGACCTGACCCTGTTTCTGTCGCAGAGCGTGGTGGACCAGCCGTCGCTCGTGCGCGTTTCCAGGCGTGGGCCGACGGTGCTGGTGCGCGTGGCCCCGGGCGAGGAAGGGCGGCTCATTGGCCGTCAGGGCCGCGTGATCCAGGCTATCCGTACGCTGGTCCGCGCGGCGAGCGACCCCCGCGAGCGCGTTAACGTCGACCTGGACGCACCGCGCAAAGCGTGAGCGGGCCCGGAGTCGACCACACCCGCGTGGGGCATTTCCTGGGTCCGCACGGCGTGCAGGGAGGCATCAAGCTGTATGTGCTGGGGAGTCCAGAACAGGTGCTGAAGCTGCCGCGCGTCTATGTTGAAGACAGGGGCTGGCTGCGCGTCCGCCGGGCCGAGCCGCTGGTTCCGGGGGTCGCGCTGCATCTGGCAGGCATCACGTCGCGGGAAGGGGCCGAGACCCTGCGCGGCCTCAATGTGTATGCCGCCGACAGCGACCTGCCAGCCCCCGAGGAGGGCGTCTATTACTACCACGAGCTGCGTGGCCTGCCGGTGCGTGATGAATCAGGCACGCCACTGGGCGAAGTCGTGGACGTGGAGGATTCGGGGCATCAGGATCTGCTGGTGGTCCGGCATGAGGGGGGCGACTCGTTTGTGCCTCTTCAGGCGCCGTACGTGCAGGTGAATCTGGAAGGTCGCCAGCCGGTCTCGCTGACCCTGACAGCCGAAACTCCGGCCGGGCTGTTGGGTGATGACGAGGAAGCAGAGAGTGACGATGACGCCGCGAACCAGGGAAACCCCAAAGACCTTGAGAAATAGGCCCTGATGCTGACGTTTTCGTTTCTTACTCTCTTCCCCGAGCTCCTGGCTCCATTCGCTGCCGAAGCCATTGTTGGCAAGGCGCGGGAGCGGGGGCTGGTGGACGTCAATCTGGTAAATATGCGTGACTTTGCGCAGAACAGACATCTGAAGGTTGACGACACACCTTACGGTGGCGGCGCGGGCATGGTGATCCGTGTGGATGTGGCTGAGCGTGCCCTGCACAGCCTGCCTCCTGCCGACGAGGTCATTCTGTTTACGCCGGCGGGCGAGCGCTTCACCCAGCAGGTGGCCGAAGAACTGGCTGGTCGCCAGCATCTGGCATTCCTGTGCGGCCGCTACGAGGGCTTTGATGCCCGGGTCGAAGGCCTGGTGACCCGCGAACTGAGCATCGGCGACTTTGTGATGATGGGTGGCGAAGCGGCCGCCGCCTGCGTGCTTGAGGCAGTCGCGCGGCTGGTGCCTGGAGTACTGGGCGATCCGGAATCTCATCAGGCCGACAGCTTCAGCAGCGGGCTGCTGGACTATCCGGAATACACCCGCCCTGCCGAGTGGCAGGGTCAGCCGGTTCCAGAGGTCCTGAAGGGCGGCAATCATGCAGCAGTCGCAGCCTGGCGCCGGGCGCAGGCTCTGGAGCGGACCTGGAGACGGCGCCCCGACCTGCTGCCAGATGCCGGCCTCACGCCGCAGGACACGGCGACGCTGCTGGAACTTGGGGTAAGCCAGGAAGAGCTCGACGTCTGGGGAGCGCCACCCGCTCCTGTCAAACGCCATCGCAAACGGCGTCCGGAAACAACCGAGTCAGCATCCTGAAATGTACCCACAGCAAGACGCAAGCATGCCGCCTTCCCGACGGAGACAACAGTGGCGCAGGGCGCTGCGCCTCAGCCGAAGCCTACTGACGGGTCGCGGTGAAGGTGAGCTTGTAGGACGTACAGTCGTTTGACTGAACCATGAACGTGCCCTGCGCGGTAGTCGGCGACACAAATCGTCCACTGACATCCCAGAGTAGATAAGGCTGCTTGGCCTCGGCGGAAAAGAGGCCTCCCTTTACAGGCACGGTTCCTGGCATGGCTCCATAGGTACTGACCAGCCTGGGATTGGTCTTATAGGTGGTGTTGCTCAGCGAATCACTGCACCGCCAGTAACCAGTCATCTGCACGTTGCTGATGATCTTGCCGTCGGCCGCCACCTGAAAGCTGATGGCGTTGCCTTTGAAATCTCCCACCAGTTCCCCGCGGTAATGTCCGGGCCTGGGCGCGCTCCCGGACTGCTGACCTGCCTGCTGGGAAGCACTGGTGGGTGCCGCTGGCCTGGGTTGAGTTGCGGGAACAGCTGGTGCCGCTGGCGCAGCCTGTTGGGCCGCCGCTTTCAGATGACACCAACCCAGTACCACACTCTCGGAGTCCATGAACAGCATGCCGACAAAACGATTTGGCGACTGGGTCAGCAGGAATGAAAGCGAATAGGCCTCCTCCTCCTCTTCCTCGCTGAGGGTCTTGAACACCAGCTTGCGGGCCTGGAACGCCGAGGCCAGATCGTCGCTGATCTGCTCGGCCAGGTCAGGATCGTCCCATACCAGGTACTCGCTGGTCTGGCAGCCACTCCCCTGATCTTTGGCCAGCGTGTTCAGATACTGCCCCAGTTCGCGTGTCGCGCCCGCGTCGGTTACCCGGATGGCCCCAGGAGTCAGGCGAATACCCGTCAGGGTGGACGTGGTGGCCGGGCCCTGCTGGGCTGCGGTTGTACCCAGGAGCAGACAAAAGGTCAACAGCGCTTTTTTCATGGTGTCCTCGCGGAAGAATTGGGGCTGGTGCCGGAACAGAGCTGCCTCCACGTTAGGCGCTGATGACTAACGCCTCACTCACGCCTTCCGGCTGAGTGACGGGTAAAGGCAGCCCCCGGCAGAGCACACAAAAAGGCTCCTGAACCAGCCTACGCTACTGCGGCAGCCCGGAGCATCAAGGTGGTCAGGCACTCTGCCGCCGCTCAGATGCTGGCGTCGCGTGTTACAGCACGTCTTCGGCGCTGCCGCGCTTACGAAGGTTGTTCTGGGTCTTGCGCCAGCGCAGGGCCTTGACGATGACCGGCGCGGCCGGGTTGAGGTTCAGGTCATAAGCCGGATACCAGACCCGCTGCTCGCTGAATTTGAGCTTCATCTTGAAGACGCCGAAGCTGTGTTTGCTCTCGTCAAGCTCGCGTGGGATGCCCCAGAAATCGAACAGTTCGTAACCACGTCGTTTCGCGTCAAGCATGGCGTTCCAGTAGAAGGCGTCGGGAGCCTTGGCGTCCTTGAACGGCTGACCGGCATCATCCACCCGGTCGTCACGGACGCTGCCCCCAAACAGGTAATAGGTCCCCTTGCCCATCGCCAGGAAAAATCCGCCTGCCAGAGCCTTGCCCTGTGACCGCGCCAGCACCAGATACGCCTCACCTCCGTGGGCGTTGCCTTCACGCAGCATGGTCTCGTAGTACTTGCGCGGGAAGGCCCCCAGCTTGGCCCGCTCGTTGGTAGCCGTAAAAATCTCCCAGAAGGCCTCAAAGTCGTCGTCGCGCCCTGCAACGACTCCAAGCTTCTGAGCGGTGCGAACGTTACGCCGGGCCATGCTGTGCAGCCCTGCGAACAGCTCGTCTTCGTTCTGACGCAGGTCCGCCACGATGGTGTGCTCCGGCTGCTCGGTGGCCGCACGCTGAAACGGTCCGTAACTTTCAGGAATGGCGCGGCTGTCGTCGTTGGCAGGCAGAGGCACCGGGGGCTCGATCTTCAATAGGGCGTCCGTCGGCCGGGCAATTTTCTTCACTGCGTCAGCAACGGCCGGCAGAAGGTCCAGACTTTCCAGAGCGGGGCCGCGTGGGGCGTACAGCGTAGAAAAGCCAGGGACCAGCCGTTTGCGGATCAGCTGCACAGCACCGACCGTCTGGCCGTCCCGGGTGATCAGGTACCGTACCGGAGTCTGCCCGAGGGCGCGCCTTGCCTCGCCGTAGCCCCAGCCCTGCAGGGCACTGGTAATGGGCAGGCGGCTCACCGCATCGTCGTAGACACGCGGGTCGGTCGTTTCTTGCAGGGTCAGGCGCACGGGGCGGATTGTATCAGCCCCTGTTCCCGGACCGCCTTCGACATGAAGCGGGACGACGTGGTTGACCCACTGTTCTTTCCCTGCCTTCACCTGCTACACAGTGAGGGCTGAAATGTGCGCGCTAAAGTGGGAGGCGTGAAACAACTCCTGATCACGCTGGCGCTGCTTGGAGGCGGCGCCCTGGCCCAAACGACCACGCCTCCAAGCACCACACCTGCGACGCCTGCTCCTGCGCAGACCGCGCCGGCTCAGACATCCGCGGCGCAGGACAGCGCCGTCGTGGGACGGATCGGCCAGGAGGTCATCACCCTGGCCGAATTCAACCGTGCCTTCCGGCAGGCCGTGGCCCGGGTGCTGAATTCTCAGGGCGTACCGTTCGAAGAAAGCTACATGGCAGAATTCAACGACGCCCGCGGCGAATTTCTCAAGCAGTATCTGCGTGACCGCGCTGTTTACCAGCTGGCCCGCGGCAGCGTCAAGGCCGACGCCGCCGAGATAGACAAGCAGGTGGCCGATGCTCGCGCCGATTTTGAAAGTGACGCCGAATTTGCCGATGCCCTGAGTGGCACCGGGTATGCCAGCGAAGCAGACCTGCGTGCCGATCTCGAGCGGCAGCTGATCGTCGGCACCTACCTCCGGTCCATCCAGAGCCGCTTCAAGTTCGGAGACGCTGTGGTGGCAGGCAACTACAACCTCAACCGCACTTCGTTTATGCGTCAGCGTGAAGCGTGTGCCCGGCATATTCTGGTCAAATCTCAGGCTGAAGCCCAGGCCGTGGTCAAAGAGCTGCAGGCCGGCGGAGACTTTGCCAAAATTGCTACCAGCAAGAGCCAGGATCCTGGAAGTGCTGCGCAGGGCGGCGACCTGGGCTGCTTCGGAGAAGGCGACATGGTTGCCACCTTCGACAAGGCCAGCTTCACCGGCCCGCTGAACACCCCCCAGATCGTCCAGTCCGAGTTCGGATGGCACGTCGTGCTGGTGTCCAAGCGCACCGAAGCCGGAATGGTTCCACTGGCCGAAGCTGCGCCTGTCATTCGTGAACAGCTGACCCGGGAAGCTGCGCAGAAATACCTCAATTCTCAGATTGCCAAGATGAAAACCGAGTCCTTCCCCGATGTGGTGAAGGTTACAGCCGCGCCTGCCCCCAAATAAGTTCACGCGGCGTTGGTCAGGGACTCCCCCAAAAAGGGGAGTCCCTGTTGTTCTGATGCGCACCTGTCTGTGCTTCTGGACCAGTTGCCACACGCTCAGGGCGTAGGGTGAGGCATGACCGACACGGCACAGAAGCGCAAGCTGAACTGGAACAGTCACCACATCACGCAAGGCGACGAGCGTGCCCCAAACCGCGCGATGCTGCGCGCTGTGGGCTTCCAGGATGGTGATTTCGAAAAGCCGATTATTGGCGTGGCGCACGCCCAGAGCAACATCACGCCGTGTAACAACGGCCTGGGAGAGCTAGCAGACCACATCACCGGAGCTATTCATGAAGGGGGCGGCATGCCCCAGATCTACGGCACCATCACGGTGTCCGACGGCATCAGCATGGGTACTGAGGGCATGAAGTGCTCGCTGGTGAGCCGCGAGGTGATTGCCGACTCCATTGAAACCGTCTCACGCGGACAGTCTCATGACGGCGTGATTGTGGTGGGCGGCTGCGACAAGAACATGCCGGGCGCCATGATCGGCATTGCCCGGCTGAACATTCCGGCCATCTTCGTGTACGGCGGCACCATCAAACCTGGACACTACAACGGGCAGGACCTGACTATTGTCAGCGTATTCGAGGCGGTGGGGGCGTTCGGCGCCGGCAAGATCAGCCGGCACGATTTCGAGCAGATCGAAAAACGTGCCTGCCCCGGCAACGGCTCGTGCGGCGGGATGTACACCGCCAACACCATGAGCAGCGCCTTCGAGGCGATGGGCATGAGCCTGCCGCACTCCAGCACCATGAGCGCTGTGGACGCCGAGAAGGCCGTCAGCAGCGCCGACAGTGCACGCGCGCTGCTGAAACTTATCGAGGCGGATATCCGCCCACTGGACATCCTGACCCGCGAGGCTTTCGAGAACGCCATCACCGTGATCATGGCCGTGGGTGGAAGCACCAACGCCGTCCTGCACCTGATGGCCGTGGCGCACGCCTGCAACATTGACCTGACGCTGGCAGACTTTGAGCGCATCCGCGAGCGCACACCGGTCTTCTGTGATCTCAAGCCCAGCGGACGGTACGTGGCTACCGACCTGCACGAGGTAGGCGGCATTCCGCGCGTGATGAAGATGCTGCTGAAAGAGGGCCTGCTGCACGGCGACTGCCTGACTGTGACCGGTAAGACGGTGGCGGAAAACCTGGCAGATGAGCCTGATGCGCCGAATGCAGACCAGGACGTCATCCGTCCCTTCGACCAGCCGATCTACACGCAGGGTCACCTGGCAATCCTGCGCGGAAACCTGGCGCCGAATGGCAGCGTGGCCAAGATCAGCGGCCTGAAGCAGATCAAGATCACCGGGCCCGCGCGGGTATTCGACTCGGAAGAAGCCTGCATGGAAGCCATCATGGGCGACCGCATCAAAGCCGGTGACGTGCTGGTCATCCGCTACGAGGGTCCCAAAGGCGGCCCCGGCATGCGCGAGATGCTCTCTCCGACGAGTGCCATCATCGGCAAGGGTCTGGGCGACAGTGTCGGCCTGATCACGGACGGACGCTTCTCCGGAGGAACCTTCGGCCTGGTGGTCGGCCATGTCGCGCCGGAAGCCTTTGTCGGCGGCCCTATCGCGCTGGTCCACGAGGGCGACACCATCGAACTGAACGCCGAGACCCTCAACCTCACGCTGCACGTGCCGGATGAGGAACTGGCCCGCCGCCGCGCCGAATGGAGCCCGCCCAAGCCCAACTACGAACGCGGAGTCCTGGCCAAGTACGCCAAGCTGGTCAGCGGTGCCGAGGTCGGCGCGTACACCGACTGAGGCTTCGCTTTACCAAAGAGGGAAAGCACGTGTTCAATGCTTTCCCTCTTCCTCTGCCTGATTTTCCTTACTCGAGTTCCTTGAACACCGCGCGGCTGATCACCAGCTGCTGAATCTCACTGGTGCCTTCATAGATCTCGGTGACCTTGGCGTCGCGGTACAGGCGCTCCACCGGATATTCCCGGCTGTAGCCGTTGCCGCCGAACACCTGGATAGCGTCACGGGTGACGTCCACGGCCGTTTCGCTGGCCAGGAGCTTGGCGATGCTGGCTTCCTTTCCGAACGCCAGGCCCTGGTCCTTGAGCCACGCCGCCTTCAGGGCAATCAGCCGCGTACTTTCAATGCGCGCCGCCATGCGCGCAATCTTGAAGGACACGCCCTCGAACTCGCGCAGCTTCTTGCCGAACTGCTCCCGCTCATTGGCATAGCGGGTGGCGTGTTCCATTGCAGCGCGGGCGATCCCCAGAGCCTGCATGGCAATGCCGATGCGTCCAGAGTCCAGGCTGGCCAGCGCGATGATCAGCCCCTGGCCCTCCGCGCCGACCATATTTTCCTGGGAGACGCGCACGCCTTCAAAGTTTACGGTGGTGGTATGTGACGCGTGCAGGCCCAGCTTTTCCTCGGGCTTCCCGAAGCTCAGTCCGGGCGTGCCGTTCTCAACGATGAAGCAGCTCACACCCTTGGCGCCGCTCTCGCCGGTCCGGGCCATCACCAGATAGGTATCGGCCTGTCCCCCGGACGTGATCCAGGACTTGCTGCCATTCAAGACCCAGCTGTCCCCATCACGCTCGGCCCGCAGCCGCAGGCTGGCGGCGTCGCTTCCGGCACTGTTTTCGGTCAGGCAGAAGGCGCCGATATGCTCGCCGCTGGCCAGTGGCTTCAGGTACTTCTCGCGCTGGGTGTCGGTGCCGTAGCGCAGAATCATCTGCTCTGGCAGGCCGTTCTGCACACTGACGATAACGGCCACGCTGGCGTCGGCCGCGGCGATTTCTTCCAAGCACAGGGCATACGTGACCGAGTCCAGGCCAGCACCGTTCCACTCTTCAGGTACCGTGGCCCCCATCAGGCCCAGCTCGGCCAGACCACGCAGCTGTTCACGGGGGTACTCGCCGCTCCGGTCAAATTCAGCGGCCCTGGGAGCCAGTTCGGCCCTGCAATAGTCGCGCACCATCTGAAGAATCATGCGCTGGTCGCCGCTGAGGGCAAAGCTCATGCCGGTATCGGGGCTGGTCATGAGTTCAGCCTACCAAACGACCGTTAGGTCGCAGGAGTCAAGGCGGAGGCAAGTGCTTCCTCGATGCCCCGCCCGCGCCAGCCTGTCTCTATGGCCTGGACCTCTCCCTCCTCCCACTTCAGGTGCGCTCCTATCACCGCGCCGCCTGCAATCGCCAGGGCCGCGCTGGACAGACGGTCCAGCGGCGCAGCCGGACAGAGCCGCGCCGCCGCCTGACGAAGCGCAGGAGCCAGAGGAAGGGGTGGACGGGTGACGCGGACGCGGGCGGGCAGACTCACCCCCGCAGTGTAGAGGCCGAGCACTTCTTCGGGTTATTCAGGGCTCAGTTCACATGAGAAGTAGGTCGAAGGCCAGTTGGTTGCGGACTGTGATATCGCTCTAACGTGTCACGGTCAGTCACGTGGTCGGCGGTCACAGACCGCATGTAGAGCCATACATATCAGCCCGGCGGAGGCACTGGGTTCTGTTCTCGCTCTGCTCCCCAGGAAAACCCATCCTCCGAAACGCTGTTTCACCGCGCCGAACAACCACGCGTTTAGAATGCGCCGGATGACTCTGCCGGCCTCTGCCCTTCTCAAAGTGAAATCTTTATGCGTGCGCTGCTCTGGGTCCTGACTGTTGTTCTGTTCCTGACCGGAATGGCGCTGGCTGTGCTGACCATAGGTACGTTCGCTTCTCTGGTTCCCAACGGTGGCACGTCCCTGTGGCTGCGCTCATTGGGAGGCATCGAGACCCTCCTCAGCGCACGCCTGAATCTGGATTCCCTGCCAGGCTTTACCCGGGCCACCCTTATGGTGATTGTGACCGGACTCATTTTTGCCCTCAGCGCCTACATCAAACCGCGTTCCTGAAAGGCTGTCGGGGCTTCTGAACGACTTCAGGAAGCTTTCATGGTGCGTGCTACGATTGATGCGTTTTGACCGGAGGATTGCGTGGGAAGGTTTTCTGAAGATATCGGCATTGACCTGGGAACGGCAACGTTCCTTATTTACAGCAAGACGCGCGGCCTGGTGCTTCAGGAACCGAGTGTGATTGCCATGGCCCGCGACAGCAAGCAGGTCAAGGCCGTGGGTGAGGAGGCCTACCGCATGATCGGGCGCACACCTGGCGGCATTGTCGCTGTGCGGCCTATCAAGGACGGCGTCATTGCCGACGAGGGCCTCACCGAGAAGATGATCACCATGTTCCTGCAGAAGGTGCAGGGCAATGCCGGACGTCTCTTCGGCTTCAAGCCGCAGCTGATGGTCGGAGTGCCCAGCAACGTCAGTGACGTGGAAAAACGCGCCGTCCTGCGTGCAGCTCTGAACAGTAATGCCAAGCGCGCCTTCCTGATCGAAGAGCCTCTGGCGGCTGCGATCGGTGCCGGACTCAAGATTGCCGAACCCATTGGTTCCATGGTCGTAGACATCGGTGGGGGCAGTACCGACGTTGCTGTCATTTCACTGGGCGGCATCGTGGTCAGCGAGTCCATGCGCGTGGCGGGCAACGAATTCGACGAGAGCATCATCCGTTACGTTCGCCGCAAGCATAACGTGCTGATCGGAGAGCGCACTGCCGAGGAAATCAAGGTCAAGGTCGGCGCAGCCATGCTGCTCGACGACTCCGAGAACCTGACCGCCGAAGTCCGTGGCCGCGACCTGGTCAACGGTCTGCCCAAGACCATCAGCCTGGACAGCACGGATGTTGTCGAAGCACTCTCCGAGCCGGTCACCAAGATTGTCGAAGGCGTTAAGCGCGTACTGGAAATCACTCCGCCGGAACTGGTCAGCGACATCATCGACCGTGGCATCGTGATGACCGGCGGCGGCAGCCTGCTGCGCAATTTCGATGAACTGCTGCGCCAGACCACCGGCATTCCGGTCGCCGTTGCAGAAAACGCGGTAGAAGCCGTCGCGGTCGGCACAGGCATGGCGCTGGAAATGATCCCGGTGCTGGGTGACAGCCTGGTGTCCAGCGACAACTACCTGCGCCGCTGATTCGCGTCCCGCGCGCCACTTCAGGCCGGGCCGCTCCAGGCTCCGGCCTTTTCTTTGCTTCTTCAGGAGGACACTATGGACCCGATCATGATTCAGGACGTGCTCAGAACGCTGCCCCACCGTTTTCCCTTCATGCTGGTCGACCGCGTGCTGAGTGTGGAAAACGGCGAGGTGCATGCCATCAAGAACGTCACCTTCAACGAGCCCTTCTTCCCGGGGCACTTCCCCCAGGAGCCAGTGATGCCCGGCGTCCTGATGATTGAAGCGCTCGCCCAGGCCAGCTTCTTCTGCATGCACGAAAGTCTCGAACCAGGCATGGTCGGCTATCTCGCCGGGATCGAAGGAGCCAGGTTCAAGCGCAAAGTCGTTCCGGGTGACCAGTTGCATCTGCACGCCAAACTGGAATTCGCCCGTCGTGGCCTGGGCAAGACAACCTGCCGCGCCGAGGTCAACGGCGAACTGGCCGTCGAAGCTACCATCCTGTTTGCCCTGTCCAAAGGGTGAGACGACCGCCCGGTCGGGGCGCTAGGGTAAGGGGAATGCTGTTCTCCCCTCTTTTCCTGGCGCCTGTTTTCTTTGTCTGTCCGCGCGAGGCTGCCCAGTGACCCGCCTGACCCGCTACGTAACTGCCGAACTGATTCCGCCGCTGCTGGCCGGCACACTGCTGTTTACGGCTGTGCTGAGCTTCGGTTACTTCTTCATTTCCAGCCAGTGGCTGGCAGGCGTGCCGCTGGGCCTGGTCAGCCGCTGGATTGCGTATCAGGTACCGGACACGCTGGTCAAAGTCTTTCCCATGGCCATTGTTCTGATGACCGTGGTGGCCTTCGGCCGCATGAGCACCGAGCGTGAACTCGTGGCCGTGCAGTCCGGGGGCATCGGGCTGGGACGCGTGGCACGGCCTGTGGCGCTGGTGGCGGGGCTGGTGACGGCGCTGGCCCTGTGGCTAAGTCTGTGGATCGCACCGAAGGCCAATGTGGAAACCCGCGGCCTGTACTGGGACGCGCTGACGGGAGCTGGCCTGTCGCAGCTGGTCGGAAAGACCGTTGACCTGGGCGGAGGCCTGACGCTGGCGCTGGCTTCGTACGACTCTGCTACCCGCGAACTTCGGGGAGTACGTGTCGAAAAATGGAATGCAGACGCTCCCAGGCGCGCAACGCTGATTTTTGCCGACAAGGGGACCTTCGAGAACAACCAGCTGGCCCTGAGCGGTTATCAGGTCTACACCGTGGATTACGAGGCAGCCTCCGAACTGAACAGGGTCCCGGAGAACGATCCCCTCGCTTTTCGTGAAGCCGTGCAGAACGTGTTTCCCAGTGTGGTCATCCCGGAAAAAACCACCGACACGCTGAAAGTGGATACCGGCCTGAGCCGCAAGCAGACCCTGGCCCAGTACGCCGACGCCATTGGTGCCGACAGCGAAGGCTGGCCCGAACTGATCACCGCCCTGACTGCCCCCGGTGTGAAAGCCAGCGAGCGTCAGGCCGCGCGGGTCAATCTGAACCGTAAGCTGGCGCTGCCATTTGCCAACCTCGTGCTGGCGCTCTCCGCGTTGCCTTTCGCACTGCGATTTGGCCGGACCCTGGGGGTCAGTCTGGGCATTGCTCTGCTGATTGCGGTCGCCTACTACCTGCTGTTCTTCGTTGGGTTGACCGTGGCTTCAGCCATGCCGGCTGTTCCGGAGGTGGGTGTGTGGCTGGCCAATATCGTGTTTGCCGTGGCGGGCCTCTGGATGCTGAGGCGGGCGTGACCCGCATGAAAAAGTCCAGTCAGCAAGGCCCATTACGGGCGCTGTTCGTCAGCGCGTCCATCGGATCGGGGCATCACCAGGCGCAGATGGCAGTGCAGCAGGCGCTGGAGGCCCGGGGCGTGCCGCTCGAAACGCGGCAGGGCGACGCGGTCGCCTACCTTGGGCCCACTGAGCGTGTGTGGACCGTTGACCTGTATGCCTTTGAGCTGCGTTACGCCCCGTGGCTGTATGCGTGGTTCTACCACGGAACCGATCACGACCGGCCCTTCAGCCTGATCGTCAGCTTCTGCCGCTGGGTGGGCTTACGCGGCATGCAGCGCGATCTGGAACAGACACTGCCCGAACTGGTGGTCAGCAGTTACTGGTCTTCCGTTCCACTGGCCGACACGGTTCGCCGCAGGACTGGACTGTCATTCGTCCAGGCCCTGGTCGTCACCGACTACCGTGCCCACCGGCACTGGATCAGGCCCGAGGCGGAGCTGACCATGGTGGCCTCGGAAGAAACGGCGCAGCAGATGGTGGAGCGTGGCGCTGACCCGGCGAAGATATTTGTGACTGGCATTCCCATCCATGCACGCTTTCGCCAGCTGATCGGGGCTGACCGGGCTGCACTCCGCGAGAAGCACGGCCTGCGGGCTGACCTGCCCCTGCTCCTGGTGTCCGGCGGTGGAAACGGTGATTACCGGGCTCTGAACGAATTGCTGTCCGAACTAAGTAATCTCGGGCGGAGGGTGCAGGTGCTGCTGCTGGCCGGAGCGCGGGGCCGGGGTGTGAAGCAGTCCGGGAGCGCAACGATCCACCGCTTGGGGCACACCACCGACTTCGCGGAACTGCTGGCGGCATCTGATCTGGTCGTCGGAAAGGCTGGAGGCCTCACGGTGGCTGAAGCAACAGCCCTGGGCGTGCCCATGGTGGTGTTTGGGCCGATTCCTGGCCAGGAAGAGCACAACGCAGACTTCCTGGAACGGCACGGAGCGGGCGTGTGGGTCCGCCAGCGGCGCGATCTGCGTGGGGCAGTACTGCGTGCCCTGGACGAAGACGAACGTGAGCGCATGAGCCAGTGCGCGCGTGCAGTTGGCCGGCCCGACGCCGCCGACCAGGTGGCTGAAGTGCTGCTGCGACATCTAGGGCGCGCATGAAGCGGCGCGCACTGGCTGCACTTGGTGGGGCTCTGCTGGTTTATCTAGGGCTGCCGTATCTGCTGGTACAACAGGCTGGTGCTGGACTGATCCGAGAAGGCCGCCGGGAACGCCGTGAACTGACTCTTACGTTCGATGACGGTCCTGATCCGGTGACGACACCACTTGTCCTGGATGCCCTGCGCGATACCCAGGCCCGGGCCACTTTTTTTGTGATAGCCAACCGCGCCGAAGCGCACCCGGACCTGATCCGCCGCATGCTGGATGAGGGCCACGAGGTTGGAGCCCACGCAGCCCGCCACGTACATGCCTGGCTGCGGACCCCATGGGACGGCTTCCTGGACCCGGCGCGGTCTGCCCGGCGGATCGGCGTAGTGACCGGACAGCCGGTAAGGTTTCACCGGCCCCCGCATGGGGCGTATTCCCTGGCAACTGTGCTCGGTCAGCGCATGGCGGGATTGACAGGGGCCCACTGGAGCGTGGAGGCGCGGGACTGGGACCCAGCCCAGTCGCCCACCGAAGTGAAAGAGCGGGTACTGGCCCAGGTGACACCGGGAGCCGTGGTCGTGCTGCATGATGCTGGACCAGGAGCGCGAACTACGGTTCCAGCGTTGCCTGGACTGCTTACGGAACTGCACTCTCGCGGCTACCGCTGCGTGCCCCTTGGAGAGTTGGACGGCGCCATTCCTCTCGATACTGCCGGCCTCAGACGGCGGCTGTTTATTGGCCTTGACGCCGTGTATGACCGGCTCCATCAGGTCAGGCCCACCGAAGGCCGCGCTGACAATCTGTTCCGGACCGGACGGGTGACCTTTCCACTGCACGGCGTCAAGCTTTCGAACGGCACGCTGATTCCCCAGGGAATCCCCGCCGCAGAGTTCCACGTCAATAATCCGCTGCTGGTCGACCTCGGCTTACGGCGCAGCGTCCGGCTGGCGCGCGAGGACTTCCGTGGAGTGGCCCGCGATCTGCGCACGCGAGCTGACTTGAAAGATACGCAGGTAGTGTTTTGCCTTTCAGCCCTCTCAAGCCTGCTCGCAGCCCTGGGGTTCGAAACTGTGGACTTGCCACCGGCCGATACGCGGCGGCTCCAGCGCTGGGCCAACGTGTTGCGCCGCGGTTACGGCAGTGTTCCGGGTGCTCCTCAGCCCAAGCTGAGCATCCTGAGCCGTGAAGCCTTTCTGGAGCGCTACGGCGACTGAGTTGCCCAGCCATACTGACGCCTGTGAATTACGACGAGTTCGCTGACCTGTACGATCACCAGTACGACCTGTACCGGGATGACCTGCACTTCTATGCCGGCATAGCACAGCGGGCGGGCGGCAAGGTACTGGAAGTCGGGGCTGGCACGGGCCGAGTCACCACATTCCTTTCGCGCAAAGGGGTGGATGTCATCGGCCTGGAGCCCAGCGCCCGCATGATCGAGCGCGCCAGGAGCCGCGCTGCGCGCGACGGGCTACAGCCGCAGTTTGTGCAGGGGGACGTCCGCACCTTCCGTCTGGATGAGCAGTTTTCCCTGCTGATCGCACCGTTCAACGCCCTGATGCACCTCTACACGCCCAGCGAACAACTTCAGGCGCTGGAAAACCTGAGGACTCACGCCCCGAAAGGGACTCCATTCGTATTCGACCTGTACGTGCCGCGCTTCGGGAAGATGAACACCCTACGCCATGAGGGAGAAACGTTCCATGCTCCGGACGGATCACGCCGCGATATCTTCCTGGTGCAGCGGCACAACAAAGCCCGCCAGCACATCACCACCGAATATCACGTGGACACCACGCAGCCGGACGGCCGTCTGACCAGACAGCATTACACCCTGACCCAGCGTTACTACACGCGCTATGAGGTCGAATGGTTGTTGCGCTTCGCGGGCTTTGAGTCCCCGAAAGTCACCGGCAGCTTTCAGGGTGGGCCCCTGGACAGCCGCAGCGATGTCATGGTGTTTCAGAGCCGCGTCATATAGCACAGCCAGTGAGGTGCCCCGATCAAGGGCACCTCACTGATCCAGATTCCGGCTGAAGCCTACTGCTTCAGGACCTGTGCCAGATCAGCCGGGGTAATAGGCCGTTCCTGAGCACCAAAGCTTGTCACCGACAGGGCGCCCGCAGCATTGGCCGCACGCGCAGCCTCGGCCAGTGACGCTCCGGTCATCACCGCGTGGGCAAAGGCCCCGGTAAAAGTGTCACCCGCTCCCGTGGAGTCGACCAGGTTCTCCGCAAGGGTCACAGCGTCGACCAGTTCCGTTTCCGTGGGGGTCCATACGATTGAGCCCATCTTGCCGACTTTGACGATCACTCGCTGGGCACCCTTGCTGCCCAGCTGGGCCAACGCCGCACTGATGCTGTTGGTGCCGGTCAGGGCCAAGAGCTCGTGCTGGTTGAGCATCAGGTAGTCCGCCTGAATCACGCTACCGAGCAGGCTGGTACCTGCCCGGTTGACCGCGCCGGCACCCAGGTCAATAAACACCGGCACCGGCTTCTTGGCACCCCGGGCCAGATCAATAGCCTTGAGGGCGTATTCACGCTGTGGGCCTTCAGTCAGGCTGTAGGCACTCACGATCAGAGCGTCGGCTCCTTCGACATCCTTCTTCTTGAGCTTCGCAGGATCAAGCAGCCGGTTGGCGGCGCCGTCGCTGATCATGGCGCGCTGGCCACTGGCCGTCTGCATAACGGTAATCGTGCTCGTCAGCACTTCCGGATCACGCTGAATCGCGCTTTCACTGACCCCGGTCTGCCGCACATGGCTCAGGGCATACTCAGCAAAGGGGTCGGCGCCCACGCGGGCAGCCAGGGTAACGGTGTGGCCCAGGCGCGCGAGGGTCACGCTGATGGTCCCTCCAGCTCCACCGGGCTCCATGCTGGCACGAATCGGGGCTACTTCCTCGCCGGGAGCAGGCAGGCGATCTAGGTGGTACAGGTGGTCGACGGTGACGTCACCGATAACGTAAAACTTCACATTGTCCTCCGGGCCGGCAGCGCGGCCCACAATTTCTGGGTTAGGCAGGCGGATCAGGATCCTTAAATGTTACCGTACCACGCCTAGACGCCGCGCCACGTCTTCAAGTTTGCTCAGGGGCACGTCCTCGGCGCGCACGTCGGGGCGCAGTCCGGCGGCAATCAGGGCAGCGTCTATGGCCGGGCCTTCATGCCCGATCATGCGCAGGTTATTGCGCAGTGTCTTGCGTCGGTGGTGCAGCGCGCCTTCCACAAACTTCAAAAGGGCTGCTTCAGGAGCCGGGCGGCTCCGGTCAAAGTCCAGCCGGATCACACTGCTGGTCACGTCAGGGGCCGGGAGAAATGCACCCTTGGGCACATCGCGGACATGCCGGACACTGCCGTGCAGGGCTGCCAATGCACTCAGGAACCCGTAGGCGTCTTCACCGGGCCGGGCAGCAAGGCGCTGGCCTACTTCTTTTTGTACCAGGACCGTGGCCGACACGATGCCCGGGGCATGCATAAAGCGAGAGAGCAGCACTCCCGTGATGTAGTACGGCAGATTGGCGATCACGCGCGTGCCCTCGGGCAGGCTGGCATAGTCAAAGTCCAGCGCGTCGCCCCAGATCAGCTCGACATCCAGCCCTGCGAGAGTCTCGGCCAGCGCCGGGCGCAGCCGCTCATCCTTTTCCAGGGCGGTGACATGTGCGCCCCGCGAAGCGATTTCACGGGTCAGCACCCCCAGTCCCGGTCCAACCTCCAGAATGCGTGCCCCGGCCTGTGCCCCACCGGCCTCGGCAATGGCTCGCAGAATATTCCCGTCGATCAGGAAGTTCTGCCCCAGGCTCTTGGTGGGCCTCAGTCCATGCCGGTTCAGCAGCTCGCGGACCCGCGCAGGCGAGTACAGCGGCGCCTCTTTGGTGTCGGCAGCGGGGTCGGTGGTGGTAGGGACAGGATCAGGCAGGGTCACGGGGTCTCCGGCAGTTGGGTTCAGGAGCTCGGTACGCTTGGGCACTCTGAGCAGGGGCAAAGAAACGTGGGCAGGAATCACAATGGGCAGGCGCAACGGCGGCCAGCTGAGCGCGTCAGTATACTCTCCGGCATGAGTGATCCCGTCCGTTCCGGGCAGAGCGGGCCCCATACCGCTGCCCAGGACTCCCCTGAGCTGTATGCATCACCCCCTCTGGTTCCCCCTACCCTGGATTCACTGGTGCGGGCTGGAGAATGGGAACGCGCTGCGCAGGTCGCCCGCGCCCAGCAGATGGACGTAGACGTGCAGGACGCGCTTGAGCTGCTGACAGGGTTTCAGGAGCAGGTACGCGCCCGCCGCTATTCCAAGGCCAGAAGTACGCTGGACGGCTACCGCGCCGCACTTGGCCGGGCTCCTGCCGACGCCCCAGAGCGCGACGTGGTTCGCCTTGCGGCGCCACCCGAGCAACTTGAAGCTGCACTCGACGGCCTCGACGGCTTACAGAAAGAGACCGACCCGGCCGCCCTGGCTTCCGGTCTGGAGCCAGCCCTGTCACATCCGCTCACGCGCGCCGAAGCACTGAATATGCAGGGCATTCTCAGTGCCCTGATGGGAGACGCCATTCAGGGCCGCCTGCGGCTGGAAGAGGCTCTGCAGGCCGATCCCAAACATTACCGGGCGCTGACCAATCTGGGCAATCTGGACCTGGAAGCCGGAGATGTTGTCAGCGCTGAGCGGCGCTACCGCGAAGTTATTGCGCTCAACCCCGACTACGACGGCGGGCATCATAACCTTGGGGTGGCGCTGCGACGTCAGGGCAAGGTCAGTGAATCTGTGGCCGCCATCCGGCGTGGACAGCGGCTGAGTGTCAAACGCTCTCAGGAAGATACCCGCGCCGATATCAAGGAACAGTACGCCCGCAGTCCGGTGCTCAGGAATATGCGCTGGATCATTCTTGTCGTCCTGGTTCTGGCCGTGGTGCTGCTGATGCGCTCTGCCGGGGCCTGACCGGGAGGCCTACGTCATGCCCCAGTACGTGCTGACTGCGGCCCAGGCGTCCGCAGTGGACCAGCAGCTGCAACGCGCCGGTCTGCTGGACCTGGCGATGGAGGAGGCCGGATCAGCCGTGGCCCGGCTTGTTCAGCAACAGTATCCGGCTGGGCGTGTGCTCTTCCTGGCTGGAGGCGGAGCAAATGGGGGCGACGCGCTGGTGGCCGCCCGGCATCTGCATGTGCAGGGCCGCGAGGTGGAGGTCCTGGCCCTGCCCGCCCGTCACCGGCTGACACAGCTCAACCGCCGCCGCCTGCAGGCCGTAGGGGTGGCGTGCCGCCCGCTGAAAGCAGCAGCGGCGCAGCGCTCGGTGGAGGCTGCCGCTCTGCTTGTGGACGGTCTGCTGGGCACCGGGTTCACACCACCTCTGCGGGCCCCACTGGACACGCTTGTTCACATCATTAACGCGGCGAGCTGCCCAGTTCTGAGTATCGACATTCCCAGTGGAATAGACGCCCACAGCGCCGAGGCGGGCCTTGCCGTGCAGGCACAGCACACGGTGAGCCTGATGGGCTGGAAGCCAGCCCTGCTGTTCGGAGAATCGGCGGCGCGCGCAGGCGCCGTGACCCTGGTGCCGCTGACCGTGCCTGCCGCGTGGGTGCAGGCACAGGCACTGGCTGTGCGCCCTACGGACGCCGAGGTGGGGGCCATGCTGCCGGCACGCCGCAACGACGCGCACAAAGGCACGGCTGGACACGTCTGGGTTCTGGGTGGTCATCCGGGAACAGTGGGAGCCGCCGCTCTGACAGCTGCCGGAGCCCTGCGGACCGGCTCGGGCCTGGTCACGGTGCATTCGGTGGCCGAAATCCCGCTGGTGATGCCGGAACTGATGGTGCACCGTCATTCAGTATGGGACGCAGCGTTCAGGGCCTTTGGTGACCGCCGGCCCGACGCCGTGGCCGTGGGCATGGGTCTGGGTCCGGACGCCGCTCATATCGCGCGCCGGGTACTGTCGTGGAACATTCCCACAGTGCTGGACGCCGACGCCCTGCAACCGGAATTGATAGGTCATGGACATGACTCATGCCTGTGGACGCCTCATCCAGGTGAGGCCGCGCGCCTGCTGAGGACTTCCACCCCGGAGCTGACCCGTTATCCCCTGGAGGCTGCCCGGGCCCTGCAGGAACAGCTGGGCGGGGTGGTGGTGCTCAAGGGCGGGCCCAGTGTCGTTGCGTATTCGGGGGGCCTGAGTGTTGCCCAGGGGGGACATCCTGGGATGGCCAGCGCGGGAATGGGCGATACCCTTTCCGGCATCCTGGCGTCCCTTCTGGGACAGGGAATGGACGTGGTACAGGCGGCTGTGGCTGGGGTCAGGCTCCATGCACGTGCCGGTGAACGTGCCGGTCAGCTTCACGGCTATGGTCTGAGTGCCACTGATGTGGCCTCCCAGTTAGGTGCTGCCTGGACTGATTTGACCAGTGAGACCCACCCCACAAGAGAACGACTGTCGTTCCGGGTCTAACGTTGGGTGCTAGGCTGGGCAGCAATGCAGGGTTTGCTGACTGATCTTCCGCTCCTGGGTGTGCTCGAACTCGTGCATGCCACCCGTCAGACTGGGGTTCTGGACGTGCAGACGAACGTACCCTTTACCGTGGCCTTCCGGCAGGGCGAGATCGTCGCTGGTGGCATCCTCGACTGGATGGGTCGCGAGGCCCTCCAGGCAGCGCCGCTGCTGCCCGAATCCGGCTCTTTTCAGTTTGTGCCTCGCGAGGTCACTGGCACGCCGCTGGGGCCTTACGAACACTTCACAACCGACTGGGCCCGGGCCGCCGACGAGTGGGAAACGTTGTGCGCCGTGATCGGCAGCCCCAGCCGCTACTTCCGGGGAGAACTGGGGCTCTTTGACCGCGAAGACGGCCTGAGCATCCGTGCTGCGTCAAGGGAGTCGGAAGTGCCGCTCTTTGATGTTGCCCAGCAGGTCACCGAGGCCGTTCGCGAAGGGCGCCTGGAACCACTGGATCATTTCGCCTGGTTCAGTCTGCGCATGATGCCAGCCGGCCAGCGTGCCAACCTGCATCCAGTAGCCAAAGAACTGGACGGCGAACGCAATCTGGGGGACCTGGTCGAAGGCGGTCTGGACGTACATGTCGTGCGTGAATATCTGCTCGGTGAACTGCGCCTTGGTCTACGCTTCCCCGGCAGTGGCTGGGTATTGCGAGACCTGGTCTGGGAACAGGATCACGCCCAGGAACTGTAGATCTTTGTGACAGCGGTCGCCAGCCAACCAGATCTGCTTTAGCCCTACATAGCAGGCGAGTGATCCGGCAGATCCGGAGGCCCGCGCTGATTCCAGGTGCGGCTGGTCTAGAATGCCCGGCATGTTGTTTCTGTCCGCGCTGCTCCTGCTGGTGGCTTTTCTTGTGGGTAGCGTTCCCATCGGTCATGCGCTGCTGACCCGCGCGGGCGTTGACGTCCGGCTGAACAATGCCCATAACCTGGGCGTCGAAAACGTCCTGCGGCGCGTGGGACCCGGTCTCGCCGTCGCGTCGGCCTCACTGGATTTTCTCAAGGGGTTCCTGGCGGTGCTGATGGCGTCAAGTCTTCAGCAGCCAGACCTCACGGTGCTGGCAGCCCTGGCAGCTTACCTGGGCCATCTCAACCCACCACGCGCGCTGTTCGGCAACACGCGTCCGCGTGGCCGGGGCAATCTGGTGCTTTTGGGTACTCTGGCAGCACTGCCAGTCACAGGGGCCGTACCCTTCTGGGCGGCTCTTCTGCCCGTGCTGGTCTACGCCGGCGTCGTTGGGTACTGGGGCTTTGTCAGCAGCGCAACGCTCTCGGCGCTCCTGGCCTTCACACTGGCCACGCTGCTGATTCCCGTGGGGGTCCCTGCCCGGCTCGCGGCCCTGGGACTGCTGGTCACGGCCGCGTGGCGCTTCAAAGAGAACCTGGGGCGCATTCTGGACGGCACGGAGCCGCGCTTCGGTGATGAGGTACCGCTGGCAGGCAAACGCAACGACGAAGTGGTTGCCGCCTTCATGATTCACCCCATGACGCTGGAGAATTTCTGGTCGGCGCAGCGCTTCGCCTGGTTGCGGCCCCTGGTGGAACGGGGCGTGGTCAGTGAGGCCAGTGTCCGCCAGATGGCCGAGCGGCTGCGTCCTATGAAGGTCGGAGAACTGCGTGGCATCCGGACGGTTGACGGCAAGGCGATCCGCTGTTACCTGCTGTCGAGCCCGCTGTTGCCCGACGTTTTCCGTGACCAGCCGGAACTGGCGACCCAGCGTGCCATCGAAGGAGCACGACTGGCCCACGAACTGGGCGCAGAGGTCTTTGGCCTGGGGGCCTTCTGGTCGGTGGTGGGCAACAAGGGCGTGGACGTGCAGGCGGCCGTGCCCGAGATCACCATCACCAACGGTGGAGCCTACACCTCCGGGACCATCAAGGCCGCGATTCCCGGCATCCTGCAGCACTTTCAGGAGACCGGACGGGACCTCAAGGCAGCGACTGCCGGCATCGTCGGGGCCAATGGGGTCGTCGCCTTCGGGATTGCGCGGACCATCGCACCCCAGGTGGGCCGCCTGATCATGATCGGGCGCGATATGGAGCGTCTGGAGCGCAGCGCAGCGACCCTGCGCCGGGCCAACAAGGACACCGAGATCGTCACCACCACCAGCTACGACACCCTCAATGAAGCGGATCTGATCTTCACGGCGACCAGCGACCCCAATCCAGTGATCTTCCCGCAGCATGTCAAGCCGGGCGCCTGGATCTTCGATGAGGGACGGCCGGCAGACGTCGATCAGAGCGTCGAAAAAGTTCCTGGTGTGCGCATCATTCCCGGAGGCGTGGTCCGGCCTCCCGGCGGCATGACCAGCAACATCGACCTGCAGTTCGGTGAAGGGGCGGTTCCTGCCTGTCTGGCAGAAACCCTGATTATCGCGGCCACCGGCGAGCACAACCGCAAGAGCCTGGGGCCGCAGACCCTCAGCGAGAACATCAATTTCTTTGTAGAACAGGCCGACAAGCTGGGCTTTACCGTGGTGGACTGATTCGGCCACAGTGGCCGGGCATTCACTTGGATGGGGCCTGCGTCTGGACCAAAGAGACCTGGAAAATGTCGTTTCTACTGGTGACTACGAGCGCTATTGGCGCAGCGGTGCTGAGGGCAGGGCGTGCCAGCCGGGACAGGGGCAGATGGCGTCCAAGGCTCATTCCTCTCGCTTTTTGCAACCCGGCTCTCCCCTACACTGTCTGACATGATCGAGCGCATTCATCTGGCCAAACCGCGGGGCTTTTGCGCGGGCGTGGTCATGGCCATCCAGGCGGTGGAGAAAGCGGCCCGCACTGAGGAAAAGCCAGTCACGGTGTACCACTCCATTGTCCATAACCACACGGTGGTCGAGCGGTTGCGCGCGGGCGGCGGTGTTCACTTTGTTGAGGACCTCGACGCCATCGAGGCGCTCCCTGAAAACGGCGAGACCGTGATCTTCAGTGCCCACGGCATTAGCCCGGTGGTGCGCGAACGTGCCCGGCAGCTGGGTCTGGCGACCATTGACGCTACCTGCCCACTGGTCACGAAAGTTCACACCGAGGCCAAGAAATATGCCCGCGAGGGCTATACCATTCTGCTGATCGGCGACAGTGCCCGGCACCAGGAAGTCATCGGTACCCGCGGAGAGGCGCCGGACCATACCATCCTGGTGGGCGTTCTGGGACAGGCGCACAACGAAGACTCGGGGCTCAACGATCCGCATACGGTGGAGGTGCCTGATCCCTCAAGAGTCGTGGTGCTCACGCAGACGACGCTCAGTGTGGACGACACACGCCGCACAGTGGATGTGCTCCGGAGCCGCTTTCCGGCGCTGGTCGTGCCTCCCAGCGAGGACCTGTGCTACGCCACCAAGAACCGTCAGGACGCCGTCAAGGCCATCGCACCGGTGGTGGATATGTTCCTGGTCCTGACCAGTACCCACAGCAGCAACGGCATGCGTCTGCTGGAACTGGCCCGCAGCCTTTGCGGCCGGGCCGAGCGGCTCGAGACTGTGGCGGACCTGCAGATGCTGGACTTGAGTGGGGTGCGCTCGGTAGGCATCACGAGTGCGGCAAGTACCCCGGATGATCTGGTTCAGGCTGTGGTCGAGCATTTCCGTTCGCTCAATCCTCTCTTGCAGGTCACCGAGGAAGGCGAGTGGGAGAACATAGAATTCCGGGAGCCTCGCAAGATCCTGCCGACCGACCAGCTGCCGCGCACCATGCAGTGATAGGCAGGCTCGACACCACTGAGGTTCTGGAGATCGCGGTACGCCTCTTTGTGGCCTGGCAGATCATCTGGGGCATGGTTGCCTTTATCGCCATGGGGCATGACAAGCGTCTGGCGACGCAGTTGAGGCGGCGCACGCCTGAAAAAAACCTGCATCGCCTGGAAGCCTGGGGAGGCTGGGCGGGATCTCTGGCTGCGCAGCTCCTGCTTCGTCACAAGACTCGGAAAGCGTCGTATCAGCGAATCTACCGGCCGATTGCTCTGGGATGGGTGACGGCATGTGCTGTGGTTGGAACGCTACATCTGCTGCAAAGATTTTACATTTGAAAATCCTTTGACATTATTTATTGTCATATGCTAAGGTTCGCACTATGATCATCGTGAAAGTCGGCGGAAGTGCCGGGATTGATTACGACGCTGTCTGTGCCGACCTCGCGGCCCGCTGGAAGGCGGGCGAACGGCTGGTGCTCGTGCATGGCGGCAGCGGCGAAACAAACCGCATTGCCGAAGCACTGGGACATCCCCCCCGTTTCGTGACCAGTCCCAGCGGCTACACCTCCCGCTTTACCGACCGCGAGACCCTGGAAATCTTCGAGATGGTGTACTGCGGCAAGATGAACAAGGGCATCGTCGAGCGTTTGCAGAGGCTCGGGGTCAACGCAGTGGGCCTTTCAGGGCTCGACGGCCGCATATTCGAAGGCCGTCACAAGGACAGCGTACGGGCAGTGGAAAACGGCAAGGTCAAGGTGCTGCGGGGGGACCACACCGGGACCGTGGAGAAGGTCAACACAGAACTCATCGAGCTCCTGCTGGGCGCCGGCTACCTGCCGGTGCTGACCCCGCCCGCAGCCAGCTATGAGGGGGTGGCCATCAATGTCGACGGGGACCGCGCGGCGGCGGCTCTGGCCGTGGCCCTGAAGGCAGACGCCCTGCTGCTGCTGTCCAACGTGCCTGGCCTGCTGCGCGCCTATCCCGACGAAAGCAGCCTGATCCGCGAGATTCCAGCCAGCAATGTCGAGGACTACCTGGAATTTGCGCAGGACCGAATGAAGAAAAAGGTGCTGGGCGCTGCTGAGGCTGTGCAGGGCGGCGTCAAACGGGTCATTTTCGGAGACGCCCGCGCTGGACAGCCCGTTACAGCCGCACTGGAAGGCGCCGGAACGGTGGTGTCCTGACGCGCGGGATATCCGCGCCGGGTTGCAAAGGACGAGTACCGCGTGACGCACCGGTCCGGTCTTCCCTGCTATGCTCCGCGCCGGATGCTGGCGCCCACTGAACTTCTTTCGTTCCTGCTGACCCGTGGTGGCCGCGAGTACCGCGTGACCGCGCTGCTGTGCTCGGGGCGCGGGCGCAAGGCCACTGTGCGTGAGCTGGGCGTCTATCACCTGACCGCACGGGGTGATCAGGTGCAGGCGACCGGCCCCACAGGCCAGACCCGCGCCCTGTCACATGCCGAATTTCTACAGGTTTTTGGTAGTTACACACTGACTGCACCTGAACCGACTGGCCGTATGACCGATCTGGGCCCATTGTTTGCGGAAACCATGGGAGCTCCAGCCTGAAGGTGCACCTGGAGTCTGGTTCGGTATTCCACCCTGGTCTGGGCCCTCATCCTTGGTTTCCAATCGGCACTGAACACCTGAACGCCCCCATGGCTGGGGGCGTTCTCCAGAAAGGCCCTCTTTACTCCTGTCCGCTTGCCTGCGGGAAGTCGAACGCCTGGAGCTGGACGGTCACCTCGCGTGTTTTGCTTCCCCGCCTCACCGTCAGTGTCAGGCGGTCTCCGATCTGTTTGCCGATCACCGCGCGCCGCAGGTCGTCACCCTCGGTGATGGCCTGGCCGTCCACCGCCGTGATGATGTCGCCGTCGGTGGCAATCTGTGCACTTCCGCCTCCTGTATCAGAAACGGTCGCCGCCTCGCTCCCGCCTTTGAGTCCCGCACGTGCTGCAGGACTGTTGGGGTACACCTGCTGAAGCAGCGCGCCGCTGGCCGGCAGATTGTAAGCCTTGCGTTCCTCGTCGCTCAGGGCACTCAGGTCGGTGAACTGGATTCCCAGGGTCGGAGTTCGGATGACACCTCCCTTCCCGGCCTGAAGCTGGGGGAGCAGCTTCTTTACAGTATTGATAGGAATAGCAAACCCGACGCCGGCGCTCTGTCCAATGCCGCCCGTCAGAATCTGGGTGTTCACCCCGATCACCTCTCCGGCGCTGTTTAGAAGTGGCCCGCCACTGTTGCCTGGGTTGATGGCCGCGTCCGTCTGGATCACCTGCTGGTTCACCTGCTTGGTTCCGACTGGCACCGTGCGCTCCA
Organism: Deinococcus deserti VCD115; assembly: GCF_000020685.1. NCBI lineage: Bacteria > Thermotogati > Deinococcota > Deinococci > Deinococcales > Deinococcaceae > Deinococcus > Deinococcus deserti. The sequence continues at coordinate 1,260,012 of NC_012526.1, read as the reverse complement.
GGCTGCTGATAATGCCTTCGGAAACACTGAAATCAAGCCCGAATGGCGCGCCCATGGCAATGGCTTTGAGGCCGACGTCCAGCCGGGAGCTGTCCCCCAGCGGCAGCGCCTGAATGTCCTCCCGGGGCACCCCCTCGGCACGGATCAGGGCCAGATCAAAGTCCGGGGCACGGGCAATGACCTTTGCCTTGTAGGTTTTCTTGTTGCCATGCAGCCGGATGGTGATCTCGCTGGCCCCCTCGATCACATGGTTGTTGGTAATGATGTCACCGGCAGCACTGACGAAAAATCCGCTGCCGGTTCCGCTGCGTGCCCCGTTGCCCCCAGGAAGTTCAGGCAGGCCGAACTGTTCCTGCAGGCGCTGGCGGAGCTGAGCCTGCTCGCTGCCACTGCTGCTTTCCGTGACACTGATGTACACCAGACCGTCCTGGCGGTCCTTGACGACCTGCACGGTGTTGGCTTCGGATTCGGTGCGGGCCCGCGCCTGATTGAAGGCAGCCGGCCGGTTGGTGGCTGGCACCATCTGGCCCTGAATTGACTCTTCCTCCACCGGGGTGCTGGAAGTCACCGACGCTGTCTCGGCAGGACTGTTCTGACGTTCGTTGGCCTGATATCCAACAAAGGACCCCAGGGCGAGGGCACCAGTGAGCAGCAGCAGTGGCAGGGGACGTTTCATGCTGCGCAGTGTGGCGCCTGCGGGTTACGTGACGGTTAAAACACCGCTTCCGTGTCTTGACCCTCTCCCTACCGGCAACAGAAAGGCACCCGGGCCTTTGCTCCGGATGCCATGAATGCGCGGGAAGTTTACTTCTTACGCTTGGTGGCCGGCTTCTTGCCACCGCCACCAGTGGTGCGTTCTTTGGCGTCGCGCATAAAGGAGCGCAGCTTGGCCTCGAACTGTGGGCTCTGCCGCCCAATCGCGCGGGGGCGCGGAATTTCCTCGGGTTCTTCAAGGAGTTCCTTGATCGACAGGTCGAGACGGCCCCGTTCGTCACGGCCGAGCACCTTGACTTCCACAGTGTCGCCCTCGCGCACATGGTCGTGGATGTTCCGCACGAACGAATGAGCAATCTGCGACATGTGGACCAGGCCCGTCTCGCCGTTCTCGAACTGAATAAACGCGCCAAAGTCTGTTACGCGCGTGATACGGCCCTCTGCGACCGCACCGGAATCAAGCTGCACCAAGGGTAATCTCCTCAAAAGGCATGACTGGCAGTTTACACCATGACCCAGGCCACTGTTTACGCATCATTTCTTCACGCCTCTATGGCATGGCCTGATGGCCGTTGGGTAACGCTAGAGTGAGGTTTATGAAGTTGCGCGGCACACTCGGTGGCCTGAACCTTCTCCTCGAACCGGGTGATACTGCCCATAGCGTGGGCGAGCTGCTGGCTGTTCGTACCGATCTGCTGGTATCGCACGTCACTCTGGAAATCCAGGGCGACGCCGATCCCGGCGCTGTGGAAGCTGCCCTTCAGGCTATCCGGGCTGCAGGCGGCACCCCTGGCCGCATCCGGGCGCCGCGTGTCACCGTGCCGGGCCCGTCCAGCGAGGCTGCTCCCGGCACACTGGTGGTCAATTCGCGTACACAGATCGTGCCGCACACAGTACGGGCAGGCTTCCGTGGCGAATACCCGGGCAGCGTAATTGTGCTGGGAGACGTCAATCCCGGCGCCGAGATCGTGGCCAGTGGCGACGTGATCGTGGTGGGGGCATTGCGGGGCGTGGCCCATGCCGGTCAGGGGGGCCACGCCGAAGCCATCGTGTGGGCCCGGCCGATTGCCAGCACGCAGATCCGCATTGGTGACGCTGTGGCCCGCGCCCCGGAAGGCAGCAGCCTGAGCAATATGCGGCGCTCCGAAGGGCCGCCTGCTGCAGAAATTGCCCGGCTTCAGGACGGCCAGATCGTCATCGACGTTCAAAAGTGACGTGGCAGGTGTGACCTGTATGACGTCCTGCACGGTGTCTCCGGAGCTGTGCGCAGGCGCTTTGTAAGGCGTTTACCGTCTGACTTGGTGCATTCGGGTATACTGAAGTCCGGAATTCCTCTGGAAGAGGGTGGGCAGGTGTCCCACCTTTTTTTGTGGAGGGGGTGGTTAACAGGCCAGCAACACCGGGGCCGAAACAATATGAATAACAACACAACCGACAATTCAACCCTGCAACAGATCGCCCATGCGGCCGTGGAGCCCCTGGGCTTCGAGGTGCTGGAAGTTCAGGTGCAGTCACAGGGCGGCGAGAAAATCGTGCTGGTCCGGGTCGACCGGCTTGACGAACAGCCCGTCACCATGGAGGACCTGACCAAAGCCAGCCGCGCGGCCGAGGCCGAGTTTGACCGGCTGGACCCAGTGGCCGGTGAATACCGCCTGGAATTCGAGTCGCCTGGGTCCAAGCGTCCTCTGACGCGCGCCCGGCACTTTGAGCGCATGCTTGGGCTCAAGGCCCGCGTCCGTGGAGAGGGCCACGCCTTCACCGCGCCTATCAAGGCGGTCAGTGGCGACCAGGTGACTTTCGATGTCAGCGGGCAGGACGTCACGGTCTCTGCCAGCGCTGTGCAGGCCAACCTGGCCGAATTCCCGGACCGGCACCGCTGAGTACCTGACTCCACAAGCTCCACAAAGGAAGAGTGAGATGACCCAACCCGAGATCAATTTCGCGGATGCGCTGCGTGAAGTCGCGCAGGCCCGCAACATCAACGAGCTGCAGCTGATCGAGGCCTTCGAACAGTCTCTGGCTCAGGCCTATACCCGCAACGTGGAGCCTGACAAGCGCATCGAAGTGCACCTTGATCCGCAGAGCGGCGAGCTGGAAGTGCTGGTCGTACGTGAGGTCGTCGAGAAGGTCGAGGACGAGCATCTGCAGATTTCACTGGCCGACGCGCTCGAACTTGACCCTGGCGTCGAGATCGGCATGGAAATGGAGTTCCCGGTGGACCGCGAGAAGTTCTCGCGCATCGCGCTGCAGGCCGCCAAACAGACCCTGACCCAGAAGATGCGCGAAACCGAGCGCAACGTGGTGTTCAACGAGTACAAGGACCGCGAGGGCCAGGTGCTGACTGCGCAGGTCGTGCGCAGCGACAACAAGGGCAACTGGTTCGTGGAACTGGGCGCCGGCGAAGCTATTCTGCCGCCGCGCGAGCAGATCCCCGGCGAGAAGCTCACGCCAGGCAACCGGGTCAAGATCTACCTCAAGGAAGTCCGCAAGACGCCCAAGGGGCCGACGATCCTGGCCAGCCGCGCCGACGAGCGGCTTCTGGACTACCTGCTCAAGCAGGAGATCCCGGAAGTTGCTAACGGCATCGTGGAAGTCAAGGCCATTTCGCGTGAGGCCGGGCAGCGCAGCAAGGTCGCGGTGTTCTCACACAACAGCAACGTCGACCCCATCGGCGCGTGCATCGGCCACCGCGGCAACCGCATTCAGGCTGTCACCGGCGAACTGGGCCGCGAGCGCGTGGACGTGATTCTGTGGGACGCCAACACCCGCGAGTTCATCCGCAATGCCTTGTCTCCGGCCAAGGTGGGGTTGATCGAAGTTCAGCCGGACCGCCGCGAGGCGACCGTTACCGTCACGCCTGACCAGCTGTCTCTGGCGATCGGCAAGGGTGGTCAGAACGTACGCCTGGCAGCCAAGCTGACCGGCTTCAAGATCGATCTGCGCGAGACAGCAGCCATCAGCGACCTCGACGCTGCCATGCAGCAGGCCCTCCAGGATGACCAGGATGGCCGCGACGGTGACGACACGGCCAAGTCCGCCTTCGACGCGCTGTTCAAGGACAGCAAGTCGGTGGCCACTGCCAGCCCGGACGACACGCAGGACTAAAGCCACATGTGCGCCACGCCAGCCGGACAGCCCCGCGAGCACCACGTTCCCGAGCGGACGTGCGTGGTCTGCCGGGCCCGCCGCCCCCAGAGCGAGTTCGTACGCCTGACACGGGTAGAAGGGCACTGGCAGGAGCAGACTGTTAACCGGACTGGCCGAGGTGCGTACGTGTGTTCCGATTCTCCCAACTGCTGGCAGGACAAACGCCTTCGCCGGGCCTTTGGTCCGCAGGCGCCGGATGTCGCGGCGCTGCTTGTCAGACGGTTTCAAACTACCCAGACGAATCAGCCCATGACTGACTGATCTTTTTTCCCGCTGCCCGCCGCCCCCCAAGGGACCGGCCCGGCGCGGGACTCACCGGAGGTGAGCCATGTCGAAAGTCCGTATTTACACCCTAGCCAAGGATCTTGGTGTCGAGAATGCCAGGATGCTCGAAATCCTCGATGGCCTGGGCGTCGCTTACAAGAGCGTCAGCAGCACCATTGAAGAAGAGACCGTTGACCTGATCAAGCAGATTCTGGAAGAAGAAAGTGCTCCTCAGGCTCAGGACAGCACTCCGGTGGCTGAGACGCCTGCGGCAGCACAGCCCGCAGCTCCTCAGGCTGCGTCGTCTCAGCCGGCTGCGGCCCAGGCTGCACAGGCTGTGGCCGAGCCAGTCGCCGCACCCGAGCCTGCAGTCAACGAAATTCCCCACCGCGCGCCGGTCGTGACCATCATGGGTCACGTCGACCACGGCAAGACCAGCCTGCTGGACTACATCCGCAAGACCCGGGTGGCAGCCAAGGAAGCCGGCGGCATCACCCAGCACGTCGGGGCCTTCGAGGCCAAGACGAGCAAGGGCAAGATCGTGTTTATCGACACTCCCGGTCACGAAGCGTTCACGACCATCCGGGCACGTGGAGCCAACGTGGCCGATATCGCGATTATCGTGATTGCCGCCGACGACTCGCTGATGCCCCAGACGCGCGAAGCGATTGCCCACGCGCAGGCCGCCAAGGTGCCCATGATCGTGGCCATCAACAAGGTTGACCTTCCCCAGGCCGACCCTGAGCGCGTCAAGACCGACCTGACCCAGCTCAACCTCGTACCAGAAGAGTACGGCGGTGACCTGATTGTCGTTCCTGTCAGCGCCAAGACCGGTGAAGGCGTCGAGGACCTGCTGGAATACATCAGCCTGACCGCCGAGCTTGAAGACCTGCGCGCAGACCCCAAAGGTCCGTTCAGCGGCGTCATTATCGAAGGCAAGGTAGATCGCCAGGCCGGCGTGCTGGCCACCGTGATGGTTCAGGAAGGCACCCTGCACGTTGGGGACTTCCTGGTGGTGGGCGAGAACTACGGCAAGATCAAGGCCATGACCGATTCGGCCGGCGGCCGCATCAAGGAAGCCGGGCCCAGCACTCCGGTGCAGGTTCTGGGCTTCAGCGAAGTGCCGGCCAGCGGTGAGAAGGTCCAGAGCGCCAAGAATGAGCACGCTGCTCGTGACGTGATCGCCGCCCGCGCGGATGTCCGCCGCGACCAGGAAAACGCCCGGGACCGCCGCAAGACCCAGCGCACCCTTGAAGACATCATGGGTCCCATCGGTGAAGTACGGACTGTCAATCTGGTTCTGCGCGCCGACACGCAGGGCAGCGTCGAGGCCCTGCAGGGCATCCTGGCGCGTAAGGAAGGCGAAGACGTCAAGATCAACGTGATGCTCGCCGGCATCGGCGCTCCGACCGAGGGCGACGTCCTGCTGGCCAGTACCGCCGAAGCGACCATCCTGTGCTTCAGCGTGACCCCTTCGGGCAGCGTCACCAAGATGGCCGAGAACAAGGGCGTCGATATCAAGTCCTACCGGATCATCTACGAACTGATCGACGAGGTGGACCGCCTGATCAAGGGCAACGTAGAGCCCGTGTTCGAGGAGCGCTACCTGGGCCGCGCGGAGGTCCGCATGGTCATCCGTCACCCCAAGAGCGGCAATATTGCCGGTTCCTACGTGACCGACGGCATGTTCCGCCGCAACGCCAAAGCCAAGGTCACCCGCGGCAAGCAGACGGTTTACGAAGGCACCATTGTGGGCCTCAAGCGTTTCAAGGACGACGTCCGCGAAGTGCAGACCGGCTACGAGTGCGGCATCAACCTCGACTGGAATGACGTGATGGAAGGCGACATCATCGAAGCCAGCGAGATGGTCGAAGTCGAACAGGCCTGAAGTACCTGTAGCAAAGGAGCGGCTCTCCGAAATGGAGAGCCGCCCTCTTTTTTGCTTTCAGACACCCTCGACTGGCATGCAGCCCGGCTTCCCGTCACCCCACCCTGATGGACATGGGGCCTGAGCTAGTCCAGGCCAGCAGTACTCAGCATGGGGGTGGTGATCTGTCATAGAGAAGCGGGTCAGCTCCCCGGCAACACCATGCATGGCACCGGCTGGACCTGGGGCGTCGTGTCCGAACCCAGATAGCCATCGTGCTGAGCAAACACCTGTTCCGCTGTCACCTTCGGGCAAGTCATGAGAGATCACACAGAGCGGAACCACACGTACATAGACACAGTCATAAACGGTACAGGGCAAGGCTTCCAGCCAACTGCTTGTCCTTGAGAAGGCCTCCGAGGTGCGGCAGCTCCCAACGAGCTCCAACTGTTTCGAGGCCCAGCCCCGTCGCCGGTGAAACCAGGAGGCAGACGCGTCACACGTTTACAGTCCAACGAGTGCCACACATATCCATTCCGGAAAGCGACCGTAAGCGGGGAACCAAGCTGCGCTGGTCTGGTATCCTGTATCGCTTTGAAGGACAGGTCTCCCCTCCCACTGCAGTGGCACACCCGGCTGATTGCCCTGCCCGGGGTTCTGACCCTGCTGTCGGTCCTGGCCGTCATCCTGGGGACTCCAATGTCCACGGTCGACGCCTCGCAGCGGATGACGGCGGGCAGCGTCTCTCCGGGGATGCCGGAACTGCGACCTGCTCCGCAGCCAGTTCCAGCCACGCCGCTGCCTGCCTCACCGCCGCCGGAACCGTGGCGGCTAAGCAGGGAACAGCACACACGGATTCAGATCCGCCCAGCGCCGGTCTCATGGCAGCCACGCCCGGACCTGATTACTTGGGGTCGTCAGCAGACCGACGGCGGCTGACCCTCTGCGGTCCGCCTCTGTCCCTGTCCACCCCACACAGCTCAGGAGTTCGAAGTGACGTACAGCAACAACCGCAATAAACGTGGCGGCTCCAACCGCCGCCCCCCACCACGCAATGCCCCCGCCGGGCGCAAACCCAATCTTCTGACTGGCCTGCTGCTGCTGCTTACCCTGCTGGCCAGCCTGCTGTTCATCTGGCGGCCCTGGCAGCACCCGGACCAGCCGCTGAGCCTCTGGAACGACAAATTCCAGTTCATGACCCTGGGTCTGGACCTTAAGGGCGGCCTGCGGATCGAGCTGGCACCTGAGGGCGGTCCTGCCACCAAGGAAGAGCTCGACCGCGTCAAGACCGTGATCGAAAACCGCATCAACGCCCTTGGCGTCGCAGAACCGACCGTTACTGTCGCAGGTGGCAAGCGTGTGGTCGTCGAAATTCCGGGCGCCACCCCCGCCGTGCAGCAGCAGGCGCGTGAAATTATTCAGCGCACGGCGCGTCTTGAGTTCCGTATCGTGCAGGACAACGCGCAGCCCGACCCCGAGCTGGCGCAGAAAAACCCCCGCTCGAACGGATACTCGCTGGATCAGCTGGGACCCGTGCAGGCGACTGGCGAGATTATTGCCAGCGCGCAGGCAGCCACCGACCCACAGACGGGGCGCTGGGTGGTGTCGTTCACCAACACCGATAAGGGCGCCCAGACCTTCGGCGACTTTACGGGCAAGAACGTCAACAAGCTGATGGCTGTGGTTCTTGACGACCAGATCCAGTCGGTGGCGACCATCCAGCAGCGCCTGTTCCGTGACGTGCAGATCAGCGGCAACTTCGACGCCGAGGAAGCCAGTCAGCTGGCTCTGGTGCTCAAATCCGGCGCCCTGCCCATTAAGGTGAAGACCGAGGCCGAACGGGCCATCGGGCCGACCCTGGGAGCCGACGCCATCCGCAGCGGCGCGATCGCCTCGCTGGTGGGCATTGCCCTGGTCTTTGGCATGCTGTTCCTGTACTACGGCTTCTGGTTCGGGCTGGTGGGCGCCCTGGGTCTGCTGTTCAGCGCCGTGATTATCCTGGGCATGCTGGGCGGCTTCGGGGCCACCCTGACCCTCCCCGGTATTGCCGGTCTAGTGCTGACCATCGGCGCGGCAGTAGACGGCAACGTGATTTCGTTTGAACGCATCAAGGAAGAACTCCAGCGCGGCAAAGGCATCAAGAACAGCATCGGGGCCGGCTACGAACACTCCACCGCCGCCATTCTGGACGTAAACGCTGCCCACCTGCTCTCCGCCATGGCGCTGTACAACTACTCCACCGGCCCTGTAAAGGGCTTTGCCGTCACCCTGATTATTGGCGTTATTGCGTCTACCTTCTCTAACCTGGTATTCGCCAAGTGGTTCATGGAGTGGCTGGCCCAGCGCCGACCCAATATGAGTGCCCCGATGCGCATCAAGCAGACGGCTATTGATTTCATCAAGGCTGCCCCGCTGGTGACCACCGCTTCGGTGCTGATTGCATTGGCGGGCGCCGGCATTCTGGCGGTGAAGGGCCTGAACTACGGCGTGGACTTCACCAGTGGAACCACCATGACCGTCCGCGCTCCGGCAGCAGTCACGACCGAGCAGATCCGCACGGCCGTGACCGGTGCCGGAGTGAGCAAGATCTCTCCCCAGAACGCGACCATCCAGCGTGATGTGGTTCCTGGACAGCCCGGCACCCAGTACACCGTGAAGGTCCCGGAGCTGAACAACACAGAGCTGACGACCATCAGCGCAGCTATCGGCCAGGTTGGAAACGCCGAAGTGCTGTCCACGGAAACCGTCGGACCAGCTGTAGGCCGCGAGCTGACTGACAAAACAATCGCCGCCGTTCTGCTGGGTCTGGGCCTGATCCTGGTTTACGTGGGCTTCCGCTTCGACTTCGTGATGGGTCTGGGCAGCATCCTGGCCGCCGTTCACGACGTGGCTATCGCACTGGGTCTGTTCAGCCTGCTGGGCCTGGAGTTCACGATTGCCAGCGTGGCTGCGCTGCTTACCCTGATCGGCTACTCGCTGAACGACTCGATCATCGTGTCGGACCGTATCCGTGAGAACCTGCGCGAGATGCGCGGTAAGTCCTACCGTCAGATCGTGAACACCAGCATCAACCAGACGCTCTCGCGCACGATCATGACTTCCATCAGCACCATGCTGCCGCTGGTCAGCCTGCTGATTTTCGGTGGTCCCGTGCTGCGCGACTTCAGCCTGATTCTGTTGATCGGCATCCTGGTCGGGACCTACAGCAGCATCTACATCGTGGCGCCTCTGGTGGTCTTCCTGGAAGAGTGGAAGGTCCGCCGTAAGGTCCCCGGCGGCGTCGCTGCTCCTAAAGCCTGAGTCTCAGGCAGAACTTTCACCCGCTCTGGTCAAGGCCAGGGCGGGTTTTCACTTGAAAGCGTCCCCTGCCTCTGGACAAGTGACAGGTAGGTTACGTCGCGGCTTCTCTTTATCGCGCAGAGTATGGAGCGATGAGTGAGCACAAGACAGTGGCAATTGTAGGAGGCAGCGGCTATGCCGGCGGGGAATTTCTTCGGCTGGCGCTGAGCCACCCCAACCTGAAGGTCACCCAGGTGACCAGTGAGCGCAGCTCCGGTCTGCCGGTCAGCATGATTCACCCGAATCTGCGCGGGCGCACCAACCTTAAGTTCATCAAGGCGGCGGCCCTGGAAGACGCCGATATCGTGGTGCTGGCCCTGCCGCATAACTCGGCTGCCAAACGCATTGCCGAATTCGAGGCCAAAGGCCGGGTCATCGTGGACCTGTCGGCCGATTTCCGGCTGAAGGACCCTGAGGTCTACCGCGCCACCTACGGCGAGGATCACCCCACGCCTGAGAAACTGGGCGAATGGGTCTACGGCAACCCGGAACTCCACCGGGAGGAGCTGCGCGGTGCCACCCGGATTGCCTGCGCCGGCTGCTTTGCCACCAGCGTGGTGCTGGCGCTGTATCCCCTGGTCAAGCTGGGCGTGCTGCTGCCCAAGGACATCATTGCTACTGGACTGGTCGGATCAAGCGCTGCGGGCGCCAGTGCCAGCGACGGCAGCCATCATCCCGAGCGTGCCGGCAGCCTGCGGGTCTACAAGCCAGTTGGGCACCGTCACACCGCTGAAGCCCAGCAGGAGTTGCCCGGGCACTTTCCCCTGCACCTGACCGCCATCAGCACGCCCCGGGTGCGCGGCATTCTGACCACAGCACATGCGTGGATTCCCGACGGTTACAGTGACCGCGATGTCTGGAGTGCCTACCGCGAGGTGTACGGCAATGAACCCTTTGTGCGCATCGTGAAGGTCGCCAAGGGCATCCACCGCTACCCGGACCCCATGCTGCTGGACGGCACCAACTACTGCGATATCGGCTTCGAGATGGATGTGGATACCGGACGGGTCGTGCTGATGAGCGCCATTGACAACCTGGTCAAAGGCACAGCGGGCCACGCCTTGCAGTGCCTGAACATCGCCCACGGCTGGGAAGAGACCATGGGCCTGGCATTCGCTGGTCTGCATCCGGCGTAAACCTCCCAAGACAGATCACTAAAGAGGCGCAGCCGGAGTCAGGTCCAGCTGCGCCTCTTTGCACTTTTTCCTTAAGCCTGCGTGTCAGCCACCACCCGGAAGCCCCCCTTGGCGTTGGGCTCGAAACGCGCGAACGGCACCTGTGGATCGTGAGGCGTACAGATCAGGGCATTCTGCTCATGCCACTCGGCAAAGTACCGGCGACGGTTTTCCAGGTTGGTGACCGGGTACAGGTCATACCCGATGACCCAGGCTGTGGGGCTGTGCATGGTGGTGGGCAGCAGGTCGGCGGTGTACACCAGGGTCTGTCCTCCGCTGCGCAGCACCACGCCCTGTTGCCCCAGGTTATGGCCGGGCAACGGCAGCACACTCAGGCCGGGAAGCAGTTCATGCTCACCGTCCACCACCTCGAACAGCCCGGCATCGTGCAGCGGCTCGATGTAATCGCGGATATAACTGGCGCGGCTGCGTTCATGGGGGTGAAGCGCGTCGTGCAGTTCCTGAGCCTGCACGACATAACGGGCATTCGGGAAAGTTGGTTCGCCCAGCGCAGTCACATTGCGACCGGCGTGATCGAAATGCAGGTGGGTATTGATCACCAGGTCAATGTCAGCAGGCGCCAGACCGGCATCGCTCAGGCCCCGGAAGACTGTCTCGTCACGGTCTACCCCGAACATTGCCTCGAACTTTTCGCCGCCTCTGTCCCAGAACCCGGTTTCGACCAGGATATTCTTCCCCGCCAGCCGGATCAGCAGCGGATTAATCCGCAGGGTGATCCGGTTGAGCTCATCCGGGGGCGCCACTTTTTCCCACAGCACCCTGGGCACTGTGCCGAACATGGCCCCTCCATCCAGACGGAACTGGCCGTCGGTCAGGCTGACCACCTCGGCCTCACCAACCTGCCGCTTTTGAATCCACATCCGTTCAGCCTAACAGACGTTAGTTTGGTGGCGTCAGGCTGACCCTGCTACCTCTCGGGTAACGCTCAAAGTCCAAAAACTCCGCGCTGATCCGGCTGCACCATATCCACGTACTCACGATGTTCACGAATGTAATTGGCCACAAAGGGACACATGGGGACCACCTGGCGTCCTTCAGCACGCAGGGTATCGAGCGTCTCCTGAACGAGCCGGGACCCCAGCCCCTGACCTTCGAACTCAGACCTGGTTTCAGTGTGGCTGAGCATAACCGCGTTTCCTGCCGGGCGGTATTCGGCGAAAGCGGCCAGCTGGCCAGACTTGTGTAACTCATAGCGATTGTGCTCGGCATTGTGGATCACCTGAACATCGGAGGTCATGCCCGAGGGTAGAGCCGTCGATACTTTTTCAGATGGGAACCGGTTCAGCCCTTCTGAAGTCAATACCCAGGACGTTTCTGCCGGCAGGGCGCATCCAGAACCCGGTTCCTAACGCGCTGAATCAGGCAACGTGCCGGCCAGACGCCTGAGGACAGCCACCTGGCCCCAGTGGTAGGCGCTGTGGGCCGCAAGGTCGATCAGAATCTCTCGGGCCCGCTCCGAGGGGTCCTGAGCCAGCGCCTGGGCCTGCAGCAGACCCAGTTCCAGTTCTATAAGGTGGGCCCTGAACTGGGCCTCGTCCAGGGCAGAGACTGGCCACACCGGCAGATCTTCGGGCCAGCTTTCACTTCTTCCTGAGGCAAGGTCCAGACTCGCGCGCTGGGTTACTGCCAGGTGTGCAATCAAGTCGGCCAGGGTATAGGGCAGCCCTTCAAAGGTGCGGCTGGCTTCGTCCCATTCCAGGTCCTGCACCAGTGTCCGAACGTCCCGGAAGCCGGAGCCCCCGAGCAGCAGGTATTGCAGGAGATTCATGCCAAGCAGGCTAGCAGGCGCCGCCTACCCGCTGTCTTCGCGCGCTTATGTGAAGGATATTCAAGGGCAAGCCAAGGGCCAGACACGAAAAATTTAAGGATATTGTCTGTCACTTCATGGCCCGCACCGCCAGACTCGAAACAGGAAATGACCGGCACCCCGGCTCCCTTGTGGCTCCGGGTTGTCTTGTGTTTTTCCACGAGGCCTGATGTCATGACCACGCTCTTCCCCACTCCACTTTCCGCTTCCCCGATCGAGATTCTTCTCGTGGAGGACAGCGAACCAGATATTCATCTGACGCGCGAGGCGTTTTCCGAAGCAGGCATTGCCAATACCCTGCATATTGCACGCGACGGGGTGGAAGCTCTCGAACTGCTGCGGTGTTGCCCCGACCGCCCCCGGATTCCCAGGCCAGATGTGATTCTTCTGGACATCAACATGCCCCGAATGAACGGTCTGGAACTGCTGGAGGAGCTCAAACGGGACCCTGACCTGATGACCATTCCCGTGATTATGCTGACCACCAGTCAGGCAGAAGAGGATGTCCTGCGTTCGTATCAGGCCTACGCTGCGAGCTACGTGGTCAAACCCGTGGAATTCGACCGCTTCTATGAGGCCATCCGAGCCCTCGGACGCTACATGTTGACCATCGTTCGCCCTCCAGGTCCTGGAGAGACAGGAGGGCCTCCACCTGCCCAGTAATCATCGTCCTGAATCATTGTCGGAGATCAACGCGTCCAACAGGCTGGCTGCTTCCTGCAGGCGGTGAGCCTGCACCCTTGCGGCGCTGCGGGTCTGTCGCCATTCGAGAACCACACGTGCCACGCCGAGCTTGTCCCGTCCCGTCTGACGAAGCGACTGAACGCGCTTTTCCAATAGCGCGACCTGCCGAATCAGACCCTCAAGCGCCCGCTGATGTGCACGCGCAGCGCTCAGGGTCGCATTCAGCTGGGCCTGGGCCTCATGCTCTGCCTGTGCGAGTGCGGCACGGGCCTGCTGAACCGCCGGGTCTTCGGTGGCCTGATCTCCCGATTGCCACCGGGCGTAGTTCAGCTGACTGCGAGCACGCAGCACTGCTGGATGAAGCGGAACACCCAACGAGTAACGAACGCTGGAGAGATCCATCATCGGAACCTCCACAGGGCTATCGGCGTCGTCGAGCCGGATCAGCGGACTGAACGACGCCAGGAAGGCGTCAGTCTGCTGGCTCATCAGCCGTGTATGCGCCAGTCTGGGACCAACCGGCTGGCCCTGCGCCTCTAACTGCTCAAGTTCCCGCACAGTCAGGTGCAGCACTTCTGCCTGCGCTGCGGCAACCGCAACCTGGTCTGCCACTTCCACACGGGCGTGATCTGCACGCAGCGAGCTCAGCACTTCCTCGGTCTCCCAGCGGCGGACCTCAGCCTGGGTGGCCTGCATGTCCCACTCAGCAGCGTCCTCAAGAGGGCTCAGGTCCGGGTTGGCGCGGATAGCCTCCAGGCTCCGGCCGGCAATTTCTGCGTGCGACCGCGCCAGCAGCAGGGGCAGGTCATGGGCCCGGCGGCCCCAACGCACGGGACCTGCTCCCAGCACCGGTGCAATTTCACCGCGCACCGGCTGGCTGGGGACAGGCACCGACTGTGCAAAAGTTGCCAGGTCCAGGGTGGCAGCTTCCACCCAACGTTCTGCCGCCGGGTCCCCTAAAAGGGCACGAACCAAGGCATAGATGTCCTGCATCAGGGCCACAACATCCCGTGGCCCCAAGACTCGCTGGGCAGGCCAGCCCCGGCGCTGCGCGGCTTCTTCAATGACCTGTTCGGCATCCCCCACACCTGTTTCCGGGCTCAGCCGCGCACGCAGCCAGTCGCGGTAAGGGTCCCGGGCAACTGCTGTCACGTACGGGCTCCGCGCTCCTGGACCCGACGCTGACGGGCACATTCGAACAGCACCAGTGCTGCGGCTGTTGCCACGTTCAGGCTGTCGGCGCCGCTGCCCTCGTGCATGGGAATGCTGACACTGTGGTCCGTGTGGCGCCAGCTTTCGGGGAGCCCGGCGTGCTCCGTGCCCAGCAGCAGAGCCACACGCCCGGTCAGGGGAGCGTCCCAGTAGGTCCGGGGGGCATCCGGAGTGCAGGCGACGGTGGTAAAGCCTCGCGTGGACAGCCACTCCAAGGCCGTGCCCTCGTCCAGGACAGCCACCGGCATGGTAAACACGCTCCCCTGACTGGAGCGGATCACGTTGGGTCCGTAAGGATCGGCGCCTCTCCCCAGGACAAGCACACCCTGCGCCCCAGCAGCGTCGGCACTCCGGAGAATAGCCCCCACGTTGCCGGGCTTTTCCAGGCCGTGCAGGACCACCAGAACAGCGTCGTTGCCCGGCTCCGGCAGGCGCGGGGCAGGAAGATCGGCTACACCCAGAAGACCGTCGGGATTCTCACGGCCGCTGACCTTTTCAAACGCGGCTCGGGACAGCTCCAGCCGGTCCCCGGGCAGCGTGGCAGCCAGGCTCCTGGCCTCCGGGCTGTACAGCTCAGGGCAGCAGTACAGCGTGTGAGGGGGCACGCTGCCCTGGACCGCCCGGGCAAGTTCACGCGCCCCCTCGATCAGAATTACACCGTGGGCTTCCCGCTCGCGGCGATTACGCAGACGCACCAGCCGCTTGACGTGTGGGTTCTGCAGGGAGGTAATGGTCTCAGCGCCGCTCATGCACCGCGCATTATGACGTGAAGGCGGGCAAGTCCGCCGGCCGCCGAGCGGCCGGCCGGGGGCGCTACCTTGCGGACATGGCTCTGGCGTACCCTCCGTTAAAACCCTGCCCCTGCGGATCCGGGCGAAGCTACTCAAACTGCTGCGGCCCCTTTCACAGCGGCGTGGCGCTGCCTTCCTCGCCTGAAGCCCTCATGCGTGCCCGTTACAGCGCCTATGCCCTTCGGGACGAGGCTTTCGTCCTGGACACCTGGCATCCGCATACCCGCCCGACCAGCATGGACCTTCACGACGGTACCCGGTACCTGGGCCTGAAAGTACACGGTGCCAGCGACCATGAAGTGACGTTTACCGCCAGTCTGCGGCTTCCTGGGGGCGAGCGGGCCCACCTGCGCGAACGCAGCACCTTTGCGCAGGTGGATGGCCGCTGGGTCTACGTCGACGGCGTTCAGCCCTGAAGGGAAACTCTGTGCAGATTCGGCGCGTACCAGCAGGCATGAGTGACACCGCAACAACACAGACCCGTGGCTCTTCCGCTCCAGTAAACCCGCCCAGGCAGGTGTCCGGCCGCACGGCCTTTACTGTTGGAGGAGTCGTCCTGGCCGGCCTGCTGCTGGCACAGGGCATCAAGGTGATCCCTGCCGGTTACGTGGGGGTGGTGTTCAGTGCCCTGAGCGGCGTGAAGCCCCAGCCGCTGCAGGAAGGCGTGCACTTCGTGGTGCCGTTTGTGGACCGGGTCAACCTGTATGACGGCCGGCTCCAGGAAATGACCCTGAGGCAGGGTGTCAGCGACGGAGATGAGGGAGCCATTCGGGCCCGCAGCAAGGAAGGCCTGGATATCACAGCCGATGTGACGGTTAACTTCCGCATCGACCGGACCAAGGCGGCCATCATGCACAAGGAACTGGGCCGCAACTACATGGTCACAGTGGTCAGGCCGCAGGTCCGCAGCAAGGTCCGTGACGCGATCGGGCAGT
This sequence comes from Deinococcus deserti VCD115, assembly GCF_000020685.1. Classification (NCBI taxonomy): domain Bacteria; kingdom Thermotogati; phylum Deinococcota; class Deinococci; order Deinococcales; family Deinococcaceae; genus Deinococcus; species Deinococcus deserti. The sequence continues at coordinate 1,244,056 of NC_012526.1, read as the reverse complement.
TCAACGCTGCCGATCTGATCAGTACCCAGCGCCAGGAGGTGGAGGCGAACATTACCCGCTCGCTGACCGAGATCTTCTCGAAGAACAATCTGCTGCTCGACAGCGTCCTGCTTCGCGAACTGCGGATTCCGGAAAGTGTGGCCAAGGCCATCGAGCAGAAGCAGACGGCCGAGCAGCAGGTCGCCGTCGAGAAAAACCGGCTTCAGCAGGCCAACATCAGTGCCCAGCGCGCCGTCGTGGAGGCAGAGGGCGCCGCCAAGGCAGCCGTAGCCACGGCCCGGGGTGAAGCACAGGCGCTGTCACTGCGTGGCCGGGCCCTGCGCGAGAACCCACAGCTGATTCAGCTGACCGTGGCCGAAAAGCTGTCGCCGGGCATCAACACCGTGATGCTTCCGGCAGACGGAAATTTTCTGCTGGACCTGAAGTCCCTGAGCGCCGCCACAAAAACAGCCGACTAAGGGGGTAGCATCCGTTCATGACGGCCGTCCTGATCCTGATCGTGATTTTCAGTGGGATTGCCCTGATTACGTACGTCAACAACACCACGCAGTCCAACCGGCGTGCCGCAGCGCTGACCAGACCGCCGCGTCCCGAGGCGCTCGCTGCCGCATCATCCACGGGCGTGGAGGCGTTGATCCTGGACCTGCCTGAGCCAGCCCGCAGCCGCGCCTGGGGCCTGCTGTGCGTCATTTCGGATGCTCAGCGGCTCACCAATACTGGAGCTGATGCCCGGACTGGCTATCTGCTGGCCCAGACGCGTCAGGCGTATCTGCCCGATACCCTGCAGGCCTATCAGGCCCTGACCGACGGCGCCCGGTCAGCCCTGGACGCCCAGGGTCAGCCTCCCGAACAGCTGCTTGAAGAGCAGCTGGCCCTGATGGAAGACGGTGTCCGGGAGGCCCTGCGCCACGACCATGCGGCGGCCGACCGCCTGCTGGCCCAGGGCCGCTTTCTGCGGGAACGCTTTGGAGAGGCGGGCCATGAACTCCGGCTGCCGGCCACAGGCAGCCGCGCGTCTCAAGATTAAACCCGGTTCAGATTTATCACGGCCCCTGGCCGGCTGAACTAGCCTGGACTCATCATGACGACCACCTCTGCATTCATCGGGCTTGGGGCAATGGGCTTCCCGATGGCCGCGCATCTCGCGCGGCTGGCCCAGGACACCGGGGGCCACGCGCTGGTCTGGAACCGTACTCCAGAGCGCGCCCGGGCCCACGCGGCGCAGCACGCGAGCACAGCCGTTGACCTTCAGGACTGTGCTCAGGCCGATGTGCTGTTCAGCTGCCTGCCCACCAGCGCCGAGGTGGATGAGGTCATCCGCCAGCTGGGCTCCCGGCTCCGTCCAGGTACCGTGTGGGTGGACTGTACCAGCGGACATCCGGATTCAGCGCGGCGACAGCGCGAAGTTCTGTCTGCCCATGGCGTGACCTTTCTGGACGCTCCCGTCAGCGGCGGGACCAATGGCGCCCAGGCCGGGACGCTGACGGTCATGGTGGGCGGCCCGGTTGCCGAAGTCGACGCCGTGCGCCCGCATCTGGCGTTTGCCGGCAAGGTCGTGCACGTGGGGGATACGGGTGCAGGTTTCGCCGTCAAGGCGATCAACAACGTCCTGCTGGCCGTCAACCTGTGGGCCGCGGGCGAGGGGCTGGCTGTCCTGGGCAAGCACGGCGTCGATATCGGCGCGGCGCTGGAAGTGATCAATGCCAGCAGTGGGCGCAGCAACGCCAGTGAGAATCTGATCGGACAGCGCGTGCTGACCCGCGAATTTCCGGTGACCTTTGCGCTGGGGTTGCTGGCCAAGGACGCCGGAATTGCCCTGGATGTGGTCGAAAGCGTCAAGGGCAGCGCCCCGGTGCTGGCACAGACCCTCGGCCTGTACCGGGCAGCAGCACAGATTATTGGGGAACATGAGGACCACTCGGCGGCTCTGAAACTCATTGAGCGTATGAACGCACAGGAGATCACATGACCACTTCCCCGTTCAGCATCATCACCGATGGCGGCCTCGACGCGTTTCCCAGCCTGCTCAACTCTGTTCCGGTCGCGCCGTTCGCCTTGAACTTCGGCTCGACGACCTACCGCATGAACGAAATTACACGGGAGGAACTGTACGAGAAGTTGCGGACCGATCCTGAGCACCCCACCAGCAGTCAGCCCACGCCGCAGGACTGGGTGACGGCCGCTCAGGAAAGTGGAGCCGCACAGATCCTGGCCGTGACCATCAGTGCCGGGCTGAGTGGCAGCCGGAATGCTGCGGAGCAGGCGCGAAGCCTGAATCCCGACCTGACCTGGCACATCCATGACAGCGGTACCCTGAGCGCTGCTCAGGCTTTTCAGGTGCATGCCGCCAGCACCGCAGTCCAGCGCGGTGAAAGTGTAGAAGTCGCGCTGGACTGGATGCAGAGAGTTCACCAGGAAACAGAACTGTACTTCACTATCGAGACACTGGAATATCTGCGCCGGGGCGGGCGGATAGGCCGGGTACAGGCCACACTGGGAGGGCTGCTTAACCTGAAGCCGGTGATCACGGTCGACAAGAGCACCGGCCAGTACACCAATGTCGGCCGGGCCCGCACCTACCGCAGCGCCATAGAAGCGGTGGCCACCCAGGTCACTCAGAAGTACGGGGAAGGCACCCCCCTGCGCCTGGGCCTGCTGTATGGCAGTGTGCGCGAAGACGCGGACACCGCCCTTGAGATTCTGCGCGGCCGGCACCCGATTGTCTGGTCTGACTTTGCCCCGGTTAATCCGGTGCTCAACATCCACACCGGGCCGCGCGCCCTGGGAATTGCGGCTGCAGCCGGGGCGTGGCCCTGGGAACGCTGAGAATCACGAATAAGCACGAATAAGAGCGCACTGGGTCAGGCTGACCCGGTGCGCTCGTTTTGGGTTCATGCCTGAAAAGGGAGACGACCGGCTGCCGGCAACTCTCCGCGGAGCCACCTGAGCACAGAAGCGCGTGCCTCTGGACGGAAACCGTACGACACGACAGCCGGCGCATCCACGTCCAGGATGGCGTAGGGGTTATAGAGGGCCAGGTGGAGGTCCGGCCGGGCACCTTGCAGCGCAGCGTGGCGGTGACGTCCTGTCGTGGCCAGAATCAAGGGAAGGCCCCGCGCTCTCAGGGCGGTCCAGTCCAGCTCATCGGGCGTCTGGAATGGAACAAGCTCCACCTCATACACCGCTCCCAGTTCGCGTGCCAGGGTCTCGGCGTCCGCTGCGGCCTCGCTGACCGTTTCCCGCTCCGGACTCCGGTGGGCAATCAGCACAACCCGTGAGTCTGGGGCTGGCGGCACAGGCTCGCCCCAGGTCGTCAACCCCTGCGCCCAGGCTTCTCCAAAAAAGCCCGCATCAGCCGCAGGATTCAATGTTTCATCGGCCTGAGCCGGATACTGAAGTGCGAGGGAACGCAGACGGTTCAGGCTGGCCTGCATCTCACCGCCGTCAAGAACGGTTTTCATAGCGGCCGCGATAGCCTGCAACGTCGCCTCCTGCACCTCACGGCGTCCCAGTGCCATCACCAGATCGGCACCAGCCTGAAGCGCCAGCACCGCCGCCTCACCACGGCCATAGTTGGCGTCGATGGCCTGCATGCCCATGCTGTCTGTCACGATGACGCCCTGGTATCCCCAGTCGCGGCGCAGCAGATCATGCAGCACCACGCGGCTCAGGGTGGCGGGGTGCCGGGGATCGAGTTCCGGATACACGATGTGCGCAGTCATGACAGCTGGCGACACGCCGAGCAGGGCCCTGAAGGGAGCTAGTTCGCCCTGTTCGAGTTCCACGCGGGTCTTGCGTACGGTGGGCAGGGCCAGATGGCTGTCCAGATGAGTATCGCCGTGACCCGGAAAGTGCTTGACACACGCCGCAATGCGCTCGGCGGCGTGTCCCTCCAGGGCAGCGCGGCCATGTCGGGCCACCAGCGCCGGGTCCGCACCGTAGGCCCTCTCCCCGATTACCGGATTCCCAGGGTTGAGATTGACATCCAGTACCGGCGCGAAATTCCAGTTGATTCCGACACTGCGCAGCTGCCGTGCCAGCGCGGCGTTGACGTCCCGGGTCAGCTGCCGGTCGTCTGCGGCTCCCAGCGCCATGGCCGAGGGCGCAAACGGCCAGAAATCCGGGCGAAGAATGGCGCCTCCCTCATGGTCCAGGGCAATCAGGGCGCCGTCGCCCATCAGGTCTCTCAGGTCACGGCACAAGGCCCGTAACTGGAACTCGTTGCGCACATTCTTGCCGAACAGGCAGACGCTCCGTACCCCATACCGGCGCAGAAAATCAGCTGTGTCAGGGTCCAGGGTGGGCCCGGGAATATCTACCATCGCCAGGGCGCCAGGCAGCAGGTCAGCTTGAGTCACGTCCAACAGCGTAAACGCATTGTGCCTTTCACCAGCGTTCCTGACCCGCAGGGAGGATTGGAGGTGAGAACGTGGCTCATATTCTCAGACACCTGCCTGACTCAGACGTTACAGTCTGTGCAGCTCGCTTATTCCGTCTTTATCCGGCTGCCATCCGTGCGCTGCCAGAGTTTCCCTGTGGCCTGACCTGAACAGGCCGATGTTCACCAAGGAGCCTGCATGAAAACACTTGCCCTGACCGCCGCCCTGCTTGCCGTGGGTACCGCCGGTGCCCAGAAGACGCAGCTCGAGTTCTGGACCATCAGTCTGGCTCCGTTGTTCAACGACGAAATGAACCGCTTGGTACAGCAGTTCGAGAAGGAAAACCCCAATGTCGAGCTCAAGTGGGTGGATGTCCCCGCCAATGCCATGGAGCAGAAACTGCTGGCGGCTGTGGCCTCCGGGAGGCCTCCGGCAGCGGTCAACCTGTCGTCGGACATGACCGTCAAACTGGTGCAGCAGGGGGCGCTCGAACCGCTGAGCCTCACGGCTGCCCAGAAAAAGCTGTATTTTGCGTCGCCGCTGGAGACCTTCACCTACGAGGACAAAATTATGGGCGTGCCCTGGTACTGGGCTCCCAAGGTCGTGGCGTACAACGCGGACATCTTCCGCAAGGCTGGGCTGGACCCGGCCAATCCCCCACGCACCATCCAGACGCTGATGTCGGCGGCCAAGCAGATCAAGGACAAGACGGGCCTGTACGGCTTCATGCCCAATATCAACGGCATCAACATGCTGTATCTGTTCCAGGAAGCCGGACTGCCGGTGCTGGACAAGTCCGGCGGCAAAGCCGTATTCAACAGCCCCGAGCACATCAAGCTGGTCCAGAGTTACGTGGACCTGTACCGCAAGGGCTACATTCCCGAAGACACCATGCGCCGCGGTTTCACGGCAGCCACCGAGCTGTATTCGGCTGGCAAGCTGGCCATGCTGATCACCGGGCCGCAGTTCATCCTGCGGGTACAGAACGACAACAAGGCCATCTATGACGTCACCCGCGTGGCGCCCTACCCCATCAACATCGCCGGCAACGTGATTCACACACCGCTGATGGGCTTTACCGTGCCCAAGGGCGTCAAGGACAAGGCCCTGGCCCAGAAGCTGGCCCTGTTCCTGACCAACGACACCAACCAGCTGGCCTTCTCCAAGGTCACCAAGACCACCTTCCCGTCCACCGTCAAGGCCAGCACGGACAAGTTCTTCAAGCAGGGTGGGTCGGGCGCTGTAGAGCAGGGCAAACTGGTGTCCAGTACAGAACTGAAAAAGGCCCGGGACCTGACTCTGGTCTATCCGGATGCCAGCAAGCTCAACAAGGTCTTCAAGGACAACATCGAGTCTGCCATGGCCGGGCAGAAGACAGTCAAGGCGGCCCTGGACGACATCGTGAAAGCCTGGAACGCCAGCCTGTAAACCAGGCGCCAGGGTTCAGGGGGAGTGGCTTGTGCGCCATTCCCCTCGTCTTTTTCATGAGTGATGGGCATACTTCGTCCAGTCCAATGTCAGTTCCCCGCGCCTCTTGCCCGAAAGGAGCTCTGAACCATGCGCATTCCTTCCCGCCGTGTCCCCACCGCCGTGCGTTCTCCGTCGTCCCATGTCCGGGGCCCCCACCTGAGGCTGCTGGGCGCCTGTCTGCTGGGCTCCGTTCTGCTCAGTTCCGCCACTGGAGCGCAGCTCAGCGTGACGCAGGTTTCCGACGCGCGTACCATTTCCGCACATCCCAGTCTGATTCCAACCCCGCAGAAGGCCGAATTTCCAGCCGGTACCCTGGCCCTCTCCGGGCTGGGACTCCAGATTTCGGGAAGTGCGCCGCAACTGGGCTGGGCAGCCCGTGACCTGCGCGCGACGTGGCAATCCCTGCTGGGCACAGGCCTGGCAGAAGCCGGCAGGACTCCCATCGTGATCGGGACCCGGGCGGACGCTGCGCTGGCAGCAAAGGCCCGGGCGGCAGGTCTGTATACCGAGGCTCCCGAAGGCTACGCCCTGTGGGTCGACGCCAGCGGCGCCTATGTGGTGGGAGCCGATGCTCAGGGGGCGTACTACGGCGCGCAGACTCTGGCTGGTCTGCTTACTCCTCAAGGTCTTCGCTACGCCCGGATTCAGGACGCCCCGGCTCTGAAACAGCGGGTGGCCATGCTGTATCTGGATTCCACCAGCCAGCCGGTCAATGACCGCCTGATTCCGCTTCTGGCACGGCTGAAGTTCAATACCGTCCTGGTCATGAGCAATTACGTGCAGTGGGACGCCGCTAAGGCCGGCGGCTGGGCACATCCGGGCGGCGCCACCAAGGCTGAGGCTGCGCGGGTGGCCCGGCTGGCGCGGGAACACGGCCTGGAAGTCATTCCCCTGCTGGAAACCCTGGGACATGCCGGCTGGATGTTCCACGGCGGACGCAACAGGGACCTGGTGCAGGACCCGGATTCGCAGCAGCCCTACGCCTATGACACACTCAATCCGCAAACCTACGACCGGGTCGTCTTTCCGGTCCTGAGCGAAATGATCGAGGTCTTTGGGCCCAAGGTCATTCACATCGGTCACGACGAGGTCCGTAACCGTGACCGTTTCCCGGCGCGCGCCAACGGCAAGGCTGCCGGCTTCGAGAAACTGTTCGTCGACGATACGGTCAAGATTCACGGATTTCTGAAAGCCCGAGGGGTAGGCACCATGATGTGGCACGACGCAGCGTTCAGTGACAGCGTCATTGCGACCCTGCCGGCCAGGCTGCCCAAGGACATTCAGGTTGCCTACTGGAATTACACCGCCGATGCCAACACCGGCATGCTGGACCGGATCAAGGCACTGGGCTTCCCGGTCCTGGGCGCGTCCTGGTACGAGGAGAGCAACCCCGAGGACATGGCCCGGGCCGCCGCCAGATCCGGCGCTGCGGGCATGATCCAGACGCGCTGGTCAGGGTACTTCGGCAATCCCAGTGTGTGGGACGGCATGGCCGAGCAGGGCGTGGCTCTGGTCCGCGCGGGTGCGAGTTTCTGGAACCCGGCAGCAGCCCCGCTGAAGGATCCTGTATCGGCCTACCGGGCCCTCTATCAGCCGCAGCGCTTTGGCCAGGCGCCGGGCGCACTAGTGAATCTGAGCCCGCTGGTGACGCGCAAGCTGACCGACGCAGACGGCAAGGGCTGGATCGGGAAGGGCGCGGAAACAGACCTGAGCCGCCTCCCCACCGGCAACGTGATGCTGGGCGGCTACCGTTTCGACGTCAGTGGGGCTGTGATGCTGCGGGGGGACCGCGCCGCAGCCAGGCAACTGCCTGAAAAGGTCACAGCTGAACTGGGGCGCAAGGCCGACGCGCTGGTGTTCCTGCACACGACCGGCTGGCCCGCGCCGACCAACCGGGAACCTATTGGCAGGTACGAGATCAAGTACACCGACGGCACCACGCAAAGCGTGCCTCTGGAGTATGGCCGGCATCTGCGGGCGTGGACCGATACCCTGCCCAGCAGCATGATTACTGCCCCAGCCTGGAGCGGACAGACCCAGAATGGGCTGGATGTCAACGTCACGCTTCTGGAATGGCCCAATCCCAAACCGGACCTCACGATTCAAAGCGTCACGCTGATCAGTGCCGGCAAAGGTGCCAACCCGACGCTGCTCGGACTCACCCTGATTGGAAGCCGGTGATCCAAGGGGTCCAGACCGGTTGACACCCTCGGCCTTCCCGCCTAGGCTGGGCGCACGCCAACTCGTTTAACCTACGGTCACGGTGCACTCATTCACAGTGTCCTGACCCGCCCGGAGGCTCCATGAAGAAATTGCTTCTTACCGCCCTGCTCGCCGCCCTTCCCACCGCTTCGGCCGCCACGCTGGTCTTCGGCGCCAACGGTGAACCCGTCAGCCTGGAATCCGGAAACATCACGGACGGCATCAGCATTCTGATTCAGCGTCAGATCTACGACACGCTGGTCGATTTCAAGAACGGCACCACCGACACCGAGCCCGGACTGGCCACCAGCTGGAAGAGCAATGCCAACGCCACTCAGTGGACCTTCAACCTGCGCCGCAACGTGAAGTTCCATGACGGCACGCCGTTCAACGCCGACGCAGTGGTCTTCAACATGAGCCGCTGGTGGGACAAGAGCCACCCCTACGGCTTCCGCGACCAGGGCCGCACCTACGAAATCGTGGGCGACCTGCTCGGCGGCTTCAAGGGCGACGCGACCTCGGTCATCAAGAACATCGTCAAGGTCAACGACTACACCGTGCGGGTGGACCTCAACAAGCCCAGCAGCGTCTTCCCAGAAGTCATCGGCGCGGGCTACTTCGGGATTGCCAGCCCCACGGCCATCAGGAAGGACGGCGCCAAATACGGCACGCCGGCCAGCAAGCCCATCGGCACCGGCCCGTTCATTTTCCAGTCATGGCGCACGGGTGACCGCGTGACCCTGGTGGCCAACAAGGCCTACTGGGGCACCAAACCCAAGGTAGACACCGTGGTGATCCGCGCCATCAAGGACGCGTCCCAGCGTCTGAACGAACTGAAGGCCGGCACCATCGACTTCACCGGCGACCTCAGCCCCGACAGCCTCAAGGCCATCAACGCCGACCGCAACCTTGTGGCCGTGAAGCGACCCAGCTTCAACGTGGGCTTCTTCACCATGAACAACAAAAACCAGTACCTGAAGAACGCACAGGTGCGTCAGGCGATCACCATGGCCGTCAACAAGAAGGCCATTGTTGATGCTTTCTGGAACGGTCTGGGTGTCAGCAACGCCAGCTTCCTGCCCCCCGTGCTGGACTGGGCCAACAGCAAGAGCGTGCCTGCCGACTACAAGTACGATCCAGCCGCCGCCAAGAAGCTGCTGGCCGACGCCGGTTACCCCAACGGCTTTACCATCGACCTGTGGTACATGCCCGTCAGCCGCCCCTACTTCCCGACCCCCAAGCCCATCGCCGAGGCCATTGCAGCTGACCTGAGCGCCATTGGCATCAAGGTGAACCTGAAGACCGAAGACTGGGCCAAGTACCTGGAAGACCGCAACAAGGAACCCGGCTTCGACATGTACATGATCGGCTGGACCGGCGACTACGGCGACCCGGACAACTTCTACGGCGCGTACTACGGCCCCAACGGCAGCAGCGACATCAACTGGAATCCACCCGAAGTGCAGGCCCTGCTCGAGCGTGGCCGCGCCGCCGTCGGCAAGGCAGAGAAGGCCAAGGTGTACGCTCAGCTTCACGAGCTTACCTACAAGGCTGCCTACCGCATTCCCATGGTGCACAGCAACCCGCTGGCCGCGGCCCGCTCCTACGTCAAGGGCTGGATTCCCAGCCCGCTGGGCAGTGAGGCCTTTAACACCATCAGCGTTGACGGCAAGAAGTAAGCACCCTCTGGCCTCCCCGGGAGAAGGCAGTTGACCCTCCCGGGGTCAGGCTTCAGGCAGCAGATACGGCGGGACGGGCCAGCTCGGAGCGGCCCGCCCCGCCTGACCTTGCGTCTCCGGAGAGTTCTATTCTGTTTTCCAAGGAGGTCCTATTTTGGGCAGTTATCTGATCCGGCGCCTGTTAAGGACCCTGGTGGTCATGCTGGGCATCAGCCTGGTGGTGTTTGTGTTCGTCCGTTCCATCCCTGGCGACCCTGCAACGGCGCTGCTGGGCGAGCGGGCGACGCCAGCCGCAGCGGCAGCTCTACGCGAGCAGATGGGGCTGAACAAGCCCTGGTTTTTCAATCCGTCCAACCCAATGGACGCCCAGTACCCCAAGTACATTCAGGCCCTGGTACAGGGTGATCTGGGCAGCGGCATCAAGAGCAATATCCCTGTTCGTGACGAGTTGGGATCCCGCTTCCCAGCCACGGCAGAGCTGAGTCTGGCAGCGCTCACCTTCGCGATCCTGATCGGCATGCCGGCGGGCATTATTGCGGCGTTGCGGCGCAACAGCATGTGGGACAACCTGGCGACCACCATCAGTCTGGTGGGGGTCAGCATGCCCGTGTTCTGGCTGGGTCTGCTGCTCTCGTATTTCTTTGCCGTGAAGTTGGGCTGGCTGCCTCCCAGCGCCCGTCTGGGCAATGAATCGACCCTCGAACCGATCACAGGACTGTATGTTCTGGACGCCATACTGCGTGGACAGCCGGCGGCACTCTGGGACACCCTGCGCCACCTGCTTCTGCCGGCCATCGCTCTGGGGAGTATTCCCCTGGCGATCATCGCGCGGATCACGCGCAGCAGCATGCTGGATGTTTTAGGACAGGACTACGTGCGGACGGCCCGTGCCAAAGGCCTGTCCGGACGCAGCGTGACCCTCAAGCATGCACTGCGCAACGCGATGCTGCCGGTGGTCACGGTGATCGGGCTGCAGGCTGGCGCTCTGCTGGGCGGCGCGGTTCTGACCGAAACCATCTTCTCGTGGCCGGGCATCGGGTCATGGGTGTATGAGGCCATCAGCCAGCGCGACTACCCTGTCATCCAGGGTGGAGTAATTTTTGCAGCGCTGGTGGTCAGCCTCGTGAACCTGCTGGTCGACCTCAGCTACGCCGCGCTTGACCCGCGCATTCAGTACAGGTGACCCCGTGACGACCATCTCCCCTACCCTGACCAAACCCCGCGGGTCCCAGAGCGTCTTCTGGCGCCGTTTCCGCCGCAGTACACCAGGCAAGGTCGGTGCTGTCATCGTGGCGCTCTTTGTCCTGCTGGCGATCCTGGCCCCGGTGCTCAAGCCCTATGACCCAACCACCGACCGTAATTACCGCATGAACCTCAAACCGCCGAGCGTTGCCGCGCTGTGGAACAAGGAGGTGGCCGAGACCTATAAGGATCCGGTCACTGGAAAAGTCAATGCCTGGGCTGCGCCCTTCGGAACAGACAACCTGGGCCGCAGTATTTCCACCCGGGTGCTGCACGGCGCGCAGCTGAGTCTGAAGGTCGGTGTTGTCAGTACCATCCTGGCCCTGGTCGTAGGATCACTGCTGGGTATCTTTGCCGGCTACTTTGGTGGCTGGCTCGACAATGTGCTGGGCTACTTCTCGGATGTCATGCTGGCATTCCCAGGAATTCTGCTGGCCATCGGCTTTGCAAGCATCTTCAATGCCAGTGATCCACCCCCCCCCATTGCCGTGATGGACCGGATGTTTGCCCTGAACAGCCCTCAGCTGGTGACCGCCATGCTGGCGGTGTCGCTGGTGCAGGTTCCCGTCTACCTGCGTCTGGCCCGTTCGGTGGTGCTGAGTGTCCGTGAGCGTGAATTTGTGCAGGCCGCTGGCGCGCTTGGTGCTTCCCAGGGACGCACCATTTTCCGGCACGTTCTCCCCAACAGCCTCTCACCTCTGATCGTTCAGGGCGCGCTGAGTATCGCCACCGCGACCATTGAGGTCGCTGCCCTGGGCTTCCTGGGCATCGGAGCCCAGCCGCCCATGCCGGAATGGGGCACCATGATCAGCGACTCGCGTCAGTACTACATTGACGCGCCGTGGACCATGCTGTTTCCAGGGTTCGCTATCTTCCTGACCGTGCTGGGATTCAACCTTCTGGGTGACGGTCTGCGCGACGTTCTTGACCCGCGCAGTACCCAGTAGCGGCGGCAAGCCAACACGATAAAGGCGGCCCCAGGGGGCCGCCTTTCTGTAGAAAGAGCCGCGTCCGGTAAGACGGACGCAGCTCCAGCACATATCCCCAAAACAATAACCAACCAGCAGAGTCTGTCGAAGACCAGCGGCTTCCAGGCAAAAGGCTCGTCGCGCCCTCTCCTCCCGATCACAGCCTGTTGCAATAAGAAGGAGCAGCACGGTGGCTGCTCCTTCCAGTGATGTCGTTTTGCCAGGCAGTGGATCAGGGTTGGGCCGGGCAGGCTTCTACGCCAGCACGGACGCCTCGCGTGAAGCGGCACCCGTATGTAGGTGCTGCGACCGTAGCGGCAGTCAGCACGTCATCACCAGTGGGCTTCACACCAGTTTTTTCCCAGATCACCAGGTCGTTGAAAGCTTCCACCAGTTCGGGGGCAGTGAACTCACAATGCCCAGCAGCGCGGATGGCCCGCTGCACCAGCCGGTCACCATTGCCGTTCGCCTGGGCCGCCAGCCGGTATTTCTGCTGATGGGCAAACGGCACATAGAAGTCGCCCAGGGTATGCAGGGTGAGCACCGGCACGCTGAACTCACCGTTCACCCGGGGCAACCACCGCAATCCATCAGGGCGTGCCTGATTGGCCTTCATTGAAGCAAATACGCGCGGGAGAGCGGCATTGAACGCCAGCTCTTCGGCCGTGGGGGTAGGGCCGGTGGTCCAGCGGTAGGTCACGCCGACATTTCCATACAGAGACTTGTTCAGAATGCCGTTAATCGTGCCGTCCGCTCCACCCGTGCTGAACACGGCACTCTGCGTACCAGCCAGTCGGAAGCCCAGTTCGAAGACCGGGCGGTCGCCACCGGTGAGATTGCGCGCAAGGTCCCGCAACTTAGCGCCCTGAGTTGGATTTTCGGTCCAGTGGGAGCCCTCAGTTTCCGTGAACAGCGCCGCCTTGATGGCCGCCAGCCTGTCCTGATAGTCGGCCTGAGGATAGGTCCGTGTGCCCTGACCGGCCAGCTGCGCGGCGGCCATGGTGTAATCTCCCAGCCACTGGAATTCGTATTCCTCGTCCATGACCCCACAAAGAGGAAGGGCGGCGGCATAGTTCACTTTGCTGCGTGCGGTGGCCAGCGTTTCCTTTTCAACGGCTGCACCTGCGATATGGCCGCCCATCGAGACGCCCATGATCAGGTACTTGCCGGGCTTGGCGTGCTTTCCCCCAGTCAGTGTGGGGAACGCCAGCGCCAGCGCGTTGGTGTCTTCCACACCAGCCTGCACGTCGTAGTAGTTGGCCGAGTAACTGCTTGCGGCCCAGGCGTAGCCCTGGCTAAGCAGGTAAGTACGGAGTGCCGGCGGCGCGACTTTCAGTTCCTGGCCTGTGCCCGCGTAGCCGTGAGCGTACATGACCAGCGTGCCGTTCCAGTTGTCGGGCACCTCAATCTGGTAGCTCGCCTGGCCTTTCAGGCCAGCGTAGGTTCCCTGATACAGACTTGCGCCCGGGACCGGCGTCGTGGTCGGCACCACAGGCGTGAAAGTGCGGGCGTCGTGGGGACGGGTCTCCGCTACTGGAGCGGGGGTGGTGCTGCAACTGGCCAGCAGCAGACTTGCGGCCAGGACAGCTAAGGCAGGGCGAACAGAAAGGCGTAGTGCAACAGTCATGAATCCTCCAGGATCAGGGAATGTCAATTTGAGGGCCAAGGGCACACCGCAGGAAGTACGCGGCTCACGCCACGCACGACAGATACTCAGAATCTGAAAACAACCGTACTCTACGGCTTTTAGGTAACCAGGTGTCAACTCCCGGACAGGGTGTGCCCAGGTGTGGCACTGTCAGAGCCAGCTTCAATCCATACCCTGACCAGTACCGCCCGTCAGAAAAAGCTCACCAGCTGGATATGAAACGGCCAGACTCCTTAAAAGAGCTCTGCGCGCCGCAACAGACATGTAGGCAGGCCGTGGACATGACCTGCCAGCAGAGGACCATCTCCCTTTGGAATGCTCTTGTGGCCTAGGAAATGAAGTTTGGTTACTGCCTTGATCAGACAGCAGATGCCACGACGTCTATAGTCCCCTGTGATCCTGCTGAGCCATCCCGGAAGTTACCGTCACCATATGACTCCCGTACCCTAGTGCAGTAATGCTGCGATCTCAGACAGATCCTGAGCATGAAAGCGCTGCCCCGTGGCGTGTTCCAGCTGCCGGGCCAGGCGGCGGGCGGGCAATGATGACAGGTCCAGCACAGTGGCCCCTGAAGCGCCGACGACCGCGTGTCCGGTCAGGTCTGCCAGGGTGTGATAAGGCTGCAGAAGTCCCAACGGCAACGATCCGCCGGTCAGGACAATCAGGTCCGCCCGTTCGGCCAGGGTCGCCAGCGCTGCGTCACGGCGGCTGACCGGGAAGGTCCGCAAACCAGCCGGAAGATGACGGGCTGCGCGTTCGGCATCTGGAAGCGTCTCGGCCGCTACCCCGATGTTGGCAAAACCCAGCCGGGCCAGTGGGAGCGCCAGTGTAAGGTCCACGGCGTCCAGGCCAATCAGCAGGGCGCCAGCCCCGCGAGTGGCATAGCCGCTGTCGGTCAGGGCTTCGCCCAGAGCATCTGACAAGGCGAAAATGCCATGTGTGCCCCCCGCAAATGCCAGGGCGTCCACCCGGCCTACCCGCCGCGCACCGGCATCTGGGGTGCTGATATCAGGCAGATGCGATTCGAGGGTCGAGTGCACTATGGCCCCGGTGAAGTGCAGCGCCCGGCAGGCCTCCAAAGTAGCTCCCAGGTTATCGGTCGGCACACTCATGGCCAGCAGTCCCAGCGCCCTGAGGGCACGCGCGGCGTCAGGTGGGTGACCGATCAGGGCCAGGGGCGTGTCGAAGGGCGCAGGCATCAGCGGAAAGTGTAGCGTGCGTCCTGCCCGGCCGCAGCGGCCTGCAGTTCACGGCACGCTTTTGATCATGCCGTCTTACCCCTGACGCCGCAGGCCGACAGCCAATGCTGCTGCTGCCAGGGGGACCAATGACCGGGTCTGTCCGGTAACCACACCTCCCAGAATGGTCAGCACAGCCGCCTGACGGGCCCGCTGGACCCTTACAGGCTGCACCGTTCGCGGTGGATGGTCACACTCCGCTGCTGTCAGTTCCGGTTCGATCAGCCGAGGTGCCAGAATCAGGGCAGCAAGTCCGGTAATGCTGGCTGGCAGGGAAGCGCCGGCCCCTCCGCTGAGAGCAGGCACCAGCGCCCCGCCCATCGGCCACAGGGCCTTGGCACCGGGTGTAACGTAGGGCGTCACGGCAGGCAGCAGCGCAGCCGCCTTTTCACCGCAAGCCGCACTCAGGCCGGCCTGACCAGCCAGGGCCGCGAGATCAACTGCCGTGGGACCACGCCCAACAGTCCCAGCCATCACTCGCAGCGCGCTCAGGGCAGCCAGCCCGGACAGGGGATTGCCGGGGCCGCCCATCCATGCGGCTGCCGCGGCGACCGGGAGCGCCACGGTGGCCGTCTCAGAATGGTCAGGGTCAAGCTCACGCGCGGTAGCCCAGGCCAGAAACGCTGCGCCGCCTACCCCCAGCGCATCTGCCCAACTCCCGCCCAGCAGCCTCGCGGTCACGGCCGCCGCCACTGCGCCTCCTACGGCGTACCGGTTAGACGCATAGCGCAGATCCACTGGACGGGCGAGTGCAGACTCCTGGAGCAGGTCTGTGAGTGTATTGCTCAGGGCTTGGGTCATACGACACGGTACGCCGAGGGCCCGGGCTGGGTATCCAGCCCTCAAGGTTCCCTCAAAGGCCAGGCCCGAAGGCTGCCGGAAATCCAGCAGCCCAGGTGCCTGGGCGGCCTTCTCTGCCAGTCAAACTATGCCAGCCAGAAACAGGGGTCGCGTCTTCGTCGCGTTAGGCGCGCATCACACAGGCTTCAGGTCGTGTAGTCAGCGTTGATGCTGACATATTCAGCACTCAGGTCGCAGCCCCAGGCCTCCCCCACGGCTTCTCCAACCCCCAGGTTGATTTCGAAAACAACCTCTTCAGCCTTCATGCTCTGGCTGACCGTCGCATCGTCATAGGAAAGCGGCTTGCCCGCAAAGACGGCGTGGCCCTGGACACTGACGGTCATCGCCTCGACATTTACGGCTGCGCCACTGCGGCCTACCGCCATGATGACGCGTCCCCAGTTGGGGTCGTTGCCGTGTACTGCGCTCTTGAGCAGCGGGCTCACGCAGCAGGTGCGGGCAGCGTTCAGGGCCTCGGCCTCGCTCCGTGCCCCTGACACACGCACGGTCAGGAGCTTGGTCGCGCCTTCTCCATCGGCGGCGATCTGGCGGGCCAGGTTGCGCATGACTCCTTCGAGCGCTTCCAGGAACTCTTCCAGCGGTACCGGCCCCGCCAGGCCATTGGCCAGCACCACTGCCATGTCGTTTGTGCTGGTGTCTCCGTCTACGGTCACGGCATTGAATGTGCGCGCGACAATAGCTGGGAAAGCAGCGCGCAGGGCGGATTGATCGACCTGGGCGTCGGTAAGGGCAAAGGCAAACATGGTGGCCATATCGGGATGAATCATGCCGCTGCCCTTGGCAGTTCCCACGATCCGCGCGCCGGTGCTGAGGGTCACGGAGGCCGTTTTGGGCCGGGTATCGGTGGTCATGATGGCCTGGGCAAAGAGGTCAGCGCCACTTCCCAGGTCTTCGGGCAGATGCTCGATGCCGCTGAGTACCCGGTCCATAGGCAGCAGGTGCCCGATGATGCCGGTGCTGGCGGTCAGCACACTGTCCTGAGGCACATTAAGCACGCTCCCCAGCGCGTCGGCCATATCAGCGTTATCGGCTGCGCCCCGGGCACCTGTGGCGGCGTTGGCGTTGCCGGCATTGACCAGCAGCGCGCGCACTGGCCCACCCTGAGCGTAGACATCACGGTTGCGGGTCACGCAGGCCGCAGCTGTCGTGCTGCGGGTCCCTGCGAAGGCCCAGGCACAGTCGGCATCTGAAACCACAGTGCTCAGATCGGTCCTGCCACTGGGCTTGATTCCAGCGGCAAGGGCCGCGGCGCGAAAACCGGTTGGAAGCTGGAGATCGGTCATGCGCAGAGTCTAGCGGCCACCTGCCCTGACCTTCAGGTCTTCCTGCCCGGAGCTGTGGCCCGTGCCTTCTGGAGTGCAACCATTGGCACTTGACCGCCACCATAGGCAGATCCTGATTCTCACTTCAAACTTGCTTACGCCCGAGACATCACCTTCGCCGAGAAGCGAGTAGGCAGTGCCCCATTACTACAGCTGCATGCTCTGGCCAGCACTCAATCCAAGAGCCAGACCTGTCATTGGCCCGGCTTACCTGTGTGATAACCGTGACCTGATCAGGCTGACGGCCGGTATCCATCAGGTCCGATGGATTGCACAGACCGGTTCCCGGAGGGTATACGCCGGCAAGACGCGCTACCAGGAAAAGACTGTCAGGACAACGTCTCGCTCAGGACCCTTGTATGCCAGATTGTGCCGGTCGGGTGAGAGTGGCACCGCGGCTCCGGGCCAGAGCGGCCGTGCCGAGGCGAGCCGGGAGCTTACTGGCTATGGCATCAGGGGCTTTGGGACGCGCTCGCCACAGGAATGTCACAGCTGATCCGGGCCAACACCTACGTGACCAGCATGATTATTGGTGCGCGCAGCGGGCTTTCTTGACAAGGACGAGCCTCCAGCACCAGGGCGCATGGCCTGATTGCCATATGATTCACCTTCCACGTTCCTCATACGCACTTCATGAGCAGCGTGGATGCGGCGGATAGGGTGAGACCACATGAAGCGCGCTCTGCTTGTCACCCTGTCCGCCGCCACTGTTCTGTCCGGTCTGGCCGCGGCAGCCCCCGTGAAACTTGGCATTCTGCCAGTCACTGTGGAACCCAACGCCAAGCTCCTGACCCTGACCGCCGAGGGCATCCGCAAAGCCTTTCCATCAGCCGCTGGCCGACCAGACGTCGTTTTTGTGACCGAAGACCGCAAGGTCAGCGTCGCGTTCGAATGGCGCGAAGGCAAACTGGCCACCAATGAAGTCGAAAAACTGGTTGCCCAGTTTCCTGCTCTGATCCGGGCCCAGGTTCCCAATATCAAGTCCCTTAAGGCCAATCTGCTGCAGCAGGGCGGAACGTCCTGGGCGCAGTTTGTATTCACTACTCCCGGACAGGGCGATGAACTACGCCGTGAACTCCTGATGACCAGCCTGAACGGCCGCCTTCTTGTGGTCACAGTGGCGGGTAACGTCAAGGACTACAGCCGCAATGAAGCTGTTATCAAGAACCTGACCAGCAGTGTGAGGCTGAACTGAACCTGTTCCCCGTGGGCCAGAAGCCCGGAAAGGTCAATATGATGGCGGACGTGCAGATCATGTCGGCTGTTCAGCCTCTGGAGGGCACTGTGCTGGTGTCACGCCATGGAGGTGTGGTGGCCGAGCGTGCCCGCTGGCAGGACCGCGACGTATTCGTTAAAACCCTCGAATCCAATGACACCGACACAGTGGCACGTTTCGAACACGAAGGAACCGTGGCGTCCTGTCTGAATCATCGGCAGCTGGCGACATTACTGGCCCGTTCTCCCACACAGCTGTTCTTTTCATGGATTGAGGGCTGCACCTTGCGCCAACGGATCGAGAACGGTCCCCTGCCTGTACCTGAAGCACTGAGGGTTACGGCGGGCGTGCTGCAAGGTCTGCGCCAACTGCATTGGCAGGGCGTCACCCACCAGGACCTGAAGCCGGAAAATGTGCTTCTGGCTAAAAGCCGGCCACTGGCCGACGCCGTCCGAATCATCGATTTCGGCATGAGCCACGCCCGCGGGCTGCCTCTGGATATCCACCAGGGCACCCGCATGGGCACGCCGCATTTCATGGCCCCCGAGCAGTTCCGCGGCCTGCGGGGAGAGCCGCGCAGTGACCTGTATTCGGCTGGTGTCCTGCTGTTTGACTGTCTGGCGGGCTTCCCACCGTACGAAGATGCCATGGGCTGGCTGGCTGGCCTGCACGACGATCGCGCGGCGCTTCCCGGCCCACGTAGCCTGCATCCGCTGATGCTGGCCGCCATGCGGCGCGACCCTCAGGACCGCCCGGGAAGCGCCGCGGTCATGCTTGACTGGCTCTCAGAGATAGCCGCCGGGCTTGGTGTAGACCTCACTGCTCAGGGTGATTCACTCCTGAGCAGCTGAGGGCGCAGCGGGATACAGTCGGGGCGTGGCCCTGCTCGCATTTACCGGAAACCGGTTTCTGGCTGATGAAACCCTGCGTGATTCACTGCGCGCCCGTGGGCTCAACCCCCGTGAACTACCCCGGTTGGGCGGCGAGGACGTCAGCGCTGAGGGGTTGCGTCCCCACCTCTCTCCTGGGCTGTTTGGGGATGGAGGCGTCATTGTCGACCTGGAGGGTGTCAAGGCTGACAAGGCGCTGCTTGAGCTGCTCTCAGGCGCGCCGGTCACGGTCGCGCTGCTTGACGAGGCTCCGCCGGCGACCCGCCTCAAGCTGTACGAAAAACACGGCGAGGTCATCCCTTCGCCAGCACCGGTTAAACCAGGAGACGTGACCGGTTGGGTGGTGCAGCGTGCCAAAAAAGCTGGGCTTCCTCTGGAGCGCGACGCCGCTGCGTATCTGGGTGAGGTGTTTGGGCCTGACCTTGCAGGCATCGTCGGCGAGTTGAACAAGCTGGCTCTGCTGGACGGCGCTCTGGACCGCGTCACTGTTCATCGCGTCGTCGGCCGGGAGCCTCCAGGGGACAGCTTTGCCATGCTGGGCGCAGCCACTGCCGGGCGGCCCGGCGAAGCATTGACGCAGTTGCGGCGGCTTCTGGCATCCGGCGAGGACCCTTTCAAGCTGATGGGCGCAGTGATCTGGCAATACAGCCTGGTGGCCCGCTGCGTGGCCCTGCTGCAGGAAGAAGGCCGCGTCACCGAAGCGCTGGCGGCGCAGCGGCTGGGGGTCAAGCCGTACCCGGCAAAGAAAGCCCTGGATGTGGCCCGGCGGCTGAATGAAGCCCGCATGCGAGGGCACCTGAGCCGCATCCTTGAAGCGGACCTGGGAATGAAGCGCGGCCTTGATGCTGGCACGGTGCTGGAGCGGCTGATTGTGCAACTGAGCGTGTGACGGCTTCCCGAATTGCCTAACGACCGTTAGGCTATAAGAGTCTGTTCTCATTCTGATAAATTGAACTCGGTATAAACGATTGGTCGCCCGGCGTGGCGACTTCACAGGAGCGCACATGGACTTCACCCTGAACGACGAACAACGCCAGTTGCAGCAACTCGCCCGTGATTTTGCACGCAGGGAAATCATTCCTATCGCGGCCGAATACGACCAGAAAGAAGAGCTGCCCTGGCAGGTCGTCGAGAAAGCGTTCGAGGTCGGACTGCTCAACCCCACCATTCCCGAACATGCCGGGGGGCTGGGCCTGGGGATGTTCGACGAGTGCCTGATCGGTGAGGAGCTGGCCTACGGCTGCATGGGTATCTACACCGTTCTGATGGCCAGCGAGCTGGGCATCGCGCCGCTCCTGATCGGGGGCACAGAGGAGCAGCAGCAGCGGTTCCTGGGCCCCCTGACGGAGAAAGCAGGGCTGGCCGCCTTTGCGCTCAGTGAGCCGAACAACGGTTCAGATGCCGCTGCCATGCACACGACCGCAGTGCTCGACGGTGACGAATGGGTCCTCAACGGCACCAAGATGTGGATCAGCAACGGTGGTCTGGCCGAGATCACAGTGGTGTTCGCCACGACCGACCGGCAGGGCGGGCATAAGGCTACGGTCGCCTTGGTTGTCCCCAAGGACGCGCCGGGCTTTTCATACAACAAGATCAAGCACAAGATGGGCCAGCGGGCAAGCCTGACTTCGGAACTCGTGTTCGAGAACGTTCGCGTTCCCAGAGAAAACCAGCTGGGTGGACTGGGGGACGGCTTCAAGATCGCCATGAAGACCCTGGACAAGACCCGCATTCCGGTGGCGGCGGGCAGCGTCGGAATTGCCCGGCGCGCGATGGACGAAAGCGTCAAATACGCCAAGGAACGCGAGGCGTTTGGCAAACCCATCGCACAGTTCCAGGCCATTCAGTTCAAGCTGGCCGAAATGGCCATGGGCATCGAAACGGGGCGCCTGATGTACCAGAAGGCCGCCTGGCTGGTAGACCAGGGCCAGCCCCACGGGTATGAAAGTGCGATTGCCAAGGCCTACTGCTCGGAAATGGCCTTCGACGCCGCGAACGAAGCGATTCAGGTACACGGGGGTTACGGCTATGTCGGTGAGTACCCGGTGGAGAAGCTGCTTCGTGACGTCAAGCTCAACCAGATCTACGAGGGCACCAACGAGATCCAGCGTGTCGTGATCAGCCGCCACCTGCTCAGATAAGACCAGACGCACAACCCTTGGTGTGCGACAAAACAAGAGGCCGGACACAGTCCGGCCTCCCTTCTTTGTCTGCTTAGCCTATGAGCGTGGTCAGCACTCCAATGCCCTCGACTTCAACTTCAACCTTATCGCCGCTTTGCAGGGCCCCGACCCCGTCAGGGGTGCCGGTCAGCACCACATCTCCGGCTTCCAGCGTCACGAACCGCGTGATGTAGACCAGAATGTCCACGACAGGGAAAATCATCTGGGCTGTGCGCCCGTTCTGGCGCGTCTCACCGTTGACCCGGGTCTGAACCTGGACATCAGCTGGATTGAAGTCGGTCTCCAGCCACGGTCCAAGCGGACAAAACCGGTCTGCGGCCTTGGCCCGGAACCACTGCAGGTCGGTCTTCTGCAGGTCACGCGCGGTCAGGTCCAGACCACAGGTAAAGCCGGCAACGTGGTCCAGGGCGGTCTCTGGGCTCAGGTTACGCGCCTGTTTGCCCATGACCAGGGCCAGTTCGCCCTCGAAATGAAAGTTATCAGTCCAGTCCGGACGCACGACTGTTCCGCCGGGTTCGGCCAGGGTGTTGGGCCCCTTGAGGAAAATCCCCGGCTCTTTCGGAAGGTCGCCGGTGTCATTGCCGAGTTCCCGGATGTGGTCCAGGTAGTTGCGGCCCACGCACACGATCTTGCTGGGCTCAGCAGGCGCGAGCAGGGCAGCCGGGTCAAACGGTACGGTCTCTCCGGTCGGTGCTTCCCCCATTCCACTGCTGAGAAGTACCGTATCCTGCTGCAGCTGACCCCAGCGGGCCTGCCCCTGATGAAGAATTCTGACGAGACGCATATCTGTAAGATACCGGGCGTGGGCGCACAGCACCCCGTGCTCCCCGAAACCCCCGAGTCAGATCAACACCCAACGAAAGGGTTTTACTCGTTGTCCGCCTCGTCCAGGCTGCTTTGCTCCAGGGCGTGCACGTCCAGCAGTACCACAGTCTGGTTGCTGACCTTCAACAGACCCTGGCGTTCCATCTTGCGCATCACACGCGACACGGTCTCACGGCTGGCGCTGATGCGCTGCATGATGTCCTGGGTTCCCAGCGGCAGAACTTCCGGGCTCGGTATCCCAGCCTGCACACGCTGCCGGTGCTGATGCGTAAAGACGTGGGCCAGGGCCGCTTCGGTGTTCAGGCCGAAGGCGATCAGCTCGTCATTGAGGTGGGTGATGCGCTGGGCCAGCATGGCGCTGAGGTTCCAGAGCACCAGGGGGTGACGGCGCAGGATCTGCGAAAAATGATCGCGGTAGAGCATCAGCGTAGTGACATCAGTCAGCGCGACAACGGTGGCGCTGCGTTCGCCCACGGAGGCCAGAACGGCAGTCTCGCCGATCACGCCCGGGGCATAGACATCACCCATGACCCGTTCACGGCTGCCCAGACTGACCCGGCTGACCCGCACGGCACCACTGGTGAGCAGGTAGAGGGCTTCTCCCTGGGCATCTTGTTCCAGAACGGTGTCACCCGCCTGGAAATTCCGGGGGGTGACAACACGGGCCGCCTCACGCACAGCGTCTTCAGGCACGCGCTGGAAAAGGGGGGAGTGTTTCAGAGTGTCCAGCAGGTCCACGCGCGCAGTGTAGCGTCCCGTCGCCCCCGGAGCGTGCAACACCAGCGTCTATAGGTCAGATGCCCTAGCATGCGCGTCGTGACGCTCTCCCCGGCAACATCCCATCCGCCTGTCCTGCACGCCCGGAATCTCCGCCACGGTTTTGCCGGAACGGACGTATTACACGGGGTCAGCCTGGAGGTGTGGCCTGGCGAGGTCGTAGCGGTCACCGGCCCCAGCGGCAGCGGCAAAAGCACCCTGCTGCACCTGCTGGGCGGGCTGGATATTCCTCAGCAGGGCGAGGTCTGGTGGGCAGACGAACGGGCCGACACGCTGGATACCCAGACCCGTGCGCAGCGGCGGGCCGGGCGGGTCGGGCTGGTCTTCCAGCACCACTACCTGCTGGAGGATCTCAGCGTGCTGGACAATGTGCTGATCCCCTGCCGGCTGGCCGGTCAGGACCACCCAGGCCGGGCTCGGGAGTTAATTGCCCGGGTGGGCCTTCAGGGCAGGGAGGCCAGTCTTCCCGGCGTCTTGAGCGGCGGGGAACGCCAGCGCGTGGCGGTCGCCAGGGCCCTGGCCGCCCGACCGGCGGTTGTGCTGGCTGACGAACCGACCGGGAGCCTGGACCGGGCCAACGCTGAAACGGTCGCGGCCCTGCTGGTCAGTCTGGCCAGGGAAGAGGGCGCGGGCGTGCTGCTGGTCACCCACGATGACCGGCTGGCAGCCTACGCCGATCGCACCCTGCATCTGCTCGACGGTCAGTTCACGGACGCCTGAGCGGTAGCGACCTACAGCGTGGTGCGGGTGCCGCGCTCATAGGGAGGCACGACCTGAGGCTTCACGCCCATCGCCACGGCCGCCTTCCACACCCAGTGCGGATCGCCCAGCAGAGGTCGGCCCAGAGCAATCAGGTCGGCGTCGCCGTTGAGGAGCAGGCCCTCGGCACGTTCCGGGGTTTCGATCTGGCCCACCGTCATGACGATGAGATCAGGAACTTCCCGGCGAACCATTGCAGCAAACGGTGTCTGATAGGCCGAGCCCACCGTGATGCGCTGCTCGGTCGTCAACCCACCGCTGCTGATATCCAGCACGTCTACTCCCTCATAACGCAGCAGCCGCGCAAGGTCCACGGTCTGAAACTCGTCCCACCCGCCTGGAGCCCAGTCGGTGGCACTGAGACGCACGAACAGCGGCTTGTGGGAAGGCCAGCTCGCCCGCACAGCCCGCACGACTTCGAGCAGGAAGCGAACCCGGTTTTCGAAGGAGCCGCCGTACTTGTCGGTGCGGCTGTTGGCCAGCGGGGACAGGAACTGGTGAAGCAGGTAGCCGTGCGCCGCGTGAACCTCCACGACATCAAAGCCCGCCATTTCAGCGCGGCGCGCTGCAGACGCGAAATCAGCCGTCACCCGCGCGATGTCATCGGTGGTCATGGCCGAAGGCACGGGGTACAGTTCGTGGAACGCCCGGCCATCTGGCCCGATCACTGACCAGCCACCCTGCTCGATAGGCACCATTCCCCGCCCGCGCCAGGGCGCATAGGTGCTGGCCTTGCGCCCGGCATGCGCCAGCTGAATACCGATCAAGGCGCCGTGGGCATGGGCGAAATCAGTAATTCGGCCCAGGGGGAGAATCTGCGAATCATCCCACAGACCCAGGTCCTCGGGGCTGATGCGGCCCTCAGGCGAAACGGCCGCAGCCTCGGTGAAGATCAGGCCCAGGCCGCTCAGGGCGTACTGGCCGAGATGAACCTGATGAAACTCGTTGGCGAGGCCATTTTGCGCGCTGTACATGCACATGGGCGAGAGCACCACCCGGTTGGGCAAGGTCAGGCTGTCAATTTTGAGGGGAGTAAACAGAAGGGGGGTCACGGTGGCGCTGGGCTGGGTCACCTGCCCAATCTAGACTCCGCCGGCACCGGCAGAAGCAGGGGTGCTTAAGCATGGGATCATACTCGGCTCGCCCGGCCCGGTACCGTAGGCAGATGGACGACACACAGTTTCAGCAGGGCCTGGCCAGGCGCCGCCGCATCATGGGTGCCGAGTACGTGGAACGCGCCTTTCCAGATGCACAAGCTCCTCAGGACGGGGAACCTCCGTTTGGCCAGGATTTCCAGCGCTTCATGACCGAATACGCCTGGGGAGCGGTGTGGGGCCGGGGCAACCTGACCGACCGTGAGCGGCACATGGTGACGCTGGGCATTCTGGCGGCGCTGGGCCGGGAACGGGAACTTGAGGGCCACGTCCGGGCCACCCGCCAGACCGGCGTCAGCCCGCGTGACCTGAGCGACGTGCTGCATCAGGTGGCGATCTACGCCGGCGTTCCTGCCGCGCTGAGCGGATTCAGCACCGCGCAGCGGGTGTACGACGCTCAGCAGGAATAACCCGGCCGCTTACGGCCAGACCCGGTGAGCCGCCCACGCTTCCTGGCGGTTCCGGGCTGTCTGGTGAGCCAGCGTCCAGAAGGCCGACTCGTGTTCGAGCAGGGTCGCCTTGTCGCCTCCAGATTCCGATACTGGGCCAGGAAGGTGCAGGCGGGCCAGCAGGCTGCTCTCCTCCTGACTGCCTGCTGGCCCGCCTGCCGGCCACGCTGCCCGCACCAGTTGGTCATAGGCCCGGCCCAGACGTTGCAGGGCGGCAACATCCGGAACGTACACCCAGGGCCCGGCCTCGCCCAGAAGCGCCAGCAGGCCAGGACCTTCGGTGCGCCAGAGCAACGCCGGCAGCTCCTGGGCAGAACCCATCAGGCTCAGCCAGGGACGGGGGCGAAGCAGATCCCCGACCATATATTTCTCGTGCCCGGTGCGGTTCCCTGCCTGCCGGGCGTCTTCTGGAGAGAACACATCGTGTAACTCGGTCAGGTGAGTCAGGGCGGCCGGCGGCAGGGAAGCGGGCGCCCGGCGACGGCGCGACCACCACATCAGCTGCTCGCGCTGGTGTAGCTGGCGACTGCCTTGCGCCACAGCAGCCGTGTCAGCAGGCACAGCACCAGGGCAACCAGCGGAGAGGCCAGGGCCATCGGGGCCGATATCTGGCCAGTCACTGCCTGAGCAGGCACGGTCGTGATGAAAGCCACCGGCACCACAAAGGTCAGTACGAAGCGGACCGGGACCGGAAAGGCAGAGACCGGGAAGCGGGCGGCCCCGAACACACCATTGAACAGCTCGCTGACGTTCTGCGTCTTTACAAACCAGAACGCGGTGGTGGACAGGCCCAGCCAGATGCAGTACACGATGACCAGCGCTGAGAGGTAAAGCACAGCAGCCGTCAATACGCCGCCCACCGTGACGGTCAGACCCGCCGAGGCGTACAGCAGCAGGCCCAGGCCGATCAGGATGTCCGGAAAGCGCAGCACGTTCAGGTGCCGGGTGCTGACATTGAACTGCGCGTCCACCGGCTTGAGCAGCGTGAAGTCCATATTGCCGGTGCGAATGGTCTCCGCGATCTTGGACATGTTGGGCTGCACGAACACGCTGATAAAGCCCTCAGTCAGCATAAAAAAGCCTGTGACCAGCAGCGCTTCGCGGTAGGTCCAGCCGCCGACCCCCTGCACCCCTGGCTGCGAGAACAGCAGGCTGATGCCCAGCAGCGCTACTCCGGCTTCGCCCAGGCTGGCCAGCACCGCACCCAGGAAGTTGGCCCGGTATTCCAGTTGTGCCGACACCGTCGCCCCGATAAAGATGCGCATCAGGCGCAAGTGCCGCCTCATGCCCCGACCGCCCCGTACTTGCGCAGGCCGGCGCGCCACACTGCAGCGCGAAGAAACCAGAAAATCACCAGCCAGACCAGCAGCACACCGGCGCCCTGCCACGCCTGCTCGGACGTGGCCTTTCCTGCCAGCAGCTGCGCGGGCAGGCCCAGCATGTAGGGAAAAGGCGTCCACCGGGCGATGTCCTGCACCCAGGTCGGATAAAAGGACAGCGGCGCAAACATCCCGCCCAGCGCGGCGTAGACCAGCCATACCAGCTCCTGAAAGCTGGTATTGCTCTCGGTCCAGAAGGCCAGCAGCCCGATGGTGTATTCCCATAGAAAGCGCGCGGTAAATCCCAGGACCGAGAGGCCCAGCACCGCCGGGTAGACCCAGAGTTCCCCGCTAAACCGCGCGCCCGAGAACCAGGTCATCAGGCCCAGCAACGCCAGCATGGGCAGGATCCGGACCAGCCGCTCAGCGACATGCGAGGCGTAATGGTGCCACATGGGGTCCATGGGACGCAGCAGTTTCGGCGAAAGCAGACCCTGCCGGATCTCGATATCCAGCTCCCACGCCACCCACACGACCAGCAGCTGTGCCACGAACCAGGTGCTGATGAAGTAGGTCGCGAACTCGGCGGGCGCGTAGCCGTTGACGGTCCCGTCGGGCCTGCTCTGGGCCTGCGCCATCCAGACCAGCATCATCACGATGCTCAGGGTGCCCGAGAGCATCCAGATCACGATCTCGGCGCGGTACTCGGCCATCTCGGCGAAACGGGTGGCGAACAGCACGCGGACCTTGTGCCACAACCACTTCATGCCGGAACCTCGGCCTTTGCCCCGAACAGTTCGGCCATCACGGCCTCGATGGGCGGATCCTGTACCGTGAGGTCCGCCACATCCAGGTCGGAGAGCAGCCGCGCTGCGCGGGCACTCACCTCGGCGCGGGGGACCCGCAGCTCGGCGCTCAGGCCGTCACTGCTCACCACCGTGCCGTAGGCGGCCAGCTGTGCGCCGCTGACCGGCTGCCGGAACTGCAAGCGCACGGTCTTGCCTCCCGAGCCCTGCTCGGCCAGCTGGGCCAGATCGCCGTCAAACACCAGCTGCCCCTGGTCGATCACCAGGATGCGCCGGGCCAGGGACGTGACGTCCGCCATGTAATGGCTGGTAAGCATAACGGTAGCGCCGTAACGCTGGTTGTAATCACGAACGAATTCGCGAACGGCCTCCTGCATATTGACGTCCAGACCGATGGTCGGCTCGTCCAGAAACAGAATCTTCGGGCGGTGCAGCAGCGCCGCAGCCAGTTCACACTTCATGCGCTCGCCCAGCGACAGCTTGCGCACCTGCTTTTTCAGAATGCCTTCCAGGCCCAGGACTTCGGTGAACTCCCGCATGGTGGCGCGGTACTGCTCGTCGGGAATCTCGTAGATGGCCTGATTGACCAGAAAGCTGTCCAGAGCCGGCAGGTCCCAGATCAGCTGCTGCTTCTGGCCCATGACCAGCGTGATCTGCTTGAGAAAGGCGGTCTCCCGGCGGCGCGGCTCGAACCCCAGCACCCGCGCCTCACCACCCGAGGGATGCAGCAGGCCCGAGAGCATCTTCAGGGTGGTGGTCTTGCCGGCGCCGTTGGGTCCCAGAAAGCCCACCACTTCTCCGGGCGCCAGGTCAAAGGACACGCTCCTGACGGCCTCGACCTGTCTGGTTTTGCGGTGCACAAACGCCCGCAGGCTGCCCACGAAGCCCGGGTCCTTTTCGTGGACGGCGTACTGTTTGCGCAGATCGCGGACATGAACGGCGGCGTCGTGGGGCAACATAGTGGCCTTCAGGGTAGGTCAGCCAGCGCCCAGATGCGCTCCCGCTAGGCCAGTTTGCGTAATGGATTCGTTGAGGGCTGCACCCTGGAAAACCGGGGCAGGGTTTTTGTTCATTGTGTGCCGGAGTGTTCCTGCCACAGTCACGGAAAGTGGGCAAAGAACAGGCCTAGGCTCAGGGCATGAGCAGCCCCGCTGCGCCGTCTGCAACCCTGAACACCACTTCTCCCCCACCGACCCCGCTGGCGCTGTTCCAGCTCTTTTTTGGTGTGGCGCTTTCGGGAATTGGCGGCGGGCTGCCGGCCCACACCCGGCGCGCAGTCAATGCGCGTCGGTGGCTGACCGACGTGGAGTTCGCCGAGTCCTACACCCTGGCGCAGCTGACTCCCGGACCCAACGCCGTCAATCTGGCGGCTATGATCGGCGCGCGCCTGTGCGGACGCCTGGGCGCACTGACGTCCGTCCTGGGCGTGCTGCTGCCCGGACTGACGGCCATGCTGGGCGTGACGGCAGTGACTCTGGGACTGCCGGGCGGGTTGCCGGGACCGGTGCAGAGCGCGCTGCGTGGGGCCGCGTGCGCTGCCCTGGGCGTCATGCTGACAGCTGCCCTGCCGGTGGCCCGCGTGGGCGCGGACGTCCGCGGCGGCGGGGTCGTCATGGCATTGACCTTCCTGGCGCTGGGCGTGCTGCGCCTGCCGCTGCTGCCGGTGCTGCTGGTCATGCTGAGTGCCGGGCTCATTATCCATCGCCCGCGCCGCGCTTCAGGAGACTCCTGATGACCTCGGCCGACCCTGAATTGTTCTGGGCACTGCTCTACGAATTCACGCGGCTGGGCCTGATCAGTTTCGGCGGGGCCAACATCGCCGAGATGGAGCGGGTGCTGGTCGGTCAGCGCGGATGGATTGATGCTCAGACCCTGGCCAACGGCTTTGCGCTGGGACAGGTGATGCCCGGGCCCAACATGCTGGCGGTCACCCACTACGGTTTCGCCGTAGGCGGCTGGGCCGGGGCAGGCGCCGCCACGCTGGGGTTCTATGGACCTACAGCCCTGATCAGCGCTGCAGTTGCCCTGCTGTGGCGCCGGCACAGTGCCCATCCCTGGGTCAGTGCCTTCCGTGACGCCCTGCTGCCCTTCGGTGCAGGCGTGCTGCTGGCCGGCGCCCTGGTCCTTGGACAGGGTAGCGTCAAAGGATGGCCCGACCTGCTGTTGGCCATGGTGGCATTCGTGCTGCTGTGGCGCACCCGGCTGAATGCCGCGGTGGTCGTGGTCAGCGCTGCAGCTGCCGGCGCCCTGCTGGGCCTGTGACTTCGTGACAGAGGCCTGATACAGATACACTCCCCAGGATGTCGAGTGCTGTGGATGGCCGCTGTTGAAACCCTGGGTGCCGCTGGGCCGTGCCCCGATTCCTGGAACGGATGACGAGCTGCTGCTCTGGCAGCGCGGCGATGAGTTCAGTATCCGGATCTCGGGTTACGTGAGCGAGCTGATGAACAGCCGTCAGCACGGCTCAGAGGAAGCGCTGGCCACCTATGCGTGCCCACTCATCGCGGAGCGGGCCTCAGCTCAGGTTCTGGTGGGCGGTCTGGGAATGGGCTTTACCTTGGCAGCGGCGCTGCGGTCGGTGAGAGCGGACGCGACTGTCACGGTTGCCGAACTGGTGCCAGAGGTGGTCGAGTGGAACCGGGGACCGCTGGGAAGCGCCGCCGGCCATCCGCTGACCGACCCGCGCACCCGCGTGGAGGTGGGTGACGTGGCCCACGTCATCCGCCGCCAGCCTGCCGCCTTCGACGCGATTCTGCTCGACGTGGACAACGGTCCTGAAGGCATGACCCAGGAGGACAATGACTGGCTCTATGCGCCCAAGGGCCTCGCCGCAATTCGGGCAGCTCTGAGGCCGGGCGGAGTACTGGCCGTCTGGAGTGTCGAGGCAGTACCGCGCTTTACGACGGCGCTGAACCGCGCGGGATTCACCGTTCATGTCCGCACGGCGCGCGCCAGGGGCGACCGGGGAGCAAAGCACACCATCTGGATTGCCCGGAGCCCGGAGCAGACGCGCCCCGGCAAAAAATAGC
Organism: Deinococcus deserti VCD115; assembly: GCF_000020685.1. NCBI lineage: Bacteria > Thermotogati > Deinococcota > Deinococci > Deinococcales > Deinococcaceae > Deinococcus > Deinococcus deserti. The sequence goes on along the minus strand of NC_012526.1, from coordinate 1,213,640 downwards.
CCTGTCCTGCTGAAGTCAGGGCAGCCCTGTGGCTGGATGAAGCGCACCGTTCAACACTTCCAGGCGCTCAGCCGCCCATGAAGAAGCGGGCGGTCACACGGTGCAGTTGTTCAACGGCCTGCAGGCTGTCGAACGTGTGCCCGGCACCTGGAATTCCCGTTGCATCGCAGCCCAGGGCCTCGGCGTAGCGTACGCCCCACTGGGGCGGACAGGTCTGATCGGCGTCGCCATGAAAGACGTGCGCGACCCCTCCCCAGGCCGCAGCAGCCTCCAGCGGGCGGGCGCGGGTGACCTCCATCAGGAATTCGCGGCCCAGGGGCCAGCCGTTCATGTCGGTGATGGTCCCGGGCACGTACCCCCCGCGCAGGTGTGCCAGCCATAGCTCGGGCAGGGCCGGAGCCCACAGGGCGAGACGATGAGGCCGCACCTGCGCCAGCGACAGCGAGGCCACCAGCCCCCCCATGCTGAACCCCAGCAGCATGACCCGCTCCGGGTCCAGACGCGGCTGACGGCGCATGTATTCGAATGCCGCCACGGTGTCCTGCACCTCACGGCTGACGGTCATCTCGCTGAAGTCGCCCTGTGATTCGCCGCTGCCCCGGAAATCGAAGCGCAGACTGGCAACGCCACTGGACGCCAGGAGGCGGGAAAACAGCACGAAGTTCCGGTGAGGTTCCACCCGGTGGCCGGTGAAGCCGTGCAGCAGCACCACGCTGGGCCAGCCGCTGGCGGGCGGCGTTCCGTCTGGGGTGTGAAGCATGCCGTACAGACGCTGACTGTCCACCGTGAACTGCGCAAACTCTTCCATGGCGAGGATTCTGACACTGCGCCTGGCCAGACCGCTTGCCGGACCGCTTGAGGGAATCTGAAGGGCGCCCGGCGGCACAGGATGCCAGCCGGGCGCCCCTGCCGCGCACTTAGGGCGTCAGGCGGTGACGGTCACGTGGGAAGGCGCGGGCGTAGCGCACGTTGCTGATGCCCAGCAGCTTGGCGGTCAGACGCTCGGCACCGATGGCAAAGCCTCCGTGGGGCGGCATGCCGTACTTGAAGACCTCGGTGTAGCCGGTCAGGGTCTCAGGGTTGAGCTTGTAGGCGGCAATGGATTCCATCAGCATGGCGTGGTCGTGAATGCGCTGCCCGCCGGAGGTGATTTCGATGCCGCGGAACAGCAGGTCAAAACCGCGCGTCAGGTCGCCCTCGTCAGGATGGGCGTAGAAGGGCCGGGCCGCGCGGGGGTACTTGGTGACAAACACGAAGTCACTGCCCTCGGTCTCGGCGTAGTGCTGGCACAGCAGGCGCTCAGCCTCGGGGTCCAGATCCTTGCCGCCGACCGGGTGGCCGTACTTCTCCCCCACCAGCTGCCGGGCGTCCAGCAGGGTGATGCGCGGAATATGCGCCGGCACGTCCGGAATGCTGGCGCCCAGCAGGCTGAACTCGGTCTCGCAGCGTTCCCTCAGGCGGGTCATGATGGCAGCAAGCAGGCGGTTTTCCAGCGCCATCACGTCCTCTTCGTCCTCAATGAAGCCCATCTCGACGTCCAGCGACAGGTACTCGTTGAGGTGGCGGCTGGTGGCGTGTTCCTCGGCGCGGTAGACCGGCGCGACCTCGAAGACCCGTTCGAACACACCCACCATGATCTGCTTGTACAGCTGTGGGCTCTGGGCCAGGTAGGCAGGCTGTCCGAAGTAATCGATGGGAAACAGGTTGGCTCCCCCCTCCGCTCCGGCCGACACGATCTTGGGCGTACTGATCTCTGTAAAGCCTTCGGTCATCAGGTGGTCACGGAAAGCGGCAACCAGTTCGGCCTGGACCTTCAGTGCGGCTCGCTCCTTGAGACCGCGCACGCTGACCACCCGGTAGTCCAGCATGGTCTCGGGGTTGACGTGCCAGTCCATCTTGGGGATCTCGACCGGAGTCGGAGCGGTGGCTGCCGAGATGATCCGGAAGCTCTGGACCTGCACCTCGTAGCCGCCCGGCGCCTTGGGGTGCGCCTTGACACTGCCCACCACCTCGACGCTGCTCTCCGACAGCGGCAACTCCAGCCCGCTGCCCACACACTGAGCGATGCCGCTTACGTCGCGCAGCACAAGAAACTGCACGCCCCCCAGATCGCGGCGGGCGTGCAGAAAGCCTTGAAGTTTCACCGTCTGGCCTTCAAAGTGGGCCAGCTCGCGGGTCAGGGTGCGCTGTAGTGCTGTGGCGGTCATGGGGTCTCCTTGGTAACGCGGGATGTAGTACGAAAAACCCCCGACTCCGTTCTGGGTCGGGGGCGCGGCCTGCACGTCGAAGCGTCCCCTAGTGGGGATCATTATCGTTGTTGTTGGCAAGGGCCGCGAACATGATGAGGAGTGTACCGGCGCCGGGAGGGGCCGGTCAAACCTGGAAGCTAGGCATCTTGCCCGGAGTATGCTCGGAGGCGTGATCGTAACGAACGTTCGTTTGACGCCGCTGCCCCGGCCACGAAGTGTGCTGTTCGCCCCCGGCAACCGGGCGGATCTGATCGCCAAACTTCCCCGCAGTGCCCCTGACGCCGTGGTGATCGATCTGGAAGACGCCATTCCCGGTGACCCCGACGCGAAGAGCGCAGCCCGGCCAGTGGCCCGTGACGCGGCGCGCGACCTGATAGCTGTTGCCCCCCGCCTGAATGTCTTTCTGCGGGTTAACGCAGTGCACTCCCCCTACTTCGAGGCCGACCTCGCGGTGCTGACCCCCGAACTGGCCGGGGTGGTCGTGCCAAAGCTGGAATCGGCGCGAGACGTGCAACAGGTGGCGGACGCCCTGAGCGCGCAGGGACTGGACCTGCCACTGATGGCCGGGCTGGAAACCGGAGCCGGCGTGTGGAATGCCCGGGAGATCATGGAGCACCCGGCGGTGGGCTGGGCCTATTTTGGGGCGGAGGATTACACCACCGATCTGGGCGGAATGCGCACGGCTGGTGGTCTGGAGGTGTTGTATGCCCGGTCTCAGGTCGCCCTGGCGGCCCGCCTGGCGGGGGTTCCCGCGCTGGATATCGTGGTGACGGCCCTGAACAATGAGAACCTGTTCCGCGAGGACGCCGGGCAGGGCCGGGCCCTGGGGTACAGCGGCAAACTGTGTATCCACCCGGCTCAGGTCGCTCTGGCGCACGACATCTTCGGGGCCACGCCGGCTCAGCTGGCGCGGGCACGGGCGCTGCTTCAGGCCGCACAGGAGGCCGCGAGGCGAGGACACGGCGCCTTCAGTTTTGAAGGACAGATGGTGGACGAGCCTATGCTGAGCGCGGCCCGGGCCGTGCTGGCCGGAGCAGCGGGGATCACCCCACAGGCGGAGGAAGTATGAACGAGGACCTGCAGCGCCCCCAGGGCCGCTATTTCGAGGAACTGACTCCGGGCACGGTGATCCGTCACCGCGTCACCCGCACGCTGACCGAGGCGGACAACGTGCTGTTCACGACCATGACCATGAACCCGCAGCCTCTGCATCTGGATCATGCCTACGCCGCGCAGACCGAGTTCGGACAGCCGCTGGTCAACAGCCTGCTCACGCTGAGCCTGCTGGTGGGCCTGAGCGTGCACGAGCTGACCCTGGGCACCCTGATCGCCAACCTGGGCCTGACCGACGTGGCTTTTCCAAAACCCGTGTTTCATGGCGACACCATCCGGGCCGAATCGGTGGTGCTCGACGCCAGAGAGAGCCGCTCGCGGCCCGGCCAGGGCGTGGTCACCGTCGAACACCGCGCCTTCAATCAGCACGGCGAAATTGTGGCTCAGTGCAAGCGTACGGCCCTGATGCAAAAACGGCCCACCTGACCAGACACGGCGGACCATTCCATAAAAATTGGCCGGGAAACGAAGGCCTGTGACTCCCAACGTCTTCCCAGCCTGAGTGCACAACTCTTACATGGGCTCAGAACAGCCCACCTGAGAGCGGTCTTTACTCTGCAGGCAGGTACCAGTTGCGGTCCCAGCGGTGGGCGTGCAGTTTCTGCACCTGTTCGGCCGGGAGACCACGGCCATCCCCCATGGCGACATTGCGCTCCACGTTGCGCAGGCTGCGCATGCCCACGATCACGGTGCTGACGGCAGGGTGGCTCAGCACGAAGCGCAGGCTGGTCTCGGCCAGCTGACCGGTTTCAATGCCCAGGTCGGCCTCGATGGCGCGCAGGCGTGGCTGCAGTTCGGTCTTGCGGTCGCCGCCGAAGTAACGGTGACGCCAGTCGCCTTCGGGGAAGGTGGTTTCAGGCGTGATGTTGCCGGTCAGGCTGCCTTCGTCCAGGGCCACGCGCACGATCACTCCCACGCCATTGGCCTGACACGCGTCCAGCAGGCGGTCCTGTGGGGACTGGTCGAACACGTTGTAGATGACCTGGACGGTCTCCACCACTCCGGCTTCTACGGCTTTGACGGCGTTGTCCGGCTGATGGTCGTTGATAGAAATACCGAAATGGCGGATCTTGCCGTCGCGTTTAAGCTGTGCCACCGCGTCCTGCCAGTCACCCTGACCGATCCAGGAATCGTTCCAGACATGGAACTGCTGCACGTCAATCTGGGGCAGGCCGAGTCGCTCCAGGCTGGCCTCGGTCATGCGGATTACGTGCTCGCCGGGAAATGCCTGCTCGGCGGTCGTTTCGGGCGCCGCTGGCCACTGGTTGCTGAGGGGGCTGATCTTGGTGGCGACCAGTGTGCCGGGATATTCGCGAGCCACCTGCCCGACCAGACGCTCGCTGTGGCCGTTGCCGTAGCCCATGGCCGTGTCGATAAAGTTACCGCCCAGTTCGAGATACCGGCGCAGAGCCGTGAGGCTGTCGTCGTCATTGGCACCGATCCACATGTCGGCACCGATACCCCAGGCGCCGTAGCCGATTTCGCTGACGTTCAGACCGGTGCGGCCCAGGGGACGTTGGTGGAGGGACTGCTGTTCAGAAGTCATATTCCCTACTGTAACGATTCAGACGCCGTGAAGCCAGCCGCCGTGATCTTCATTCAATCCTGGCAGTAGGCTGCGTGCGTGACGCCACCCACCCCAACAGCTCCCCCCTCGTTTTCTCCGCAGGTGCGGCGGCTGGCCACAGCCGGACTGGTGGTTGGTGTTTTTCTGGCGGCCCTGGAGGCCAGCGTGGTGGCCACCGCTATGCCCAGCGTGATCAGCGACCTGGGTGGTGAACAGCTGTATGCCCTTCCGTTTGCGGTGTACCTGCTGTTCAGCACTGTCTCCAGCCCGCTGTGGGGTCGAGGCTCGGATCTGGTGGGACGGCGGCGGCTGTATCTGCTGGGTGTCGTCATCTTTCTGGTGGGCAGCGCCCTGTGCGGTATGAGCGACAGCATGGTGACCCTGGTGGCTGCCCGCGCGGTGCAGGGCCTGGGGGCTGGGGGCCTGCTTCCGCTGACCCTGACCATGGTCGGAGAGCTGTATACCCTGGCCGAACGGGGCCGGGTGCAGGCGGTGATCTCAGGCGTGTGGGGAGTCTCGGGGCTGCTGGGTCCACTGTTGGGCGGCTGGCTGACCGAAACACTGTCGTGGCGATGGACGTTCTATGCCAGCCTGCCGTTTGGCGTGGCAGCCCTGCTGCTGGCCCTGCGCTTTCTCCCGGAGACCGGTCAGCCCCGCCCCGCACGGCTCGACTGGGCGGGTGCGGCGCTGTTCACGCTGGGAAGCGGTCTGGTGGTCTGGGGACTTGAGCAGCGGCACTGGCTGCTGGTGGGTCTGGGGCTGGTCACCCTGGGTGCCGCAATCACTGTGGAACGCCGGCACCCGGACCCGTTGCTGCCCATGCGCGCTCTGCGGCAGCGGCTGCCAAGGGTCGCGTTTGCGGGCAACATGCTGGGCGGCGCGGCCTATTTCGGGATCATTGCCTACCTGCCGCTGTACGCGCAGGGGGTTTCTGGTGGTGGTGCTACAGCGGCCGGCGCGATCCTTACACCCATGCTGGTGGGTTGGACCCTGACCGCCATCCTGACGGGCAGGCTGGTCAAGACGGTGCCTCTGATACGCATTGCCCAGAGCGGCTTTGTGGTCCTGGTCGTGATGTTCTCAGCCCTGGTCTTCGCGGTCCACGCGCCACTGTGGGTCACAAGCGTTCTGGGATTCGCCGTGGGGACCGGAATGGGATTTGCCATGCTCAGCCTGCTGCTGGCTGCGCAGGAAAGCAGCGCTCGCAAGGAACTGGGCGCCGTGACCAGTGGCGTTCTGTTTGCCCGTCAGATGGGCGGCGCCCTGGGAGTGGCACTGATGGCCCTGCTCATCGGCGCAGAGGCCATTGTGACTGGGGGCTCCGAACTGGCTGAGGGACTGCGCCGTGCTTACATTCTGGCGGGCGTCCTGGCGGCGGTCGCGCTTGCTCTGTGCCTGAGGGTTGGGCCTTCCACGCTTCCAGCCGCGCCTGAGGGCACGTCACAACAGAGCGGCTCTTAACAACAGATTGGCTCCGGTCACCGCCCTGGATTGCTACTCTGTGGGCCTGATGGCCGTATGGCACTTCCCTGACCCCTGCAGCCCCCTGTGTGGGCAACGATTCTCCGCTGCCCCAACCTGGTGGCCTGCATGCGCTGAGCGGTGCGGTCACCTGCAACAGACTCCGGAGCTCAGCCGATGAGTGGCGGGCTGGTCGCGCTTCTCGATGACGTGGCTGCTATTGCCAAGATTGCCGCTTCCTCGATTGACGATATCGGGGCTGCCGCGGCCAAGGCGGGCACCAAAGCCGTCGGAGTGGTGGTCGATGACGCGGCTGTCACACCACGGTACGTGGCCGGATTTTTGCCTCAGCGCGAACTGCCGATCATCTGGCGTATTGCCAGGGGTTCGCTGCGCAACAAGTTGCTGTTTATTCTGCCGACCGCTCTGCTGCTCAGCCAGTTCCTGCCGTGGGCTATCGCCCCGATCCTGATGCTGGGCGGCGCCTACCTGTGCTACGAGGGCGCTGAAAAGCTGTACGAAGCCGTCGGTGGACATCACGACGAGCAGAGCGATCAACCCGTTCTTCTGAGTAGTGAGGCCCACGAAGAACAGATGATCGCAGGTGCCATCCGGACTGACTTCATCCTGTCTGCCGAGATCATGGCGATTTCACTGGCAGAGGTGGCCACTGAAGGCTTCGTGTCCCGCACGTTGATTCTGATTGTCGTTGCATTTGCCATTACTCTGCTGGTGTACGGAGTGGTGGGATTGATCGTCAAGATGGACGACATCGGCCTGCGGCTGGCCAATGGGGCTAACGGAGCCAGTCAGGCGCTGGGCCGGGGACTGGTCAAGGCCATGCCGATTATCCTGAGCGCGCTGTCCATTATCGGCACCGTTGCCATGCTGTGGGTCGGCGGACATATCATCCTGGCCGGGTTGGAGACCTTCGGATTCGGTGAACTGGCGCACGCGCTTCATGAGGACGCCGTGGCCGCTGGTCACGCTGTCCCGGCAGCCCACGGCCTGGTCGAATGGCTTGTTGAGACCCTCGGATCCGGCGCTGCCGGCCTGTTGATCGGTGCTCCGATTGTCGCGCTGATGCACGTGCTTCCCAAAAAACAAAAGCACTGACCGCGGTGCAGGATGGGCGTCCTCCGTCTGAGAGCTTCAGGCCCAGCGTTGATGTCCGAATGCCATAAAGCGGGTACCTGTGCCAGAAGTCTCACCAACAGACGTGCCGCTGGACATTCCGGCGGCACGTTTCACTGATGGTGGTGCGCCGGCGCAGGGCTCAGCTCAAACCCACCGGCAAGCGCGAGGGATAGCAACCGGCAGATCGGGAATCTGAAGGGTGAGGAGGCAGATTCTACTTTTGCCCTGTGGGCTCATCACGCCCCTACATGTTTGCGCAACCTTGCCAGGTCCGAAAGGAGCTTCCTTTCAAGAGACTGTCCACAAGGTAGAGGTAAGGAGCTGACCACTGGAAGCCACCAGCGGGCCGCGGGACCAACTGGGCAACTCTCTCCCCCTGCGGAAGTCATTCCTCACGGATTGCTCGGCCGCGCTCTGTTAGCCTCGGGGAGGAATGGCGACGGTGGCAGAACTACGCGAGCGACTCAGGCGGCCCCTCGCGGCGGAGCTGGCCGCCGGTTGTCAGAACCGGGTAGTGGCCGGCGGCGTCGAGAAACTGCTGGCCTCTCCGCTGGGCAATCCTTTTCCGCAGGTCAGGGAAGTGCTTGGTGGGTATGGGTCCCTGGAGCCGGCCAAGCGTGAAGCCGCGCTGAAATCCGCCCTGGCACTGCTTGAGCCCACTTCCCAGCCTGAAAAACGGCCGATCCGACCGGCAGCACGTGTGGCTCCTCCACCAGCGGTCTCCGGAGAGCGACTGCCTCCGGACGCCGAGGTCTCGCGCCTGGATACTGGCCCCGGCGGCGCGCGCAAACTGACCTCGCTGGGACTGCATACGCTGCGGGACGTGCTTCACGCCTATCCTCACCGCCACGAGGACCGCCGCGCCCTCCCCGATCTGGCCGAGGTGGAAGAAGGCCAGAAAGTCACGGTCGAGGGCACCGTGGTGGCCAAGTCAAGGCGGAGCCCACGGCCCGGCATGCTCGTCATTGAAGTGACGCTCGAAACGCCTTCGGGCGGCAGGGTCAAAGCAACCTGGTTCAACCAGCCCTGGGTAGAGCGGCAGCTGCGTGAGGGCGCACGCCTGGTGCTGACCGGGCGGGTCAAGCGCTTCGGCCGCAACGTGCAGCTGGGCGTCGAGCACCTGGAAACGGTGGACGGTGCCCAGGATTCGCTCAGTACCGGGCGCATCGTGGGCGTGTATGACAGCAAGGAGGGCATCTCGCAGGAGTTCCTGCGCCGCGCCGCCTTCCGGTCTTTGCAGTCGGTCCCGCTCGACGATTACCTGCCGGCCCACTGGCGTCAGAAATATGGAATCACCGATCTGAGCGACGCCCTGTGGGGCATTCACTTCCCGGCTGACGAGGCTCAGCTTTCCCGGGCCAACGCACGGCTGCGCTTCGACGAGTATCTGTTTCTGGAACTGCGCATGCTCCTCCAGGGTGAAGACGCCGTATTGCAGGGCAAACGCTTCGAGGCCAGGGGCGACGATATCGAGCGCTTTGAGTCTGTCCTCCCCTTCCGCATGACCAATGCACAGCGGCGGGTCCTGCTGGAAATTACGGACGACATGCGCTCCGAGCGGCAGATGGCCCGGCTGGTGCAGGGTGACGTGGGCAGCGGCAAGACGGCTGTGGCGGCCTGTGCGCTGTATCTGGCGGTGCGCGATGGCTACCAGGGCGCCCTGATGGCCCCCACCGAGATCCTGGCGCGGCAGCACTACAACAATCTCGTGGGGTACCTGAATCAGCTGGACGTGCGCGTCGGCCTGTTGATCGGAGCCATGGCGGCTAAGCAGAAGCTGGAGATGCAGACCCGAATCGCCCGGGGCGAGGTGGACGTGGTGGTGGGCACCCAGGCGCTGATTCAGGAAAATGTCCAGTTCGACAACCTGGGTCTGGCCGTCATCGATGAAGAGCACCGCTTTGGCGTTCAGCAGCGCCGCAAGCTGCTGGCCGGCCGGCCGGACGTGCTGGTCATGTCGGCCACACCTATCCCGCGGAGCCTGGCGCTGACTGCCTACGGCGACCTGGAACTGTCCGTTATTGACGAGATGCCGCCCGGCCGCACGCCGATCGAAACCAAACTGATTCAGGACACCCACCGCACGCAGGCATATGGTTTTGTCATGCGCCAGATCCGCGAAGGGCGGCAGGCTTTCGTGGTCACGGCCCTGATCGACGAGAACGAGAACCTGGAACTGCTGGCCGCCACCCAGCTGGCCGACGACCTGAAAACCATCCTGCCGGAGGCGCGTATCGACCTGCTTCATGGCCGTATGAGCGCCGCGGAGAAGGATCACGTCATGGAGCGCTTCCGGGCACGTGAATTCGATCTGCTGGTGTCCACCACAGTCATTGAGGTAGGCGTGGACGTTCCGAACGCCACGGTCATGGTGATTGAGAATGCCGAACGCTTCGGGCTCGCGCAGCTTCATCAGTTGCGTGGACGCGTAGGACGAGGCAGCGCGCAGAGTTACTGCGTACTGATCGCCGGCGAACACAGTAAGAAAACCCGGCAGCGTCTGGGCATCATCGAAGGCAGCACCGACGGCTTTGTCATTGCCGAGGCCGACCTCAAGCTGCGCGGCCCGGGTGAAATCCGCGGCACCCGGCAAAGCGGGATTCCGGATCTGCGCCTGGCTGACCTGGCCAACGACACGTCCATCATCGAGCAGGCCCGCGAACTGGCCAAGCACATCCTGGCGCATGACCCCCGGCTGGAGCACCCCCGGCTGCAGTATCTGCGTGCCGAGTTACAAAGCCGCAGTCACAGCGTGGCCTTCCGGGAAGTGATCTGATACCACACGATCAGGCAGCGCGTATCACTACATGTGACAACACCGTGACACCATTCAGTTAAAGTAAAAGCATCAGCGCAACAATTCAAAGCATGGGCCGGGTGAAGTCTATGTGCGCCGGGAGGCTGACTCCAGCGTGGGTCGGCCCTTCCTTTTGTTTTAAAAGCGCACTGACCCGGTTTATCCGGCCTGATAGCGCCGGGCTCAAGAGCACGTACAGGTGCGACCAATTTTAGATATCAATGCGAAAGCTGAGAGGGCACGGTCATGCCCCCAGGCAGTCCCGGATTTACCAGCCTCAAAAAAACTGTAATCAGTGTTCGCGGACGCAGCCAGTTCGCAGAAAGTCCTGCACCATCGGCTCCAGATCATGCAGGGCCACGTCAGAGCGCATCGCATATTCGGCAGGCGAAAGTTTATCGCCAAGCGCACGCAGGAAAGCCAGTCCCGCCTGGCCATGCTGAGTCCGGAAGCTCTGGTGAATGCCAGTAATAGCGTTCAGGGCGTCGCGGCCCCGCAGAGTCAACGTGTAGTGATGGTGAGCCCAGCCAGCCAGACTCCGGGGCAGAATCAGGGTCTGCGGCCTCAACGGAGCGGGGAAGGCGCCCTCATAGGGCAGGGTGGCCGCCATGGTCGCGACAATCTCACCGCGAGCATAGAAAATTGCGCCGGTAGGACGGGCATGCAGCCCGGTAAAGTCCTCGGTCAGATTGAATTTCCAGGCCCGCGAGCCAACCCCGCTCAGCACATGGGCCAGAGTCGCTGGCAACGGGTACGCGGCCAGGGCAGCTCCCTGCTCGTACAGATTGAGCAGTTCTCCCAGCGCCTGCTCACCCGTGGCGCTCGCCGCCGCAGCTGTCACCGTACGCCCTTCATACAGCAGAACGTATGCGCTCTGGTCACCAAGCGAAGCGTGCAGGTACCCATACCAGCTCTGCTCGTGCAGACACTTCAAAAAAGCGTGCAGGTCGCAGAACAGCTGGTTCAGGCCCAGATGCGCGGGAGTAGCCTGCGGGAGAAACCGGGCCAGGAATGGTGCAGTTCCTGGAAACATCGGAGTCAGTTCAGGAATCAGCTCAGCCAGATCCTCCGGCACCTCGGGGGTTGGCGCCGGGCGGCGCTCGGCACCGTCACCCCCTGGAAGCGGCGAGGACAGACTCCTGCTCACCGGTGCTCCACGCCAGCCAGTTCCAGTGTCTGTTCGACCCGACCGTTCTCAATCGTGTCGTTCTTTTGCTCACCGTGATACTCGGCTATACCGGGCTCAGGCAGACGCCGCAGATGATCGTTGAAGCGGGCCGCATTCCTGACGTAACGGGCTGCGTTCCCGGTAGACGGAGCGGGCCGCACGACGCGGGCCGGAACACCCACAGCCAGCATTCCGTCGGGCACATGTACACCCTCCGGCAGGACCGCACCGGCACCCAGCATGGCTCCGGCACCCAGGCTGGAGCCACTGAGCATCACGGCGCCCATACCCACCAGACTGCCTGGGCCGCAGCTCGCGCCGTGAACGATGGCCCGGTGGCCTACCGTCACGCGTTCAGTCAGCACACAGGGCCAGCCGGCGTCTGTGTGTAACACTGCGCCGTCCTGGACGTTGCATCCAGGACCGATCTCGATCGCTTCCAGATCACCGCGCAGCACCACACCAAACCACACACTGGCTCCTTCAGCCACAGTGACCTGACCGATAACATCGGCACTTGGGGCGATAAACGCCGTCGCGTGAATTTCCGGGACGTGCCCTTCCAGGGCGTAGCGCGGCATGCCTTTCCTCCGTGTGCTGGGTGCCACCGGCCTGGTCGCGTGGGTCCTTGTGGGATCCGGGGAGCGGTCCTGACAGAGAGGCAGCAGCGTGTTGATCTATGCGCAGATTAGCATGCAGTCCAGGAGAGACTGTACATACATAGATGATCCCCCGCCGATGGCGGGAAACCCTGTCCAGGTTTGTGATGACTGTAATGGAATCTGGCCTGGCACCAGTACTGAAGGCCTTTAGCTGAAGGTCATAATTCGCATCCTTCCGCATGAGAACATGCGATACTTTTTACGTCTCAAGCCACGCGCTATATCGCGGTTCCGACCCAGAGGGTGGGTGACTGAGCGTCGAGGTTACGAGATGCAAGGAGAGTTATGGCTCAAGGTCGAGTAAAGTGGTTTAACGTTGAGAAAGGTTATGGCTTTATCGAACATCCCGGTAACCCCGACGTGTTCGTGCACTACAGCGCCATCCAGAGCGGCGGTTTTCGCAAGCTGAACGAAGGCGACGAAGTTGAGTTTGAAGTCGAGTCCGGCCAGGGCAACAAAGGCCCCCAGGCCAAGAACGTTGTGGTGACCAACGCTGCGCCTGCACCTATGGGCGGCAACAATGGAAACGGCGGCGGCATGGGCGGCAACCGCGGCGGCAGCCGCTGGTAATTTCCGCTTCGCGCGGAAACCAGTTCGACGCAGTACCGTAACATGAAAAGTTCAGGTGGGCGCTTCTTAGTGCCCACCTTGTTTTGTTGTCTTCAGGACTGAACACTCAGGTCGCGCTAGCCTGCCCGGCATGAAGTTCACGGTGCTTTCGACCAGCCTGGATCCGGAGAGCCGCAGTGCCTGGCTGTGCGACCTGGCAGCCGCTCAACTGGTGGGTCTGGGACATCAGGTAACTCACTTGGACCTGAGGTCAACTCCACTGCCGCCGTTCGACAATGTGACGTGCTACACCCATCCCCATGCCCGGCAGTATCACGACGCTATCCGGGGAGCCGACGGCGTCTTTCTGGGGGTGCCGGTCTACAACTGGGGGATAGGATCCGGCGCCAAGGCCCTGGTCGAACTCACCGGAAGCACCGATCAGGAACGTGGCCTCCACGGAGCCTGGTTCGACCAGCCGGTTACCTTCCTGGTCTCAGGCGGCCTCGACCACGGTTGGCTGAGCCACTCGGCCTTTGCCGCAGGCCTGATGTTCGATTTCAAGTGCGTGATCAACCCTCATTTTGTCTACGCGACGTCCACCCACTGGGACGCCCCCGCTCAGCCTGGTGCCTGGCTGCGGGAGAGGCTGTCCCGTACGGTTGAGCGCAGCATTGATCTGTCCTCACGTCTGTCGGGCCGCCCCTACCAGAGCACCTGGGAACTGTGACGCGCGCGCCTCTGCTGCCTCCGCCCGGCAAGCCGCGGGTGATTGTCGAACATCCTGATTTCTATGTGGTGCACAAGCCAGCCCTGTGGCTGACGCACCCGGTGCGTGCACGGATTGATGTTCCTGATGTCCTGACCTACATGCAGACTGAAACTGGTGAACCTGATCTCGCTCCACCCCACCGGCTGGACCGGGAAACCAGCGGCGCGCAGATCCTTTCACGGGACTCGGATGCGGCCCGGCGGTTCTTCACTCTGTTCAAGACTCATCTGGTCGGAAAAACCTATCTGGCCATCGTCCATGGCAATCCCACATGGGAGCGCTACACCCTGGATGCCCCCCTGGGTGACCTGGGGCTGGGCGGAGCCAACCGGGTCACCATTCGTCAGGCGGTCGTCCCGGACGGCCGGGCAGCAGTGACGGATTTCCAGGTAGTCGACCGGCGCGCCGGACACAGCCTGATCGAGGCCTATCCCCGCTCGGGGCGGCTTCATCAGATCCGGGCCCACCTGCATCATCTGGGACTGCCGATGGTCGGAGACAAAATTTACGGCCGTGACCCACAGGCTTTTCTGGACTTTATGGAAACGGGTCAGACCCCAGCCCTTACCGAACGTCTGGGGCTGCCCCGCCAGGCCCTGCATGCAGCACGCATCGCCTTTTCCTGGGACGGAGCACAGATGAGTGTCGAAGTGCCACTGGCCCGGGACCTGCAGGCGTACTGGGATTCGCTGGCCGGGGAGGGACCGCCTTAGACGACGATGCGCCGGAAGGCTCCTCCCTCAGCGACCGCCGGCAGCTGACCGTACATCAGTTCCTGTTCCACCACGCGCGCCACATCCTCGCCAAGCTGCGCAGCGCTGCGGTGCTCGGTTTCCAGAGGCTCGGCAACGACGTCAAAGCCACGCAGGGCGTCAATGTCCTGATTGCGAACCTCCACCCGCAGAACCTTGCCGTCGATGTGTGGAGTAATGGTCAGGCCCTCAGGATGGCTGTAAGTAAAAGCCGAACGGAAAGAGGCCAGGGCGTCTTCAAGATTCAGTGCAGCAGTCATGCGGCAGTCTGACCCGACCCGGCGGAACTGAACTGCTATTCACGCCACAGGCTCTTAAACAAGTAAAGAGGCGGTAAATGTGCAGCATATACTTGCATGACATGACCCCTCACTCTCCTGTGGCGCCCAAGGCGCGAACAGTACTCGCGAGTCCGTGGGTCCTGTCGGCGTTCTGGTTTGGCACAGCCTTTCACTGGCTGATGCTGCTGACCCTCCTGATGCCCGCCCACATCGTGAAATTTGTAGGTGAGGATCAGAAGGGCACTTACCTCGGCCTGTTGACGGCCATCGGTGCAGTCATCGCACTGGTGGTGCCTCCTGTGGTCGGAGCCCACAGTGACCGCAGCGGCCGCCGCCTGCCTTATCTGAAGCTGGGCGTCGGGGTCAATCTGGCTGGCCTGGCTGTCATGGCCCTGGCCGTGACGACCCTGGGGGGTGGACACGGCTTCTGGATCTACGTTCTGGGCTACCTGCTGGTGCAGTTCGGAAACAACTATGCGACTGCGCCGTATTCAGCCCTCATCCCGCAACTGGTGCCGCAGGAACAGCGCGGACGCTACAGCGGTGTCATGGGCATGCTGCAGGCCATCGCGCAGTTACTGGGGGCAGCAAGCGGATTTGCACTGGGCGCGCTGGGCCTGCCAGCAATGGCAGCTTTCGCTCTGATGGCCGTGGTACTGCTGGGCGCTGCCCTGATCACGATTCGCGGCGTCCCCGAAGCAGATCAGCCTGCGCCAGTCCAGAGCGACGCCCCGGTTCTGTCGTGGCAGGAACTGTTCGCCTACCAGCCCTTTTTATGGGTCTTCGTGACCCGGGTGATGTTCGCCCTGGGGCAATATTCGGTGCAGCCATTTATCCAGTACTACACGGCGGACGTGCTCCGGCAGCCCAATCCGGTGGCCAGCAGCTCCATCATGCTGGCCTGCATTATCGTCGCCAGTATCGTGAGCGCTCTGGTCGGCGGGCGCATCAGTGACCGTGTCGGCCGCAAACCCGTCATCTACGTGGCTGGCAGTGTGATGGCTGGCGCCGCGCTGCTGCTGCTGGTGGCTCCGGGCTTCTATGTCGCGCTGTTGCTGGCTCTGGTGTTCGGGTTGGGCTATGGAGCTTTTTCCAGTGTGGACTGGGCGCTGGGCAGCGACGCCATGCCCAGTGGACGCAGCTTCGCACGCGATATGGGAATCTGGCATGTGGCGTTCGTCGCGCCTCAGTTCGTGGGCGCACCGCAGGGCAAACTCCTGGACTGGGGCAATGCTCAGGCAGAGAATCTGGGGTACACGCTGGTCTTCGGGCTGGCAGCTCTGTTCTTTATCCTGGGGGTCGTGCTGGTCCGCAAAGTGCCTGAAACACGCCACGTACACCGTTAGGGTGCCTGTGGGTGCAAGGCTCATCCAATCTGATTGCAATCTTTACACGGTGCGGCAGTATCCAAAAGCCGGGGGGTAAGGCATGAAACGCTGGACATCATGAGTGGAACGAGCCGAGAAGACGCCATCAAAAAGATTGCTGGCATTATCAGTGACGTCAAATTCGCGATGCTGACGGTCATCAACGAAGAGGGCCACCTCCACGCCCACCCCATGACGACCCAGCAGACTGAGTTCGACGGGGACGTCTGGTTTATTGGAAGCCGGTCAAGCCATCAGGTGAGCCATATGCGTGCCCGGCCACAGGTCAATGTCAGCTACTCCGAGCCCAATAAAGGCGTGTACGTCAGCATCAACGGCACGGCAGAACTGGTCGAGGACCGCGCCAAACTTGATGAGCTGTGGAGCGACTTCTACAAGGCCTTCTTTGCCGGAGGTAAGGAAGATCCGGACATTCAGCTGATCAAGATTCATGCCCACGGCGCTGAATACTGGGAAAGTGACGGCAAGCTCCAGACGCTGTTCAAGATGGCCAGGAGCGCTGTCACTGGCAAGACCAACCCGACAGGCAAAAACGAAACTATTGCGCTGTAAGCTCAGGACAATCTGAGGGAGGAGCTGTGGGAGACATCTACGAAGTTGTCTGTTGCAGCTCCTTCTGCAAGCCCCTCGTGCGCCGTTCAGAATGGAGATTTTCCCGGCCACGCTCGACTGTTGCCATCACAACAAACACATCAGCCCCAGCCGAAAAAGGCTGGGGCCGATTCTCAAGGGCACTTACTTCAACGCTTTGATCACCGCGTTGGTCAGGTTCGTTGCGCTGTCGTTGGCATAGACCACAAGATTTGTCTGGGCCGCCACACGCTGATCAAGCACCACACTGTAACCGTTGGCCTTCGCCACCTTGGCAATCGTGGTGTTCAGCTTGCTGGCCAGGGGCTTGAACGCTTCAGCAACCCGCTGGGCATACTGGGTCTGGGTCTTGGTATACGCCTGCTGGGCCGTATTGAGGGCCTGCCGGTTTGCTGCCGTATTGCTGGCCGACGCTTTGGTGGCCAGGGCCTGAATGTTCTTCTGCTTGGCCTTCAGATCAGCGTCGGTCTTGGCGACCAGTTGCAGGTACGTGGCGCTGCCAGGCATCGCCTTGACAGCAGCCTGAACATTGACGAATGCAACGCGGCTCTTGGACTGCTGAGCATTGGGAACCGTGGCCAGCAGGGCCAGCGGAAGGAGGATCAGAATTCGGTTCATACGGACCTCCGGAAACGCGAACAGATGGCAACTGCCCCGCGTGATGCAGCGGGGCAGGCCACCAGAAAAAGGGTGGGGCTTACTTGACAGCCTTGGCTGCTGCGGCGGTGAGATCCGTGCTGTCATCGGCGTAGACGACCAGGCCGCTGCGGGCCGCAACGTTGCGGTCCATCACGATGCTGAAGCCGTTGCTCTTGGCAGCGGTGCCGATGGCGGTGTCAACAGCCTTCTCGACGACGGAAACCTTGGGCTGCAGCTGGGTGTCGTAGGCCTTGGCCTTGGCCTGAATGGTCGAGATCAGCTGGGTGCGCTTGTCCTTGTCGGCGGGCGTGGCAGCACTGCCCTTGGCGTCGATGGCCTTGATCTGCTTGTCGAGTTCACCCAGTTCAGCATCGGCTTTCTTCTGGATGTCCTCAATGTCCTTGTTGCCGGAGTGGCTGGAAATCAGCTTGGCCACATCAACAAATCCAATTTTCTGAGCAGGAGTCTGAGCACTGGGGGAAACGGTGCCCAGCCCAAAAGCGGCAACAACAGCAAGGGGAGCAAGGACTTTCGCGTTCATCTTCATGACGGTCACCGTATCATGAGCCTTTCTGAGCCGAATGAAGCAGGACACAGCGACTTCACATCGGCCATCAGCTGAGAATCAGGCAAGGATCCGGCACATTTTGCTTTAGACTCGCAGCATGCTGGTTCGCGACTGGATGACGGCTGACCCCGTCAGTGTCACACCCGACACTCCTGTAATGGATGCCCTGAAGATACTTAAGGAAGGCAATTTTCGCCGCCTGCCGGTCGTGGAGGGCTCTCAGCTGGTTGGTATCACCACCCGGAAGGATCTGAAAGACGCCATGCCCAGTAAGGCCACCACCCTGAGTGTCTGGGAACTGAATTACCTGCTGAGCAAACTCACCGTGTCTGAAATGATGGCCCGCCCGGTGATTACCGCCGCCGAGGGCGAATACATGGAAGACGCTGCGCTGCGCATGCAGGAGCACCATGTAGGCGGGCTGCCGGTCCTCAGCGATTCCGGGCGCCTGAGTGGAATCATCACGACCATGGATGTGCTGCGCGCATTTACAGGGATTCTCGGCATGCGCGAGGGCGGCCAGCGGCTGACCCTGGATATGCCTGACGTGCCGGGCAGCCTGGAGCGGGCCACTCAGGCCATCTTGCCCAGCAACATCATCAGCGTCGCAACCTACGGTGGAAGAAACGGGTACCGCCGCTTTGTCATGAGGGTCAACGGCGAGGGCATACGGGACGCCCGGCGGCGTCTGCGCGACGCAGGCATCACAGTTCTCGACTAATTGTTGCAAAAAGCGCCACGGAGTCGGCCGACTCCGTGGCGCTTTTGCCTGCTGTCACGGCTGAGACGTAGCGTCCACCGCTGCGGCTGGCACCTCATCTTCCACGGTCACGACACGGCTCTCCAGCCCAACCTCGGATTAATGCGGTCATAGCGGCGATCGTCAAGGCTGTAACAACCTTCCATCCGGCCTTTGATGGGATTCTGCCTGCCGTCACCGTGAACTGCGCCGGCTGCGGCGCCGATACCCAGGCCCAGGAGCACGGGTATAGCGGCAAGACCGCCGCTGGCAGCCACAACAGCGCCTGCTGCAAGCCCTGCCACCGTCCCGATGACTCCCCCTTTCAGCGCGCCGCCAGTGATGTCGCCCACGTCCCCACCGCGCTCCACGAGTTCCATGGTCACACCCTGGTCCTGGACTCCGGTGTCGATTCTGCTGCCCTCCAGTTCACTGCGGCAGTGCAAGGAGGTCTGGCCTACCTCTGGATGAATCACCCCCCCGGCTGCGAAGCTCGGCTATGAAAGCTCCGGCATGGGCTGCGGCCGGAAAGACAAGATGTTTCATGTGTGGCATTCTCCCGGCCCCCTGTACCCGTCTGTGAGGCAGGAAGGCCCGTTTACGCGGAGCAGGTGGGACCCGTGTGGGGAATGTCCACAGGCAGCTTATGACGCGCTCAGAGCTCTCCAGGCGGCCTGAACAGCCTCTCCCCGGGCGACCGGCGCACCAAGATCCGAGAAGCAGTCTTCCAGAATGCCGGCAATTGCCAGGGCGTCATACCGGTCGGCGTACCCCATGGTGCTGACGCGGAATACCGTGTCTTCATGAGGTGCCTGACCCGGCAGGGCACGCTGGCCCATCTGGGCGAGCCGCCCCGCCACCTGCCGGCCAGTCAGCCCCGCAGGTGGGGTCAGGACCGCTACCGCCGGGCTGGGACGCGCGGCCCACGCTGGAGCTCCCAGTGCGGTTCCTGCCGCGATCAGTGCCTGCGTCTTGCGGGCCTGCTCGGCCCACAGGACTTCCAGCGGCACGCTGATCAGGCGGTCGAGTGCGGTGCTCAGCGCATACAACAGATTGATGGCTGGAGTCTGGGGAGTGCTTCCAGCCTTCTGACCAGCCAGTTCACGCGTCATATCCAGGTAAAACCCGTGGGGCGTATCACGAATAAGCCGCTCCTGAACCTGTGGGCTGAACAGCACGAACCCCAGCCCTGGCGGGGTCGCCGTGCCCTTCTGGCTGCCGGAGACGATCACGTCCACTCCCCATTCAGCTGGGCGCAGTTCAGCGACGCCGTAGCTGGTGATGCAGTCGGCAATGATGATCAGATCCGGGTTCCCTGCCCTGGCCGCGCTGGCGATGGCCTGCAGATCATGCAGTGCGCCAGTGCTGGTTTCACTGTGGGTAATACAGAGCGTATGTGCGTCCTTTGTGGCTGACGCGATCTCGTCGGGGTCAAGCATCTCACCCCAGGGTTTGGCCACAATCTGGGTGTCGTAGCCGAACCGCCGGGCCATCTCGCCCCAGCGTTCACTGAATTTTCCAGCCTGCGCGTTGACCACCCGGGCGCCGCTGGGGGTGGTGCTGACCAGCGCGCCCTCAAAGGCGCCGGTGCCACTGCTGGTGGTAATCACGGCGTCATAGGGGTCACCCAGCAACCGCGTCAGTTTGGCGCGGGCTTCCATCAGTTTGTCGATGCCAGCCTGTGCACGGTGATGCATCTGCGGCTGCGCAAGTTCCAGCAGCACGCGAGGATCGACCTCGACTGGCCCGGGAGCGATCAGGCGCTCACGGTTGAGAGGCGTGTAGTCGGCCAGCGGGCGGTCTTGACCTGTCATGCCACTATCGTAAGAGCCCGCACATTCAAACGGTAAGGGCTGCCTACCCACCAGGGACGCCCCATGCCTGGGCACGACCAGCTTCAACCCGCCAGAAGGCCGCGCCAGCGCGTCGTCCTGAGGAGGATTGAAGGCACATCTGCGGGCGGCACCAGTGTTCCATGACCCGGGGACAGTCTGTATGGTTGCCTGACGCGCCAACGGAAAAAACCGCAAAGGTCTGGAAGCTGTTGTCATAGCTCCGCTGGTTTTACGGCGGGGAGCACGACAAACAGACCGCATGCCCCTCCACGCTTGCCCGGCACTGTGTGCCGAACGTCTTGTATCCGCCACCAATGCCTCCGGCGGCCAGCGCACGCCCCGCCTTGAGCACATGGCTAGGAAGGTGCATGAATGGGACAGTTCAGCGGAGCCGGTCTGCTCACACCTCCCTGTCGTCCACCATGGAAACCGTAAAGGCAGGAGCCCGCACAGCCGCACTAGCCTGAACAGGATGCGGATTGTGATTGTGGGAGGTGTGGCGGCGGGTATGTCAGCGGCCAGCCGCGCGCGGCGTCAGGATCCAGAGGCCCAGATCGTGGTGTTCGAGCGGGGAGACTGGATCAGTTACGGGGCATGTGGTCTCCCCTACGTGCTCGGTGGGGACGTAAAGGACTTTGACGCGCTGGTTGCGCGCACCCCTGCCCAGATGCGTGCCCGGGGCATTGGCGTGCGTCTGGGGCACGAGGTCACCGGAGTTGACTCCACAGCCGCGACCATCACGGTGCAGGACCGCGTTTCAGGGCAGACGCTGACCGAACCGTATGACCGGCTGCTCCTGGCAACAGGCGTTTCGGCGCTGCGGCCCGACTGGGCTCAGACCGACCTGAGCGGCGTGCATTTTCTGCGCGAGATTCCGGATGGTCAGGCCATTGAAGCTTCCCTGAAGGGCGCACGGCGGGCCTGCGTTGTCGGGGCTGGCTACATAGGCATAGAGATGGCCGATGCCCTGCGCGCGCGTGGTCTGAGCGTGGTGCTGCTGGAAAAAGCGCCAGAAGTTGCCGGTCGCATGCTGGACCCCGAGTACCAGCGCCTGGTCCGGGCTGAGCTGGAGCAGCATGACGTAGACGTCCGGTGCAATACCGGTGTGGTCAGCCTGACCGGACGGGATGGGCGTGTGACCGGGGTACAGACTGAGGACGGACTGGTCCGGGCTGATCTGGTTATCGTGGCCGTAGGGATCCAGCCCCGCACTGAACTGGCCCGGGCCGCTGGTGTCAGGTTGGGAAAAAGTGGCGCAGTCGCGGTCAATGCCCGCCAGGAAACCAACGTACCAGGCATCTACAGCGCTGGGGACAACACGGAATGCATCCACCGCGTGACCCGCCGTAAGGTGCATATCCCGCTGGCCTTGAGTGCCAACCGCATGGGACGGGTTGCAGGGGTCAACATGGCGGGAGGTGACGCCCGGTTTCCAGGGGTTGCCGGCACCGGAATCTTCAAGGTGTTCGAACTGGGGGCCGCCCGCACAGGCCTGACACAGACGGACGCCGATACTTTGGGCCTGAATGCCGTCAGTGTGGACGTAAAAAGCACCGACCATGCCGGGTATTACCGGGACGCCCAGCCCATTTTCGTGCGTCTGACCGGCGAACGGGGCAGCGGACGTCTGCTGGGTGCCCAGCTGGTGGGATGTGGAGACAGCGTCAAGCGGGTGGATGTGGTGGCCGCACTGCTGCATCGCCGTGCCAGCGTGCAGGATCTGTTCGAGTCCGACCTCGCCTACGCTCCGCCGTACAGTGGAGTGTGGGATGTCCTGCTGGTTGCGGCTGACCGGCTGAGCCGCGAGCTCTGACAGGTCAGCCTGCGTCCGGCTTTTCCGTCCGGATCAGCTCCCGAATGAGCGCCGACATGGCCAAAGCGTGGATGCTGTGCAGGTGGCCCTCGTCGCTTACCCGGCCAAGGGCCTGAGCACCCAGAAAGGTGGCGTATTCCAGCTGAGCCAGGTTCCCGGCGCGGGGGTGCCCCGCCTGCTCATGCCAGAGGGTCAGGGCGCTGATCCGCCGTGCGTCCACCTCACTCATTGCTTCCCTGACCGCCGGATCACGCAGCGACCACGCCCGGAAAGCCAGATCCAGGCGGTGATCGAGGGCTGTGACAGCCTGATCCAGCACAGACAGCGCCTCCAGACCCGAAACGCTGACAGGGACCTGAGCAATCACCTGTTCCGTCAGGCTGTCCTTCCAGGCGTCCAGCAGGGCCTGCCGGTACTCGGGCATTCCTTTGAAGTGGTGGTAAAAGGATCCCCGGGTCAGAGCCATGTGCCCGCACAACCTCTCCAGCGTTAGGGCCTGCTCGCCTTCCTCGCGCAGAAGGTCAAAGCCCGCTGCCAGCCAATCGCCACGTTTACGCCGCACAGGCTTAACCCAGCAGCGCCAGCAGGGTCATGCCTCCGAGCGCCAGGCACAGAGGCGAGTACAGCACGCGGTTGAGCCTGTAAAAGTCCTGCCCGGTGTCTGCCAGGCGTGGCAGGACATAGCCCAGTGCCCCACGAAGCAGAAAAACGCCAGCGGTCACGAAACCTAGAAGCCGCAGCGGCGGCTGAAAGCCATGGGGAAATAAGGTCAGAACCAGGGCTGCAGCCGCAACCAGCAGAGCGCCGGCAACCGCATAACAAGCGAGCGGCGACGGCATCGGGTCGCCTTCTGATCCACCGACCACTTTCTGAGCGAGGTCCCGAGCGTCGCGTCCCGGCCACGTTACGCCCACACCCCACGCCACATGTAGCCCCGCAACCATAAGCATCACAACAACTACGGGCCAAATCAAGATTTCCATACCAGACAGTATGGTATGGTTTAAAGCGAAAGCAAGAAGATTTGACCGGGTAGCCAAAAAGTACCTGCTGAGCAGCGGATTTCAATTCACAGACACGCAGCACTTCAGCCAGGTGCCTGTGTCAGGATCAGCCCTGGAGAACCTGCCAGCGTATCGTCCGCTACTCGTTCTTGACCTGGACGAAACCCTCTGGCACGGGATTCCCGACCCGCCGGTGTCTGAGGGGCACCGCTTTCTGGTTCGCCCGTATCTCGAGTCGTTTCTAGAAGCCGTAGCCGACCATTACGACCTTGCGGTCTGGACTGCCGCCAGCGAGGACTGGATGAGGGCCGGGCTCAGGGTCATTGCTTTCGAAACGCAGTTTGACCTTGCCGGGCGCGCCTTTTTCCTGTGGCACCGTGATCGGTGCACCTGGCGCCGAACCGAAGAGGGCGAGGGCGAGTTGAGGAAACCGGCCAGGAAGTTCAGGGCCAGGTGGGTCTGTGCCCGGTATCCCGCACACTGGATCCTTGTCGTGGACGACCTGGCATCGAATGACCTGTGCGGTTCTGGTCATCTGGTTCGCGTAGGCATGTGGACCGGCGATCAGGAAGATGACGAGCTCCGGGCTCTGGCTGCATACCTGACAGCCATCGTTCACGAGCCTGACCTACGCCAGTTGGAGAAACGACACTGGCGATCCACGATTCCGCGTAATGCGAATGCGCTGCATGACTGATGACCAGCAGGGAAAAACCTCGTTAGGCAGCGCATTACGAGCCAAGCACACGCATTCTGTTCCGGGCATGGACTATTAAAGCTGACCTGCACCGGTAAACGGTCAGTGCCCCTTCGGCAGTCGACCACCCATGGCCTGAGCTTGAGCTTCATCGCCATAACAGGAGCCGCCAGCAACGCCAGCCACAGCATCCCCAAAAGCTGAGTTTTTCCGGGACCCAGCCCTCACAGCTCAAGGGATGGACCCAGGACCTGTCTCAGACGCGCACGAGGTACGCGCTGTCAATGACGTCCAGGTTGCGAATGGCCTGCAGCTGCTCGGCGCTGAGCCCATCGTCAAGGGTCAGGGTAAAGAGGGCCTGCCCACCCTTCGCGGCCCGTCCCAGAGCCATCCCGGCAATGTTGACGCCCCAGGTTCCCAGCAGGTTGCTGAGCTTGGCCACGGCGCCGGGCTTGTCCTCGTTGCTGGCGATGAGGATGTAGCCTTCGGGTTCCAGCTCCACGCGGTAATCGCGCAGGCGGGTCAGGCGAGGGCTCCGTCCGAACACCGTGCCTCCGATCGTGCGGGCGCGCTGCTTCTGATCGCCCTCCCCGGTACGCACCGTCACGATGACTTCGGTCTGATAGTCGGGGCTGTCCTGCTCCTGGCGCACCGCGAGATTCAGTCCACGTTCACGGGCGAGGGCACGGGCATTGATCATGTTGGGCGTGTCCTCGGTGCTGCCGGACAGATAGCCGACCAGCGCGGCGGTGACCACCGGCGCCGGGTCCGCTGGAAATTCGCCGCGGAAGGTGACCTCGACGTCCTGAGCACCGGGCAGCAGCTGAGCCAGAATGCGGCCAAGCTTCTCTCCTAGTTGCAGGTAGCCGCCCAGAGCCTCCAGGGTCTTGGCGTCCAGAGCCGGGGCATTCACCGCGCCCTTGCTGACGTCACCCTGCAGCGCGGCCAGCACGCGCGAGACGATCTCAGCGCCGACACGTTCCTGGGCCTCGTAGGTGTTGGCTCCAAGGTGAGCCGTGATCCCCAGGTTCGGGGCGCTCAGGAAGATGTGGTCCGGCGTGGGCGGCTCGTCGACAAACACGTCCACCCCGGCAGCGAACAGATGCCCGGAGCTCAGGGCGTCCACCAGAGCCTGCTCATCGACAATGCCCCCACGCGCCGCGTTGACCACGATGCCCCCGGGCCGCAGCAGCGCCAGTTCGCGGGCACCGATCATGCCGGTGGTCTCCTCGGTCAGAGGGGTATGAACCGTCACGGCGTCCACGCGGGCCAGCAGGTCCTCAAGGGTTTCGGCGCGCTCCACGCCCAGGCGCTCGAATTTGTTTTCCGGGACGTAGGGGTCAAAGGCCACCACGTTCATACGCAGTCCCTGCGCGCGGTCAGCCACGATGCTGCCAATGCGGCCCAGGCCCACGATACCCAGGGTCTTGTCCTTGAGTTCCATGCCCAGGTATTTACGGTCCCACTCACCGGCACGGGTTTTACGGTCGCTGCGGGTCAGGCCGCGGGCCGAGGCCATCAGGTGCATCACGGCCAGTTCGGCGGCCGAAACATTGTTGCTTTCCGGTGCGTTGAGCACCAGCAGGCCGCGCAGGCTGGCGTATTCCAGGTCAATGTTGTCTACGCCCACACCGCCGCGCCCGATCACCTTGAGCCTTGGACCAGCGGCATCAATCAGTTCGCGGTCCACCTTGGTGCGGCTGCGGGTAATCAGCGCGTCGTATTCAGGCAGGCGCCGCAGGGTCTCGGCGCGGTCCATGTTGCCCTGATAGTCAATCTGAAACCCGTCGTAGTCAAGGTCGCCGGGGTTCATTTCGTCGCAGATCAGGACGCGCAGGGGCGCCCGGTTGGCCGGATCGGAGTCCAGAGGTGCGGGGGCAGCGGCAGTCATGCGGTCAGGGTAAGCGTGTGAGCGGGGGCGCAGCAACAATTGGCTAGGAGAACTCTCCATTCAGCAGCCGGGAGACGTCCTGCGCCACCTCAGCACCAGCGTTTCAGAAGGCCACGTTCTGCTTCAGCGCTACTTCAAGTCTCCGGGCGTAGTCTGCATCGTCAATCTCGAAAACGCCCAGTGTTTCCAGATGCGGATTCTGAATCTGGGCGTCCAGCAGCGTAAAGCCCCGGGCATGCAGGTGAGCGGCCAGCTGGACCAGGGCGACCTTGCTTGCATTCGAGACACGGTGGAATTTGCTTTCGGCAATAAAGGCGCCGCCCAGCGCCAGGCCCAGCACCCCGCCAGCCAGAACGCCATCGCGCCAGACCTCAAAGGAATGGGCCAGACCGGTGGCGTGCAGCTGACGGTAGATCACGGTCAACTCGTCGCTGATCCACTGGCCATCCCGGGGGGGCGAACCACTGAGCTCGCCCCGGCAGCCCGCGATGACCTCGTCAAAAGCCGTATCGCGGCGGACCTCGAAACGTGCCAGTTCACGCCGCAGCCGCCGCGAGACATGCAGGCCCTGTGCTTCAGTCAGCGGCACCACGGCCCGGCCACCTACCGCATACCATTGCAGGCCGTCACCGTTGTCCATCAGGAACGCACCACTTGCGTACCCCCGGGCAATTTCGCGGGTCAGGGGGTCGGCGTGGTGCAGGAAGGTCTCAGCGCCCGGCACGTGCCCTACCCTTGTGGGTACAGAACGGCCTGGGTGCAGCGGAACAGGGCCATCACCTTGCCGGTAGGCGCCCGCACCTCGGCGTCCCAGACCTGGGTGGTCCGTCCGCTGTGAACCACATGGGCCTCACAGGTAATCACGCCTTCGCGGGCCGTGCCCAGGTGGTTGCTTTTGAGTTCGATAGTCGTAAATCCAGCTGCACCCTCGGGGAGCATCATGCGGGTGCCGTAGCCGCAGGTGGTATCGGCCAGAGCAATCACACTCGCCGCATGCAGAAACCCGTTTGGCGCCAGCAGTTCGGGCCGCACCTCTAGCCTGGAGCGCAGCAGACCCTTCTGCGCATGTGTAAAACGAATTCCGATCAGGCCAGGCAAATGGCCGTCGCCCAGCGCGTTCAGGGTCTCCAGGGAGAGCAGCTCAGACATGCTGCCCAGCCTATCAGCGGACGTGGTGGCTGCCGCGATTCCGCCACCCGGCGAATCTATCCCCGAGCACGCGGAAAGCCGTGCAGCACTGTTACCCCCTGCGGCTAAAGCCTGGCTTGAGCAGATGCGGGTCCCCACCCAGTGCGTCATCG